>DATHAL010000010.1:0-20072 GCA_035296705.1 Solirubrobacterales bacterium
CTCTAATTAGACAAACGATGGCGACTGCAGAGGCATACGTACCGCCGCAGAACCTGGAGGCCGAGGAGTCGGTGCTCGGCGCGCTGATGGTCTCCGAGGCGGCGATGAACCCGGTGATCCTCGACGTCCGGCTCACCGAGGAGGACTTCTACCGCGAGCGCCACCGGATCATCTTCAAGGCGATCAAGCGCCTCTATGAGCGCTCAGAGCCGATCGACGCCCTCACCGTCTCCGAGCTCCTCGCCCAGCAGGGCGAGCTCGAGGAGGCGGGGGGCAGGGACGGGGTCTCCCATCTGGCCTCGACCGTTCCCGTCCCCGGCAACGCACGCCACTACGCGCGGATCGTCCAGCAGAACGCGCTGCTACGCCGGCTGCTCGAGGCCTCGCACAGGATCCAGCGCTCGGTCTACGACCACGAGGGCGAGCCCCAGCAGCTCGCCGAGCAGGCCGAGCGGATGCTCTTCAACGTCGCGCACGAGGAGCAGGTCGAGGACTTCCACGTCCTCAAGGACATCCTCTCCCGCGAGGTCGACCGCCTCGAGGAGCTCGCCACCGGCAACGCGGAGGTCACCGGGACGCCCTCCGGGTTCGCCGAGTTCGACGCGATCACCGGCGGCTTTCAGCCCGGCAACCTGATCATCGTGGCCGCCCGCCCGGGCATGGGGAAGTCCGGCTTCGTCGCGAACATCGCCGAGCACGTCTCGATCAAGCAGGGCCGCCCGGTCGCCTTCTTCTCGCTCGAGATGTCCGACGCGGAGCTCGCCCAGCGGCTGATCGCGAAGCGCTCCCGCATCCCGTCGGACAAGCTTCGCAAGGGCAAGGTCGGCGAGCGCGACTGGGCGAGGGTGCTGCGGGTCTGCAACGAGATCGAGTCGGCGCCGCTCTGGATCGACGAGTCCTCCGACCTGGGCCTGCTCGACCTGCGCGCGAAGGCACGGCGGCTGCACGCGCAGGAGAGGAGCGCCGGCAACGGCGGCCTGGCGCTGATCATCATCGACTACATCCAGCTCATGCGAGCCGAGGACCCGCGCGCCAACCGCGTGGAGCAGGTCGGTCAGATGAGCCGCGGCCTCAAGATCCTCGCCCGCGAGCTCAAGGTGCCCGTGATCGCCCTGTCGCAGCTCTCCCGAGCCCCGGAGCAGCGCACCGGCCGCGACAAGCGCCCGATCCTCTCGGACCTGCGGGAGTCCGGGAACCTCGAGCAGGACGCGGACCTCGTCGCGTTCATCTACCGCGAGGACTACTACAAGAACTTCGACGACGACGTGGACGCGGCCGAGCGCGAGGAGCTCAAGGGGATCGCCGAGCTGATCGTCCGCAAGAACCGAAACGGCCCGATCGACACGATCAAGCTCGTGTTCAAGGAGCAGTTCGCGTCCTTCGCCGACCTCGCGTACACCGACCGCGTGCCGCGCACGGCGCCCTCCGACGACGACGCGATCGCGAGCGTCGCCGGGGACGATTGATGGCCGGAAACGTCGAGCGTCTCCAGCCCGCCTGCCCGCTCGGCCTCTGCGACGGCAGCGGATGGATCGTCGACTCCAACGATGTCGCGCGGCCGTGCGAGTGCCGCGAGCGCCGCATTCAGCAGGCGCGGACGCGCGGCGTGCGCAGCGTGCTGCCCACCAAGTACCAGGGCGTGAGCTTTGACCGTCCGCCGATCGCGGACATGGCGCGCGATGCGCGCACGCGCGCGGTCGTCGCGGAGGTGCGCCGCTACGTCGAGGACCTTCCGGACCGGATCGCCACCGGACGCGGCCTCTGGCTGGAGGGCAACGTCGGCACCGGCAAGACGACGCTCGCGATGCTGGTCTCGAAGCAGGCGATCGAGGCCGGCCACAGCGTCGCGATCTACTCGCTGCCGCGACTCCTCGCCCGCATCCGGCGGACCTACGACGCCGACGCCGGCGAGCTCTCCTACCTCGGCTTCTTCAACCGCCTGACATCCGTCGACCTGCTCCACGTCGACGACCTCGGGGCCGAGAAGCGAAGCGACTGGGTGCTCGAGCAGCTCTACGCGATCGTGGACGAGCGCTACGCGACGAACCGTTCGATGCTCGTGACCACCAACATGGGCGTCACGGATCTCGAGGCACAGATCGGCGAGCGCACCGTCTCGCGGCTCGCGGAGATGTGCGAGACGCTGCTCATGTACGGGGACGATCACCGCTACGCCGCCTGAGCGCTGACCGGCGCTGCGCGGCGAGCGGCCATAATTCCCCCGCTATGCCGGGCATCGTGATCATCGGGACCCAGTGGGGCGACGAGGGCAAGGGCAAGGTCGTCGACCTGCTCGCCGAGCGCGCCGCGATGGTCGTCCGGTTCCAGGGCGGCAACAACGCCGGCCACACGATCGTCCGTGACGGCGAGGAGTTCAAGTTCCACCTGGTCCCCTCGGGGATCCTCTACTCGGGCAAGCTCTGCGTGATCGGAAACGGCGTCGTGATCGATCCGGCGGTGCTCACCTCGGAGCTCGACGGGCTGCGACGCCGCGGAGTCGACGTGAGCGGGCTGCGGATCTCCGCCAACGCCCACCTGATCATGCCCTACCACGTGATGCTCGACACCGCGGGCGAGGCGAAGCTGGGGAAGCTCGAGATCGGCACCACGAAGCGCGGCATCGGCCCCTGCTACGCGGACAAGTCGGCGCGGCTCGGGATCCGGGTCCAGGACCTCCTCGACGCGAAGATCCTGCGGAAGAAGATCATGGCGGCGCTGGAGCCCAAGCAGCAGCTCCTGCGTCCGTTCGCGCGCGACCCGAAGCTCGACCTGCACACGATGACCGAGGAGTACCTGCGCTACGGGCATCGCCTCGAGCCGTACATCGCGGACACCTCGCGTCTCTGCTGGGACGCGCTCGACTCCGGCGAGACGGTGATCTTCGAGGGCGCGCAGGCGGCCCTGCTCGACCTCGACCACGGCACCTATCCGTTCGTCACGTCCTCGAACCCGATCGCGGGAGCCGCCTGCGTCGGCGCCGGTGTCGGGCCGGCCGACATCGACGAGGTCTGGGGGGTCTGCAAGGCCTACACGACGCGGGTCGGGGCGGGGCCGTTTCCGAGCGAGCTCGACGACGAGATCGGCACGCACCTGCGCGAACGCGGGCACGAGTACGGGACGACGACCGGGCGCGAGCGCCGCTGCGGCTGGCTGGACCTCGTGGCGCTTCGCTACGCGACGAGGCTCAACCGCCTCTCGGCGCTCGCGATCACGAAGCTCGACGTCCTCTCTGGCCTCGACTCCCTCCGGATCGCCGTCCGCTACCGGGGTAGGGAGGGCGCCGTGTTCGACGAGTTCCCGTACCACCAGTCGATCCTCCACACGGCGACCGCCGGATACGAGGAGCTGCCCGGCTGGGGCGAGGACATCAGTGGCGCGCGGTCGGAGGCCGACCTGCCGCCGGAGGCGCGCAATTACCTCGAGGCGATCTCCGATTCCGCCGGCGTCCCGATCAGGCTGGTCGGCGTCGGCCCGGGGCGCGACCAGGTGATCTCGACCGGCGCTGCGAAGCTTCGCGCCGCGTAGGAGCCCGCCCGAGGTTTCTCAGCCGCCGGCACGCGAGCCACGGCCGCGGCGACGATCCGAGACGGCGATCGCGATCACGCCGGCGATCACGATCAGCGGCGCCGCAGCAAACCCGAGGCCGACGAGCCAGTGGCCGGCATGAGCAAGGGGAACCATCACACCGGCACCGCCCTGCGGTACGTCCGCCGTGTCGGCTCGCCGCTCGTCCGCCGCTCGTCCGGCCTCGCGATCCGCGTGAGCACCCACCCCAGCAGGGCGATGAGGGCGGCGACGATGGCCGCGACGGCCGCGTACGCGAGCGCCGCGAGGTAGCCCGGGACGCCCGGCTGCTGCTCGCGCTGCAGGATCTCGGTCTCATCCACGAACGAGCGCGTGAAGTGCGGCTTCGCCGGGACGGCGGGCGCCGGGATCGCGCTGTCCTCGGGCATGTAGATCGGGACGCCGGCGACGTAGTTGTCGCGGTGGAGCCGGACCAACGTCTTCCAGGTCCCGTACGCGGGGAGCGGCTCGGTGGTGCGGTAGACGCCGGAGCCGACCTCCTCCAGGCGGTCGACGACCAGGTCGCCGCCCTGCCACGAGATCGCGTTCACCCAGTAGGCCTCGTCGGCGATCGCGGGCGGGTCGAGGCGGATCGTCACGTCCACGGTGCGCTGCGGGCCGCCGCTCGCGTTGCGCAGATCGACGCTCGCGCGCCAGCCGCTCGGCGTCTGGTCGCCGACGTTGAGCGCGACGGCGGCGACGATCGCGGCGAGGCCGGCGGCGGCGGGCGCGAGCGCCGGCGCGGGTCGGCGGCCGCGGCCGCGGCCGGCCTCCAGCGAGGCGCCGAGGAAGGCGCCGAGGAGCCCGGCGCCGATCCCAGCGAAGAGCACCGCGACGATCGTCTCGGCGATCAGGCTCTCGGGCCAGGGAACCGGCATCCAGACGTGTGACCAGCCGTACTCCGCGGCGAAGCCGACGGTGGCGATCAAGGCGCCGGAGAGCGCGCCGAAGAGATAGGTCCGGCGGGTGCTGACGACGATTGCGAGCCCCTCGACGCAGAGGGCCTCGGCGAGGTAGAGCGGCAGGTGCGGGGTCGCCTCGCCGAAGACCTGCCCGACGATCAGCGCCACGATCCCGCGGACGCATACGAAGAAAATGGCGGCACCGAGGGCGGCGCCCGGGCCGATCCAGACGCGCGCCGCGACGAGCGCGATGCCGGCCGCGAACGCGAGCATGATCGGCTCGAGGACGAGCTGGAATTGCGGCACGCCGAAGTCGAACTCGGCCTGGAAGGTCGAGAGCCCGATCAAAAGACCACCGACCGCGAACGCGCCGCGATACCTGAACGCGAAGTTGACGGCGCGCCCGACGCTCGCGGGGGCGCCACCCCCCGCAGAGCCAGGGGCCGGCTCGGAGCGGCCCTCGACGATCAGGATCGCGCTGCCGATCAGCGTCAGCCCCGCCCCTCCGATCAGCATCAAGTGGGTCGGTCCCCAGAGAGTCACGTCCTGACCGAAGATCCGGTGCCAGATGTCGTCGAGCGGGAAGCCGATCAGCGCGAATGCAGCCGCGGCGATCATCGCGATCCCGCCGAGCGGCGCGTACCAGTCGCCGGAGATCCGTACGGCACGCGAACTGGGCTTGCCCTCGGGGAGCACGATCGCCAGGAAGCCGGCAGCGAAGATGCCGAAGAGGCCGATCAGGATCAGGTAGTGCGCCGGATTGGCGAGCGGCCCTGAGTCGCGCCCCTCGTCGATGTGCAGGGAGATGTCCCAGTACATGCCGAGCAGCGCGACGAGGAGCGCCCCCATCGCGACGACCGACGGCAGCGCCGCCCAAGGCGCGAACCGCGTGTCGCGGGCGGCCAGCGCCGTCAGCCGGCGAAGCAGGTCGGACCTCCCGGTGCGATGTGCCCAGCCGAGGTAAAGCAGGACGGCTGTTGCGATCAGGGCACCTCCGGTGGCGGCGATCACCTCACCGACGGCAGCTCCTCCAGCGGGTGCACTATCGACCGTCTTCATGCGCCTCCTTCGATCGCTTCAAAAGTCCTACCCATCGTTAGGCAGGCCATTCACGACATTACCCAGTGTTACACCGATTTATGTAAAGGTTTCAGCAGATCGAGATCACGCCTGACGCGAGGGCCGGGTTATCCTCCCGCGCCAATGTTCGAGAAGGTCCTGGTCGCGAACCGGGGTGAGATCGCGGTCCGGGTCATGCGGACGCTGAAGGAGATGGGGATCGCCTCCGTCGGCGTGTACAGCGAGGCCGATCGCGAGACGCCGCACGTCCGCGAGGCGGACGAGGCCTTCCTGCTCGGCCCGCCGGTCCCGGCGGAGAGCTACCTGAACGTCGAGAAGATGATCGCGATCGCGACGGAGGCGGGCGCCGAGGCGGTGCATCCGGGCTACGGCTTCCTCGCCGAGAACGCCGCGTTCGCCACCGCGCTCGCCGATGCCGAGCTCGTGTTCATAGGCCCGCCGGCGAGCGCGATCGAGGCGATGGGCTCGAAGACGCGAGCGCGCGAGATCATGAAGGAGGCCGGGGTGCCGATCGTGCCGGGGTCGACCGAGCCGTCGCCCGATGTCGAGTCGGCCCGCAAGACCGCGGAGGAGATCGGCTACCCGATCGCCTGCAAGGCGGCCGGCGGCGGCGGTGGCAAGGGCTTCCGGGTCGCCCGCACGCCCGACGAGCTCGAGGCGGCCTTCGAGGGCGCCGCTCGCGAAGGCGAGAAGTTCTTCTCCGACGACCGCGTCTACCTCGAGCGCTACCTCGACGACCCGCGTCACGTCGAGGTCCAGGTGCTCGCGGACTCCCACGGCAACGTGATCCACCTCGGCGAGCGCGACTGCTCGATCCAGCGACGCCACCAGAAGCTGATCGAGGAGGCGCCCGGGCCGCACGTCGACGAGGAGATGCGCGACCGGATCGGCAAGATCGCAATCGCGGCGGCGCGCGCGGTCGACTACCGCGGCGCCGGCACGGTCGAGGGGATGCAGGTGGGCGAGGACTACTTCTTCCTGGAGATGAACACCCGCGTCCAGGTCGAGCACTGCGTCACGGAGATGGTGACGGGCATCGACATCGTTCGCGAGCAGATCCTCGTCGCGGCCGGGGAGCCGCTCTCCGTCCCACAGGGGGACGTCGACTTCCGCGGGCACGCGATCGAGTGCCGGATCAACGCCGAGGCAGCGCACAAGAACTTCGCTCCCGCGCCGGGGAAGATCGAGCGCTACATCGAGCCGGCGGGCCCCGGCGTGCGGGTCGACTCCGGGCTCGAGGCCGGATCGGAGGTGACGCCGCTCTATGACCCGATGGTCGCGAAGCTGATCGTCTGGGACGTCGACCGCTCCAAAGCGACGCGGCGGATGCTGCGCGCGCTCGACGAGTACATCATCGAGCCGCTGACGACGCTGATCCCCTTCCACAGGGCCATCCTCGCCACCGAGCAGTGGGCGAACGGCGAGACCTGCCGTGACCTGACAGAGAGCAAGGAATGGCTCAAATCGCTCGCACCGGAGCCGGCGGCCCAAGCCTCGGCCGACGACGAAGAGGCCGAGAAGACCGAACGGACGTATTCGGTCGAGGTGAACGGCAAGCTCCACGAGGTGCGGGTGATCGGCGCCGCGCTCTCCGCGAACGGGCCGGCGCCCGCGGCGACCGCAGCTCGCCGGCCGCCGCGTCGGGAGCGCGGCGGGGGCGCCCGCGGCGGGGGCGCGGGGGGGCCGGCGCTGCCATCGCCGCTCCAGGGCACGGTGCTCAAGGTCGCGGTCTCCCAGGGGGCTGAGGTCCAGGAGGGCGACCTGATCTGCGTGATCGAGGCGATGAAGATGGAGAACGAGATCACCGCCCACCGCGCCGGCAAGGTCGTCGAGTTGGGCGTCTCCGCGGGCGCGGCGATCAACTCAGGCGACCAGATCTGCGTGATCGAATAGCGGCGATGGCGATCGAGGGGCTTCCCTGGCGCGGCCCTGGCCCCGGAAGGCCGGACCTGCCGCTGCCGCCGGGGCGCGTCCCGATCCGGCGCCGCGGCTCATGGCGAAAACGCTGGCGCTACGTCGGCGCCTTCTCCGAGGAGCTGATGCTGTGCGCCGCGCGGGTCCAGGTCGGACCGTTCGGGCAGACGTTCTGGGCGATCTGGGACCGCGAGCAGCGCGAGCTCCACGAGCGTACGCGGGCGCTCCCGCCGCTGATCGCGCGCGGCGAGGTCTGGACCGAGTCCGTCGATGGGGATGACACCGGCCGCATCGATTGGGCGCCCGAGCGCGGCGGGACGCTCGTCCGCATAGAGGCCGAGGCGAGCGGCGAAGAGCCGCATGTGCGGGGCTTCCTGCGAGCCGGGGAGGGCCGCTGGGTCGAGGCGGTCTGTCCCACTGGCGAGGGCCAGGGCTATGTCTGGACGCGAAAGAGGATCGTCAGTGTGGAGTGCGACGTGCGGATTGGCGAGCGTCGCCTGCACGCCAAGGCGCGTGGGATCGAGGACGAGTCGTGCGGCTATCACCCCTCGCGAACGGTCTGGGACTGGTGCGCGGGCGTGGGGCGCGCCGCCGACGGACGCGCGGTGGGTTGGAACCTGGTCAGCGGCGTCAACGACCCGCCGAGCTGCTCGGAGCGCGCGATCTGGGTCGACGGCGAGTCGTTGGAGCCCTCGCCGGTGGCGTTCGAGGACCTGAGCGCGGTGACGCTCGAGGGCGCCCGGCTCGCGTTCGAGGCGGAGGCGGAGCGCTCGCGCAGCGAGAGCAAGCCGTTCGTCCACTACTCCTACCGCCAGCCGTTCGGCACCTTCAGCGGCACGCTGCCCGGTGGGATCGAGCTCGCCGAGGGCATGGGGGTGATGGAGCATCACGAGGCGAGCTGGTAGGCGGCCCAGCCCTCACGGGTAGACAGACTCCACCTGCCAGCGCCACGGCGGCTCCTCCCCGGAGGCGAAGTCGTACTGGTTGCGGCCACCGAGGGTCTCCAGGGGGACCAGCGCCGGGATCGCGGCGTCGAGGAGCGGGGTCGGCGCGAGCTCGGCGACCTCCGCCGCGTTCGCCCGCCGCACGATCGGCTCCCAGCCCGCCGTCGGGCGGTAACCCCAGTACGTGATCGCCACAGGGCCGCCGGAGCGGCGCTCGTCCTCGACCGCGACGAACATGGTCACCCGCCGGTTCGAGGCCGTGAGTCCGGGGCGGCTCCCGGGCAGCGCGCAGCTTGCCGAGCGACAGGTGCGGAAGTCGACCGGAAGGAGGCCGCCGTCAGCCGCCTCGGGCAGCGGGGCGAGCGCCCGCACGGCGCCGGCGAGCGGTCGGCCGTATGCCTCGGTGAGCGGGTCGCGCCAGCACGGACCAGCGCCTACGGCGCCGCAGCGGAGCTTGCGCGAGAGGGTGAAGCCGAGCTCGCGGCCGCTCTCGTTCGCGCCCGCGGCGAGCGCCGCGATCGCAGCTGCGAGCAGCAGGGCGACGAGCAGCGAGACCCCGGCGTGCTCGACCGTCGCTGAACCCGTCTGCGCGTGCGCCCTCACGCGCGGCGACGCTACGCGGCAGCGACCCGCGCGGGGCGCGCGCCGTGTGCCGGATCAGCTACTGGACGGTTAGGAGAGGCCCTCGCGCGCCTCGCGCACGAGGGTGACCGACTCCGGGAACACGACCCGGATCGCGTCGCGCACCTGCATCGCCTGCTCGTCGCTTGAGCCGTGGAGCTCGAGTCGCGCGATCGCGGCCACCGTCATGTCGACGGCGAGCTTGATCGCATTGTCGGCCCAGGCGACGCGCTGGGCGCCCTGCATCTGCTCGGCCATCTCCCCGAGCCGCGCCCGCAGCTCGTCGGGGTCACCGAAGAGTCCGAATGGATCAGAGCCTTCCATCGCCACCGACTATAGAGAGGCGCCGGGCCCGGCCGGCTGTACTAGCGTAGGCCGCGTGGCCCTGCCACCCCCGAGCGACACCTCGACCGCGTTGATCACGGGCGCCTCATCCGGAATCGGGGAGGCGATCGCGCGCGAGCTCGCCGGACGCGGGCACGGCGTGACGCTCGTCGCGCGCCGGGTCGAGCGGCTCCGCGAGCTGGCCGGTGAGATCGCTGACGCCCACGGCGTCCGCGCCGAGGCGGTCGGCGCCGATCTCGGCGACGCGCCCGGCCGCGACGCGCTCGCGGCCCGCCTCGATGAGCTCGGGGTCACGGTCGAGGTCCTCGTCAACAATGCGGGCTTCGGCGACTCGGGCGAGGTCTCGCGCACCGACCGCGAGCGCATCGTCTCGATGGTCGAGCTCAACTGCGTCGCGCTGCTCGACCTGCAAGCCCGCCACTCGCGCGGGATGGCGGACCGCGGACGCGGTGCGATCATCAACGTCGCCTCCACAGCCGCCTTCCAGCCGATCCCCGGCACCGCCACCTACGCCGCGACGAAGGCGTTCGTCCTCAGTCTCAGCGAGGCGACGCACTCCGAGCTCAAGGGCAACGGGGTGACGGTCACGGCGCTCTGCCCAGGCCCGGTGAAGACCGAGTTCGTTGAGGTCGCCGAGATCGGAGGCGCGGAGGAGCGGCTGCCGGAGATCTTCTGGACCGAGGTCGAGGATGTCGCCCGCGCGGCGGTGGACGGCGCCGATCGCGGCAAGCGGGTGGTCGTCCCGGGCCTCATGAACCGCGCCGGTGCCCTCTCGGGGCAGCACTCGCCCCGGATGTTCGTGCTGCCGCTTGCGAAGCGGCTCTGGCATCAGGGCACGAGCGGCTAGCCGCTTCGCGGATCCGCCCTCATCACGCCGCCGCGGCCCACGAGCGCCGCGACCAGCTCGAGCGGCACGGAGAGCAGGGCGACCAGCGGAGCCCCGAGTACGGTCACAACCACGTCGGCGGCGAAGCGCAGCGTCCCGCGGGAGGTCCGCGGACGCAGCCGGCCGGCGCGCACCTCCCGCGCGAAGTTCGGGTGGAAGGTGAGTCCGTTGAGGAGCGTCTGCCACATCCACGCCTGTCCGCGGCGGCTCACCGGGGTCCGGACGCGGCCCGGGGCCTCGCCGTTTCGCTCGGCGAGGAGCTCGAGACTCGCCGGGCTGAGCAGCAGACGCCCGGGCGAGCGGTCGAACCCGGCCCAGCCCTCCACCCCGATCCACGCCTGCAGGCTGGCGCGGTTCGGCGTTCCGAGGGCGTCGCCCGCCGCCGCGCCGGCCGCCCGCCACTCCGCGGCGAGATCGATCTCTGCGCCCCGCTCCACGGCGACGCCGCAGTTCTCGCAGCGATCGACGACCCGCTCTTGCTCCGAAAGGCCGTTCATGGGCATCCCGACGCTCGGCTCGGCGCTGGCGGGCGGCAGCACGACCCAGCCGTATAGCGGCCTCCCGCAGAGCGGGCAGGGTCCGGGATCGGCGGCGTCGGCGTTCATCGACGGCGGATCGTATTCGTGGGCCGGATATCGTTCGCGCGTGCAACTTCGCGAGGTCATGACCGCCGGGGTGCTAACCGCCGGGCCCGAGGCGGCCGTGCTCGAGGTGGCGCGGCTGATGCGCGATCACGCCGTGGGCTCGGTCGTGATCTGCGACCACGAGGGAGCTCCCGCCGCCATGGTCACCGACCGTGACCTCACCGTGCGCGCCCTCGCGGAGGAGCGGGATCCCGCCGAGCCGGCCGCCGACCACGCGAGCCGGCCGCTGATCAGCGCCGACCCCGAGATGGACCTCGAGGAGGCCGCCGCGCTCATGGTCAGCCACCGCGTCCGTCGCCTGCCCGTGGTCGAGGGCGAGCGCCTGATCGGCATCGTGACCCTCGACGACATCGCCGTTCGGACGGGCGACCTCGAGGTCGCGCAGCGAATGACCCAAGAGGTCATCGAGGGGGCGCTCCCCGGCTTCTTCTTCCACGAGCGCGGCTGAGCCGGTGTCGCCGTCCACGCCAGAGCACGTCCGCAGGCGCGCCGGCTTCGAGCGGCTGATTGCGTTGATGGCGCCGTTCCTCGACCTGACGCTCGCCGTCGGCGAGCGGGTCTCACGGCTGGCAGGGGACGAGGACGACTACGTGCCGATCCGACCGGCGACCGAGCGCGTCGAGCTCGGCGGCTCGACGCGGCGCGCGCTCCAGGGCGAGGCCGACTGATGGTCGCTCCGACCCGCGCCGCGATCCTCGAGCGCGAGCGCCGGTTCGCGCCCGTGGCCGCCGCGTGCGCGCTGCTGGCGCCGGTGCTCATCATCGGCTCGCTGATCGGCGCCGGGCGGCTCGACCTGCCGGCGTCCGGCGTCGCGACCGAGCAGCTCAGGGCTTTCGACGCCAACGAGGGAGCGCTTCTCGTGGTCGTGATCGTGCGCTCGCTCGGCTACCTGCTGCTGATCCCGCCGATGATCCACCTGTACCAGGCGACGCGCGCCCGGCGTCCGGAGCTCCCCGGCGCGATGCTCGGCTTCGCGATTATCGGGCCGGTCCTGTTCGCGATCCAGACGATGCTCGGTTACTTCAGCCAGGCCGAGATCGCCTCCGACTTCGTCGCGCGCTACGCCGCCGGCGGCGACATCTACTCGCTGCTCGACGATCTCACCGACGACTCCTCGATCGCCACCGCCGCCAGCAGCCTGATCCTGCCCGCGATCCTCGGGCTCGGCGTGGCGATGATCTACTACCCGCTCCAGGCGATGCGCGCCGGCCTTTTGACCCGCTTCTTCGCCACGCTGGGCATGGCTCTCGGCGCGGCGACGGTGCTGTTCGCGACCCTGACCCTGCTCCCGGACACTCTCTGGTTCGCCTGGCTGGGCCTGATCTTCATCGGCCGCACGCCGCAGCCGCGCCCGCCGGCCTGGGACGCGGCTGAGGCGATCCCGTGGCCGCGCCCCGGCGAGGAGCCCCAGAAGCCCGCGGCAGCCCCCGCGGGCGCTGTCGAGGGCGATGCCACGGAGATCCTCGCGGGCGACGCCGCCGACGAGAGCGATCACTCGGCACGCCGCGAGCGGGCGCGAAAGCGAAAGCGCAAGCGCCGCCGATGAGCCGCAGTCGCGCGCTGCGCTGGGGCGCGGAGCCGCCGAGCCGCGCCGAGACGGAGGGCATGCTCGAGCCGGCCACCCGGCTCGTGCTCGAGGCGGGCGAGCGGAATCCCGGGCTTGCGGCGCTCGACCTCGACGGGGCGCTCGGCCGGGTCGAGCACGAGTGGGCGCCGCATCAGGGGCTGCGCATACACCTCGAGCGCCACGAGGTCGATCCCGCGGCGCCGACGGTCGTCGTCGCGCCGGGGCTCGGCGACCATGCGCGGCGCCAGCTCGGACTCGCCGCGGGCCTCGCCGAGCTCGGGATGAACTCGATGATCGTCGATCGCCGCGGGCACGGGCTGTCCGAGGGTCGGCGCGGCGACGCGCCGCTCGAGGTCGACCTCGACGTGCTCGAGCTGGCGATCGGCATCGCCCGCGCGCGCTCAGGGGGCCCCGTGGTCCTGCTCGGCGATTCGCTCGGCGGCATCCTGAGCTGGTACCTGCTGACGCGCGAGCCCGACGTCGACGCCGCCGTGTGCCATTGCATCTCCCATCCGGACGTCGACCTGGGCCCGTCCTACCGCTTCAAGGCGCCGCTCATGCGGGCGCTCGGGCTCGTCCTCCCGTACGCACCGATCCCGGTCGAGCGGATCGCGGACTACGGCCACGTCGCGCTCGACCCGCTCACGCGTCGCTACTTCGACGAGCGGGTGGACCCGCTCTTCAACTTCACGGTCACGGCCCGCTCGGCCGCGAGCTACCTGAGGTTCGTCCCGGGGGTCGACTGGTCGCAGGTGGCCGTGCCCGCGCTCGTGCTGATCGGAGCCGCCGACCGGATGGTGACGCCGGCATTCACGCGCCGCGCACTCGAACGCTCGCGACCTCCCCGCGCCGAGTACATCGAGATCGACGGGGCAGGCCACCAGCTGTTCCTCGACCACCTCGGCGCCGTGCTCGGCCCGCTCGGCGACTGGATGTCCTCGGCGCTCGGCGAGCGCGACAGGACCGCCGCGGGTGGACGCTGAGCCGCGCGCCGCCGGCGGGATCGTCCGCCACCGCACGGCGATCGCCGTCGTCCTCGCCGCGCTCGGCCTCGTGCAGCTCGTCGACGGCCTCTACGCGCTCCTGGCGCCGAGCTCGTTCTACGGGGACTTCCCGCTCGGCCGCGGCTGGGTCGAGGCGCTCCCCGCCTACAGCGAGCACCTGGTGCGCGACGTCGGCTCGCTGTTCGTCGCGACGGCGGTGCTCCTGCTCGCAGCCAGCTGGATCCTCGAGCGCCGGCTCGTGCTCGTCGCCTGCGCCTCCTACCTCGCGTTCGCCGTCCCGCACACGATCTACCACTACGCGAATCTCGGCGTCTACGACAGCGGGGATGCGATTGCGAACTTCCTCGCGCTGGGTGCGAGCGTCCTCCTGCCGCTCTGGGTGCTCCTCGTCGTGCTCGGCGGCGGCCGCTCCTGAGCGGAGGCGGACGAGGCGCGGCGGTCTTAGCTCAGCCGAGCGAGCTGACGCCGGGCGGCGGATCGAGCTGCGCCGCCACCCGCTTACGGTGTGTCCGGATCTCGCTCATGATCCGCTCGAGGCGGGGCTCGGTGGAGGAGTCGACGTGCGTCATCGCCTTTGCGATCGACGGGTGCACCGCGGCGATCGCCTCATGCATCGACTGCGCGACCGCGCGATAGGTGGGGTGGCCCTCGCGCCCGGAGCGCAACTCGCACAGGTGCATCGCCTCGCGCGCGTTGAGGTCGAGCACGTACCGGATCCGGTAGCCGAGGCTGAGCGCGTAGGGCGCCGCCTCCTCGAGCCCCGTGGCCTCGAGCCGCTCGAACTCGGCACGCGAGAGCTCGAGGGCGCGCTCGTAGTCGTCGGCGACGCCTGCGTCGCTGAGCTCCTCGGGAACGCCGGCGCCGAGTTCGGGGCCGAGCCGCTGCCACTGGCAGGTCAGCATCCGGTGGCGCTGGAGGTCGCGAAAGCCGCCGTAGTCGGAGACGATCTCGAACCGGTAGCGGACCGCCTCCCAGCCGCGGCCCGGGCGGTGGCGGCGGTTCCGGCGCTCGCCGGCGAGATCCGCGATCAACTCGGCGCGCTCGATCGGGTCCAGGGCGCCGATCCGGTGGCGGATCGCGGCCTCGGAGGCGCCGGCCGACTCGAACAGCGAGGCGACAAGCAGGTCCTCCTCGTTGCCGTCGACGTGGACGAGATCGACCGACGGCGCCGCGTCGCCCTCGCGGCGGTCGAGGCCGAGCCTCGCGACGGCCCGCTCGGTCGCCTCTCGGCGCTCGCGCAGGTGGGCCACCCAATCGCCACCGCGGTCCGGCCGGTCGACCCGGGCGACGAAGCTCGGGATCACCTTCTTGAGCTCGCCGAGCAGCATCTCGCCGCAGGCGCGCGCCTCGGGAAGCGGCGAGGCCGCGAGGCGCAACAGCAGCTGCTCGTAGGCCTGACCCGACGCGTAGATCCCGACGTGGCTCAGGGTCGAGGCCGGCAGGAGCCCGCGCAGCAGGTCGAGGGCCTTGGCCCGGATGGAGCTGCGCCAGGCGCCCTCCGGCTGGTCCTCAGAGCGCGGCCAGCGCTCCTGCGCCCACGCCTGGGTGCGCTCGAGGCCGCGCGAGTAGATCTCGAACAGCTCGTCCATCGCGGCCCGGTAGCCGGGCCCGAGCTCGTCGTCGGAGTAGTAGCGGTAGCCCCCGAGGCCCTCGATGGGGCGGTCGTAGGCGATGTACCGGGTCGACTGCTCGAGGTAGCCGGCGAGCCGGCCGCGCTGGAGGATCTTCGTGAGCACGTTCGAGACCCATTCGCAGGCGACATGGGCGCCGCCGAGCTGCGCGATCGAGTCGTCGCCGTAGCCGATGAAGACGTTCTCGTAAAGGCGCGCCGCACGCTCGCCCTCGGCGCCGTCGAACGGCCGCGCGCCCTCCGGCACGTCGCCCGCGAACTCGTCCAGGTAAAGGCGCCTGAGGGTGCCGCCGTAGCGCGAATAGCGGGCGAACAGGGCGCCCTTGATCGTGTCCGGGAGGTTGACGAGGCCGAAGACCGGGCCATCGAGGTTCGTGAAGTGGGGCTCGAGGAGCGCCCGCTCTTCCGCGGTGAAGGACTCGACCGGGTAGTGCACCGAGCGATCGTAGAGGGCGCGGCGGCGGGGGGCCGATCAGCTGCGCGGGGGCTCCGGCCAGGCCGGCGGGAACTCCATCAGCTCGACGCGATGCCCCCCTGGAGCGACCGCGAAGGCGCGCCTTGCGCCCCAGAGCTGCCGTGTCTCGGTGACCTCGTGGCTGGCCTCGGCGAGGCCCGCGAGGGCGCGGTCGAAGTCCTCGACGGCGACCGCGCAGTGGCCGAGCTGCGGCACGGTGGCGGCCGCCGTGTGGATCAGGTGGACGTGCGTGCCATGGCGCTCGAACCAGGTCACGTTGCCGCGCAGCTGCTCGGGCTCCTCGATCCGCTCGAACCCGAGCACGGCCCAGAATTCGACGGACGGCTCGACCGCCTCCGGCGGCACCTCTATCGAGACGTGCTGGAGCATGCCTCAGCGCTCGGTGGCGGCGGCTCGGCGCGCATCGTCCCAGTCGTCGAACGCGTCGATGCGGGCGACCTCCTCCCCCTCGAAGGTCGCCAGGTGCGCGTAGGGAACGCTGACCTCGTCCCCCGAGCCGCGCTCGGTGCCGTGGAAGGTGAGCAGCGCGAGCACCCGGCTCTCGCCCGCCGGAAAGATCTCCTCGATGTCGAAGCGAAGCAGCGCCCAGGGCTCCTCGATGAACGAGGTCCAGAACTCGACCATCCCCTCGCGGCCGCGATAGACGGGCTCGATCCCGGGAAAGAGCTGTGCCGTGCGGAACTCGATCTCGGGCGAGGCCTGCTCGAGGATCCAAACGAGGTCACGGCGGTTCCAGGCGTCGAGCGCCTCGCGGTAGCGCTCGACGAGATCGCTGCTCGCGCTCATGCCGGCACCAATATCACGACCCGCGTTCAGGTCGAGGCTCGCCCTCGTCAGGTTGAGGAAGGTGATCGGCGGCAGGACGAAGTGAAGGACGACGAGCAGCGAGCGTCGTGAGAAGCCCTGCGCCCCGGCGCCGAACCGCCGCCCGGTCCAGATCCCCAGCGCCGTCGACGCTGCGATCGCGGCGATGATCGCCGGCACGTCGAGCCGGGGTCAGATGAGCGACGCGATCGACGCGCCCGCCTGGTTCGCCCAGTCGACGAGCGGCGAGGGGATGAACCCGAAGAAGATGGTCGCGGCCGTGACCACGAAGGTGAGCCCGAGGATGACCCGGCAGCGCGCGCCGGTCGGGTCGGCCTCCTGCGAGGCACCGGCGATCGCCGGCATCGGCCCCTCCGGACGCTCCTCCGCGGGGCCCATCCAGACCGCCGCGATCACGCGCAGGTAGTAGGTCAGCGAGATCATCGTCCCGATCGCGATCATCACCGCGAGCCAGGTGTAGTCGGAGTCGACCGCGGCCTCGATCAGGTAGAGCTTGCCGATGAAGCCCGCGGTGCCGGGCAGCCCGGCGAGCGCCAGCATCGAGACGGTGAGCGCCGCCGCCAGACCCGGACGCACGCGCCCAAGTCCCTCGACCGCCGCGATCTCGTCGCCGTGCACCGTCTCGCGCTCCCGGATCGTGATCACCGCGAAGGCCGCCAGGTTCATCAGGGCGTAGGCGGCGAGGTAGAAGATCAGCGCGCTCGTGCCGGCCTGGGTGACGGCCACGACACCCACCATCATGTAGCCGGCCTGCGCGACGCCGGAGTAGCCGAGCAGCCGCTTGAGCGAGGTCTGCCCGAGCGCGCCGGCGTTCCCAACCACGATCGAGACGGCCGCGAGCGCCGCGAGCGCGGGCTGCCAGTCGTCTACCGCGGGCCCGAGCGCGACCTCGAAGAAGCGCACGACGGCCGCGAACGCCGCCGCCTTCGTGGCCACCGCCATGAACGCGGTCACCGGGGTGGGGGCGCCCTGGTAGACGTCGGGCGTCCACTGGTGAAACGGCGCGATCGAGAGCTTGAACGCGAGCCCGGTGGCCGAGAGCGCGATGCCGATCAGAAGCAGCGGGTCGTCGACGACCGAGCCGCGGATGCCCTGCGCGATGCCGCCGAAATCGGTCGAGCCGGTGGCGCCATAGACGAACGCGAGGCCATAGAGGAGCGTCGCCGAGCCGAGCGAGCCGACGATCAGGTACTTGAGGCCCGACTCGAGCGACTCCTCGCGGCGGAGCGCCGACCCGCACAGCACGTACAGCGGGATCGAGAGGAGCTCGAGCGAGACGAAGAGCGCGATCAGGTTCTGCGCCGCGGCGAGCATCGTCATCCCCAGCACCGAGCAGATCAGCAGCGCCTGGAACTCCCCGTGCCCGCTCGCCCCGATCGGTCGCTCGACCGAGTCCTCACGCCAGGAGAGCGGGATGCAGAACCCGGCGGCCGCGATCGCGATCAGGCTCGAGGCGATCGCGAGGTCATCGAGCCGCAGCGCCCCCGCGACCAGGTCCTTCTGCTCGCCCCACTGCCAGATCTCGAGCCCCGCGGCCGCGGCCAGCGTCCCGATCCCGAAGACGGACACGACCACGCGCTCCCGCCGCGAGCTGCCACCGACGAGCCCGACGACCAGCGTCAGCACGAGGCCGGCCGTGAGCGCGATGATCGGTGAGAGCCCCGCGTAATCGATGTCGGGCGCGTTGAAATTCATCAGCCGGTCGCTCCGATTGGCGCCTTATGACCGCTATGCGGGGAGAAAGCGCCACTTATTGGGCTCAGGGGATTGATCATTCCGGGCCCCCGTGCAGCGGTGTGGAGGCGGTCGCAGACGACTCGGGCTGGACCGCGGCAACCGCCGCGTTCACCGATGCCTCGCCCCGGTCGAGGATCAGCCCGGGGTAGAAGGCCAGCGCGACGATCAGCGCCACCAGCGGGGCCAGGATGAGGCCGTCGCGAACGGTTATCTCCCGCGAGACGACGCCGTCGGGGAGCCGGTTGTGCATCGTGCGCTGGTAGAGGCGCAGGGCGTAGAAGGCAGCGAGGGCGATGCCTACGGCGGCGACGAACGCGAACGCGATCTTTGATTGGAAGACGCCGTTCAGGATGTAGAACTCGCCGATGAAGTTGGCTGAGCCGGGGATCGCCAGGTTTGCCATCGTGACGACGAGAAAGAGGGCGGCGAGGAACGGGGCGCGCACGGCGAGGCCGCCCATCAGCGTCAGGTCCTCCGTGCGGGCGCGCTCGTAAAGGAGCGCGATGATCAGGAAGACCACGCCCACCACGAGGCCGTGATTGACCATTTGGAGCACCGCACCCTCGGCGCCGTCGGGGCGCAGGCTGAAGATCCCGATCGTGATGAAGCCCAGCTGGGCAACGGAGGAGTAGCCGGCGACGAGGCGGACGTTGGTCTGCGTGAACGCCATCACCGACCCGTAGAGGATCGAGCCGAGCGCGATCAGCATCACGAGTTCCTGGAAGTGGGTCGATGCGTCAGGGAAGACCGGCAGCGCGACCCGCAGAAAGCCGTAGGCGCCGACCTTCGAGAGCACCCCCGAGAGCAGCACTAAGACCGGCAGCGGCGCGGCTCGGTAGGCGTCCGGCATCCAGCCGTGGATCGGGAAGGCCGGCATCTTGACCAGGAACGCCGCCGCGAAGAAGCAGAAGATCCAGTACTGGCTGCCGGAGGAGAGCAGGTTCTCGCGCAGGTACTCGATCGAGAAGTTGAGCTCCCCCGTCTGCTGGGACACGAGGATCGCGGTGGCGATCGCACCGACCAGCATCAAAAGCGAGCCGACGAGCGTGTAGACGATCATCTTCATCGTCGCGCGCACGCGGTTTAAGCCGCCGAAGGTCCCGATCAGCAGGAAGAACGGGATCAGCATGAGGTCGAAGAAGAGGACGAAGAGCAGGAGGTCCTGGGCACAGAAAGCGCCGAGGGCCGCCGTCTCGCCCAGCCCGAGCAGGAAGTAGTAAAGCTGCGAGCGTCCGACCATCGGCTCGGACCGAAGCGCCGACCAGAGCGTCGAGGCGAACCAGAGGACGGCGGTCAGGAGGACCAGGAAGACGCTGATCCCGTCGACGCCGAGCTCGTAGCTCACGCCGAGGTCGGGGATCCATGTCTCGTCGACGGAGTGCTGGATCGTCGCGGTGCCGGCCGTGAAGTCGACGGCGAGGGCGATCGCGAGCACGAGGGCGACCAGCGACCCGGCGACTGCGAGCCAGCGCGCGAGACCTCGCGGCGCGAGCAGCGCCAGGGCGCCTGCGGCAAGCGGAGCCCAGAGCAACACGCTCAGCATCAGGAGCTGACCACCAGGAAGTAGACGCCGAGCGCAAGGAAGCCGCCCACCAACAGCAGGGCGTAGGCCCGCACGAAGCCCGACTGGGCGCCGCGGACGACGGCGCCCGCGCCGCGCGCCACACCGACCGCGCCCTGCACGATCCCGTCGACGACGAAGCGCTCGAAGACCGCATTCGAGAACCGGCCGACGGCGATCGCGGGGCGATAGACGAGCGCGTCCTGGACCTCGTCGAAGTACCACTTGTGGAATAGGAACCGGTGCGCGCGCGGGAGGCGCTCGACCATCCGCGCCGTGATCCCGGGCCGGCGGACGTAGCAGAGGTACGCAAACCAGATCCCGGCCAGCGCGATCACCGCCCCGACACCCAAGCCGATCCAGGCCGCGCTGT
>DATHAL010000011.1:0-55216 GCA_035296705.1 Solirubrobacterales bacterium
CGTCCCGGGGCCCCAGGTGAGCGAGGGCGAGGCAGCCGGGGAACGCGTCGTGATCGCGATGCCGGAGACGATGTTCAGGGTGCTGGCCACGGAGGGCGAGCTCGCCGACTGGCAGGAGGCCTTCCACTACCGCCACGTGACGGTCGAGGGCGACTCGCGCGTGAAGCGCCTGATCGGACAGGCGATCGAGCCGGCCCTCGAGGCCGAGCGGGCGAGCTGACGGCGCCGGATCGCGAACGCGCGAGGCTCGCGCGCCTGCGCTCGGCGTCACAGCGCCTTCACCGGCCGGCCGGGCTTCGCGATCCCGCCGCCGTGGTCCGCGAGGCGGGGCCCCTGCAGGCGCAGGAGCCGCGTGCGGCGCGGCTCGCGTTCCGCGCCCGCGCCCGGGCGCTGAGCGCGGCCGACGTCGATCGCGCCCGGACCGAGGAGCGCTCGCTCCTGCGCGTATGGGTGATGCGCAAGACCGTCCACCTGATCCCGAGCGAGGACGCCGGCTGGATGGTGCCGCTCTTCGCGCCAATCACCGTGCGGTGGTCGCGAAAGCGTCTCGCGGACTTCGGACTCGATCGCCCCGGCCAGGACCGCGCGCTCGGGGTGCTCCACACGGCCGTTGCGGACGAGGGGCCGCTGACCCGCTCGGAGCTCGCCGAGCGTCTCGAGGCTGCCGGCTTCGAGACAGCGAGCGAGTTCAAGGTGCACCTCTGGCTGCTCGCGACGCTCGACGGCGCGCTCTGCCTGGGACCCGATCGCGGCGGCCAGACCTGCCTCGTCCTGACCCGAGACTGGATCGGGGAGCCCGAGCGCCGCTCGCGCGAGGAATCGCTCGCGGAGCTCGCGCGGGTGTACGTGCGCGCCTACGCGCCGGCGAGCGACCGCGATCTCGCGCGGTGGGCCGGCCTGCCACTTCGCGACGCACGGCTCGGGCTCGAGCGTATCGCGGGCGAGCTCACCGAGGTCGAGGTCGGCGGCGAGAGCCTGCTAGCGCTGGGCCGCGCGCCCCGCGCGGCACGCGCACCCGTCGTGCGGATGCTGGGTGCCTACGACAACTACAACCTGGGTTATGAGAGCCGCGAGTTCGCCCTCGATTCCGCGCACGTGAAGCGGCTGGTGCCGGGAGGCGGAATCGTCCGTCCGGGGATCGCCGTCGACGGGCGCTTCGCGGGCACGTGGTCGTCGAAGCGAAGCGGTAAGCGCCTCGCCGTCTCGATCGAGCCCTTCGAGGAGCTCTGCCCAGACGTCGAGCGCGCGCTTGCCGCCGAGGTCGAGGACATCGGGCGCTTCGAGGGCGTGATCGCGACGCTCACCTAGGTTCCGCCGGTACGATCCCGCGCCGGACCTGGGCGAGGGGTCCGACGAGAAGGAGACGAGACGCACGCGATGAGCGACACGGAGCACGAGCTGTCAACCGAGCAGGCCGAGCGCGAGGCCTCCGGCGCCCGGCAGTACGGGCGCTACCTGGAGGAGTTCGAGGTCGGGGCCGTCTACAAGCACTGGCCGGCGAAGACGGTGACCGAGGCCGACGATCACCTCTTCTGCCTGCTGACGATGAACCACCACCCGTTGCACATCAACGACGTCTACGCCGAGCGCTCGCAGCAGGGACGCAACGTCGTCGTCGGGCCGCTCGTCTACTCGCTCGCCCTCGGCATGTCGGTCGGCGACGTCTCCGGCAAGGCGATCGCCAATCTCGCGACCGAGGAGCTCAGCCACCCGGCGCCCGTCTTCCACGGCGACACGCTCTTCTGCGAGTCAGAGGTCCTCGAGGTGCGCCCGTCGCAGTCGAAGCCCGATCGAGGCATCGTCAAGGTCCACACCCGCGTCTACAAGCAGGACAACACGCTCGTCGCCGAGTTCAAGCGGGCTGTCCTCGTGCCGCGCAGGCCGAACGGCGACACGCCGGCACCCGAGGGCGACGTCGACTGACCGCGCGGCGCTGCGGACGTCGCCTCGGCGACGATCTCCTCAGGCGATGAGTGCCGCGACCGTCTCGAGCGCGGCGTCGTAGTCCGTTCCCGGCAGCCCGCCGATCCCGGGCGAGGTCGCGCCGGCCTCCTGGTAACGGCGCACAGCCTGCGTCACGTCGTCGGCGGAGCCGATCCCGGCGAGCTCGCCGAGCATCCGATCCGAGAGCCCCGCCTTCGCCCGCTCGATGTCGCCCTCCGCCATTCCCGCGTCGAACGCGGCGAGCTCCTCGCCGAAGCCCGAGCCCTCGAGCATCGCGCGGTAGAAGGGAAGCGAGGCGTACGGGATCAGGTCCTGGCGGAGCGTCGCGCGCGCCGCCTCGACGTCGTCCGTAAGGGCCACCGGCACCGCGGCGACAACGTCGAAGTCGTCGAACGACCGGCCGGCGGCCTCCACGCCCTCCCGCAGCGCCGGGATCGCGGTGTCGCGGATGTAGGAGGGGCAACAGAGCCAGAACATGACCCCGTCGGCGATCCGGCCGGCGAGCCTGATCATGTTCGGTGAGAGGGCGGCGACGTAGATCGGCAGGTCGGGTCGGGCGGAGTAACCCATGAACGCGAACTTGGTGGGGAAGTACTCGCTCTCGGGTGGCTCCTCGCCGCGGAGGATCGCCCGGACGCCGGCGGCGTACTCGCGCATCTGGGTGACCGGCTTCTCGATCCTCTGCCCGTGCCAGTTCTCGACCGTCACCCGGTGCGAGATCCCGAGGCCGAGCACCATCCGGCCACCTGAGTACTCGTCGATCGTCGCGGCTGTCTGCGCCATCGTCGCCGGGGTGCGCGAGAAGATCGGCGCGACTCCCGTTCCGAGCCGGATCCGCTCGGTCGCCCCGGCGTACGCCATCAGTGTGGTCAGCGAGTCCCGGCGGGCGATGTGGGTCGTGTAGACGCCGTCGTAGCCGAGCCGGTCGGCGAGCTTCACGCGCTCGAGCGCGCGGTCCAGCGAGCGCCCGGGCGAGATGAACGCGCTGATGCCCACCGACGATTCATATACGAATCGCACATGCCGACGATCGAGGCGCTGGACTGGTGAGGCGCGCTTCGTGATCACCGAGCGGGGGCTGAGGGTGGTCCACGCCCTGACTGCGACGGTCGTCGCGGCGCTCATCCTGCTCGTCGCCGGAGCGCCGGGCAACCCACGAGACGGCGACACCTGGCTCGAGCTCTCCGCAGACGAGGCGGTCGTCGCCGCGCCGTGTCCCTCGCCGAGCAGCGTCGCGCTCGCGACCGCGAGCCCAGGGCGCCTGGCGGCCGCCCGCGATGGGAGCTTCGAGGTCTTCGGCCCGCGGCGCGTCGAGCTGCGCGTGCCGATCGACTGGACGACGGACCCCCTCGGCGCTCACCGGTTTCGGCAGAACCTCCACAAGCTGCGCTTCGTGGAGCCGCTCCTGGCGAGCTACGCGACCACCGGTAACACGGAGGACCTGCGCCAGGCGACCGAGATCGGCCTCGACTGGGGTGGGCGCCAACCCGTTCGGCGACCGGGGCACGCCGGTCGAGGCCTGGTCGGACAAGGTGGTCGGCGACCGGGTTCCGTTCCTGTCCTATCTCGTTCGCGCCGCCGCCTGCGAGGGGCTGCTAGACGATCGGGAACGGCGCCTGCTGCTCGCCTCGATCGCCGAGCACGGGAGGGTTCTGGCCTCCAAGCGCATCTACGCGCCCGACAACCACGGCCTCTTCGTCGACCTCGGCCTCGCCAGGCTGACGAACTTCTTTCCGTTCCTCGAGCGCTCCGACGAGTGGAGGGAGCTCGCGCGCGAGCGCTTCCAGGCCACGCTTCGCGGCCGCCTGTCCGCCGGCGTCTGGCTCGAGCATTCCTCCGCCTACGAGTTCCTTGCGATCCGGGCGCTCGAGGACTTCCTCCGAGTCCACGGGCCCGACGCCGAGCTCGAGGGCCTCTTCGTGGAGATGCGCGCGGCCGCGGGTTGGTTCGTGAAGCCGAACGGCGAGATCACGCAGTTCGGCGACTCAAACCTGGAGCCGATCCCGGATTGGGCGGCCGCGGAGGCGTCGCGGCTCGGGGGGCTCGTGACGTTCCGCGATGCGGGCTTCGCCTTCGTTCGCGCCCGAGGCGGGGCCGGCGACATCGGCTACCTCGCGGTCACCGACGGCTTCCACAACCTCACCCACAAGCACGCCGACGAGCTCAGCTTCGAGCTCTTCGACCACGGCACGAGCATCGTCACCGACACGGGCCTCTACGACAAGGATCCCGGCCCGGTGCGCGACTACGTGGTCTCGAACCGCGCCCACTCGACGCTCACCGTGGACGGGCTCGACCTGCCGATCTCCGATGCCGGCGAGGCCTACGGCTCGGGCCTCGAGGCGAGCGGCGCCGGCGACGGCTGGTACGCGATCGAGGGGACGAACCCGCTGCTCGAGGCTCAGGGCGTGCGCCATGAGCGGCTCCTCCTCTATCGCCCCGGCGTCGTCCTGCTCGTCGTCGATCGCGTTCGAGCCGATGCACCCCACACCTACGCGCGCTACCTGCACCTGCACCCTAACGTCGAGGCGCAGCCCGGCCGCGACGGCGCGCTCGAGCTCGAGGCGGCGAACCTCGACGCCGCCGTCTACGACCTCGACAACGGCACGCCGGTCACGCGCTCGAAGGTGCGCGGGCAGAACGAGCCGCTCCAGGGCTTCACCTCGCCGGACTTTCGGGAGTGGCTGCCGCGCTGGGCGATCGCCTACTCCGACCAGTCCCAGAGCGAGACCCGCGTGCTGAGCATCGCGCTCGACGCGAACCGGCTCCGCGCCGCCGGCGTCTCCACTGAGGGCGCGAGGGCCGAGATCGAGCTCGTCGACGCCGAGGGCGCCCGGTCAGCGATCGACGTCGTGCGGACCGGCGAGGCGCTCGAGCTCTCAGCCGCCGACTAGGCCTGCTGCGGGGGGATCTGCTGGACGCTCCAGCGGTTCCCGTCGGGATCGCTGAAGAAGACGAACCGCCCCCAGGGGAACTCCTGCACCTCGCTCGTCTCGACGCCCCGCTCGACGAGCTCGGCGCGGGCGGCGTCGGCGTCGTCGACGACGAGCTGGAGCCCCTCGACCGAGCCCGGCTCCATCGCCGACAGGCCAGCGCCGATCGCAATCGAGCAGGCGGATCCCGGTGGGGTGATCTGCACGAAGCGGAGGTCCTCGTTCACCTGGCGGTCGTGGTCCAGGTTGAAGCCGACCTTCTCGGTGTAGAACGCAATCGCCCGGTCGACGTCCGAGACGGGTACCTGCACGAGTTCGAGCCGCCAGTCCATGCCGGCGGCCACCCTAGCTAATGGGCCTCGTCCGCGGCGTGCGCCGGCGGCCGTGACTCCTCGGCGAGCGAGGTGAGCTCGAGCGTTCCGCGCGCCGCCTCCTCCAGCACCTCGGTCGCCTCCTCGGCCGAGCGCGCGTACAGCTCGACCAGGAGGTGGACGATGATGCGCTCCTCGTCGTGCTTGTGGAAGCGGACGTGGGTGAAGAACTCGCGTGTGCCGGGATCGCCGAAGGCTGCGTAGGTGAGGCTGTCCGCGGCCTCCGGGCCGGAGCAGGTCTCGACCTGGTCCTGGTCGACGGTCACGGTGCAGGAGGCGACCCACGGTGTCCCGGCGACCATCCGCTCCCACCGCTCGTTCACCGGGACGACGTGACCCTCCTCGATCGCCAGGTGCGGCTGGTCGTGCATGCAGTCGAGGCACTGGACGACGGCCTCCTGGACCTCCTCGACCCGCTCGGCGGTCTCGCCCGAATCCGGATCTACGCGAATGATCGCGTCGTAGTGAACCTGCGCCTCGAGGCGGGTCGACCAGCAGCGGTAGCAGCGCAGCCAGGCGGATCGATCGCCGTTCAGCTCGCTCATACGGCATTGAGGGTAGCGCCGGGGCCGCCACGCGGCGGATCACCCGAGCTCGGTCGGCAAGAGCGAGTACATGAGCATGTCCCTTCGCTCTCCGGCGATGCTCATGAACGAGCGCAGCAACCCCTCGCGCGTGAAGCCCGCCGCCTCCGCGACGCGCAGCGAGGCGACGTTCTCCGGCTCGATCCAGAGCTCGACCCGGTGCACCCTGAGCTCCCGGACCGCGTACTCGCAGAGCAGCCGCAGGGCGCGCTGCGCGACGCCGCGACCGCGCTCAGCCGCCGCGACCCAATAGCCGGCCGAGCACCGTCCGCTCTCCGGGTCGATGTTGTGCAGGCCGACCGCCCCCAGGAGCCGCGCGTCCACGGGGTCCACGATGAGCGTCGGCAGGTCCGTCCCCGCGCTGAGGCCCGTAGTCGCCATCCGCTGCCACTGGCGCGCCTCCTGCTCTCCGTAGGGGTTCGGCACTCGCGTATAGCGCGGGATCTCGGGGTCCTGGACGGCGGCGACGATCGCCGCGACATCGTGCTCAGCCAGCAGCCGCAGCCGAACGACGCCGTCGGTGAGCCCCTCGACAGGGAACTCGATCGGCGCCGGGCACACGCCTCAGGCGGGCGAGGCGGCGCCCGCCTCGCTTCGCTCGGCGACGAGCTCGACGATCTCGCCCATGATCCGGTTGACGTCGAAGTCCTTTGGCGTGTACACGCCGGCGACGCCCGCCTTGCGGAGCTTCGCGGCATCGGCGGCCGGGATGATCCCGCCGACCACCACGGGCACGTCCACCTCGTGCTCGCGGAGCAGCCTCACGGTCTCCGGGATCAGCTCGAGGTGCGAACCCGAGAGGATCGAGAGGCCGACGACGTCGACGTCCTCCTGCACGGCCGAGGCCGCGATCTGCTCGGGCGTCAGGCGGATCCCCTGGTAGATCACCTCGAGGCCGATGTCGCGGGCGCGCACCGCGATCTGCTCGGCGCCGTTCGAGTGACCGTCGAGACCCGGCTTGCCGACGAGGATCCGCGGCCGGTGGCCGATCCGCCGGGCGACCTCCTCGACGCGCACGCGCAGGGACGCGAGCAGGTCCTCGTCGCCGGGCGCGGCGGCGCCCGAGACGCCGGTCGGCGCCCGGTAATCGCCGAACACGTCGCGAAGGACGCCGGCCCACTCGCCGGTCGTGGCGCCGGCCTTCGCGGCCGCGATCGTCGCCGGCATGATGTTTCGCGACTCGTCCGCGGCGGCCTCGGCGAGTTCCGCAAGCGCCCGCTCGACGGCGTCGAAGTCGCGCTCGGCCTTCCAGCGCTCGAGCGCTTCGATGCACTCGCGCTCGACCTCGGGATCCGGGGTGAGGATGCCGCCATCGGCACCTGCCGTGAGCGGTGAGTCCTCGGTCTCGGTGAAGCAGTTCTGGCCGATCACCTTGATCTCGCTCCGCTCGATCTTCGCGATCCGCTCGCGATGGGACTCGACGAGACGCGCCTTCATGTAGGCGACGGCGTCGACCGCGCCGCCCTGCTCGCCGACCACGCGCATCTCCTCGTCCGCTCCCTCGACCAGCTCCGCGACCAGCCCGTCCATCACCTTCGAGCCCTCGAAGATGTCGGGGTACTCGAGCAGGTCGGTCTCGAAGGCGAGCACCTGCTGGATTCGCAGGCTCCACTGCTGATCCCACGGGCGCGGGAGCCCGAGGGCCTCATTCCAGGCCGGCAGCTGGATCGCGCGGGCGCGCGCGTTGCGGCCCAGGGTGACCGCGAGTGCCTCGAGCACGATCCGCTGAACGTTGTTTTCCGGCTGCGCCTCGGTGAGGCCGAGCGAGTTGACCTGCACGCCGTAGCGCATGCGCAGGAACTTCGGCTCGGTGACGCCGTAGCGCTCGCGGCCGATCCGCTCCCAGATCTCGGCCATCGCGCGCAGCTTCGCGTGCTCCTCGACGAAGCGAACGCCGGCGTTGACGAAGAACGAGATCCGGCCGAAGACCTTGGGGAAGTCCTCCTCGGCGACCTGCCCGCGTGCCTTCACCTCGTCGAGCACGGCGATCGCGGTCGACATCGAGTAGGCGATCTCCTGCACCGGCGTCGCGCCGGCCTCCTGCAGGTGGTAGCTGCAGATGTTGGTCGGGTTCCACGTCGGGATCTCGTTGACGGCGAAGGCGACCGTGTCGGCGATCAGCCGCATCGAGGGCCCGGGCGGGAACGCGTACGTGCCGCGCGAGAGGTACTCCTTGATGATGTCGTTCTGGGTCGTCCCCTTGAGGGAGCCCAGCTCCACGCCGTTCTCCTCGGCGACCGTGCAGTAGAGCCCGAGCAGCCACGCGGCCGTCGCGTTGATCGTCATCGAGGTGTTCATCTCGCTGAGCGGGATGCCGTCGAGGAGCGCGTGCATGTCGCCCTTGTGGGCGATCGAAACGCCGACCTTGCCGACCTCGCCGCGAGCGAGCACGTGGTCGGGGTCATAGCCGGTCTGCGTCGGGAGGTCGAAGGCGATCGAGAGGCCGGTCTGCCCCTTCGCGAGGTTGCGTCGGTAGAGCTCGTTCGAGCGCCGGGCGTCGGAGTGCCCGGCGTAAGTCCGCATCACCCACGGCCGGTCCGCCCGGTCGAGTCGGTGGTCGCTCATGGGCGGGATTGTCCCAGGTAGGCGGATCGCGAGGGCGGGTACCGTGCGGGCGATGGTTCGCGAGATCGACGTCCACCACCTCGGCCGCGAGCGGGTGATCGCGGCGCACGCGGTTGGCGACGTGATCGTCGACCCCGGGCCGACATCGTCGCTTGAGAACTGGATCGACGACGTCGCCGCGCCGCGCGCGCTTCTCTTGACCCACATCCACCTCGATCATGCGGGGGCCTCGGGCGCGCTCGTCCGCCGGTTTCCGGGGCTGCGCGTCTACGTGAGCGAGGTTGGCGCGCCGCACCTCATCGACCCGACGAAGCTCCTGGCGAGCGCCGGCCGGCTCTACGGCGAGGAGAACATGGACCGGCTGTGGGGCGAGGTTGTGCCGGTGCCGGAGGAGAGCGTGGTCCCGCTCGCGGGTGGGGAGGACCTCGAGGGCTTCCGCGTCGAGCCCGTCCCGGGGCACGCCAGCCATCACCTCTGCTGGCTCGACCTCCAGCGCGGCGACGCCTACGTCGGCGACATGGCCGGAGTTCGGATCCCGCCCTCCAGCTTGACGCTGGCGCCGACGCCGCCGCCGGAGATCGACGTCGAGGCGTGGCTTCGCTCGATCGACCTGATCGCCTCGCTGCGGCCCGAGCGCCTGCGGCTCACCCACTTCGGCGTCGCCGAGGACGTCGCCGAGCAGCTCGAGCGGGTGCGCGAGAGCCTGCGGCGGCTCGCCGAGCTCGCGCGCGCCGGGGATCGCGAGCGGTTCCTCGAGACGCTCGCGGCGGAGATCGAGACCGCGACGGACCCGGTGACGGCGGAGAGCGTGCGCCAGGCGATCCCGCCGGATCAGTCGTGGCAGGGGCTCGAGCGCTACTGGCGAAAGCGCGCCGAGCGCGAGGCGGGGGCCGTGGCCGGACGATGAAATTCGCCGCCCGCTCCGTTTCACCCGCAGGGGTGTTAGGAGATCATTAGCGGCTAGGCTGCCCACCGGGCCGTCGCCACTCATGATGAGGTTTGCAGGCAAAAGGACGCTGTTCGTCGGTGCGGTCGCGGTCATGCTCGCGATCGGCGCCGGGGCGGCGATCGCCGCGGTAACGCTTTACAGCAACGATTTCTCCCGTCGCGGCGACTTCGAGGACATCCTTCGCTCCGGCGGCGGCAAGCGCTGCGACAAGAAGTACCGGGAGAAGAGCAAGGTGATGCTCGCCTCGATCAAGGCGAGCCCGACCACCTGCTCGTTCAAGACGCCGGTGCAGGGCGACGACGAGCTTCCCAACTACACGATCTCCGTCGAGGGCAAGGTGCTGAAGAACACGCCGAAGTCGCTGCGCGCCGGCACCTTCCTCGAGATCTCGGCCCGCGCCGGGGGCGGCGACACGGGCTACAAGCTGCAGGTCTTCCCTCAGAAGAAGCGTTTCGAGCTGAAGCGCGAACCGCAGGGCAACGGCTTCCCCAAACGCGGCAAGAGCGACGCGATCAAGGGCATCAACGAGCGCAACTCCCTGCGCCTGGCGCTCGAGGGCGCGCGGGTGACCGCCTTCGTGAACGGCAAGGAGGTGGCGATGGTCACCGATAACAACCCGGGCCAGGTGCAGGGCCGCAAGATCCGCTTTGCGATCGGAAGCCAAAAGGAGTCCCGCAAGGACGTCGTGGCCACGTTCAAGCGGATCGCGGTCAGCGTTCCCGAGCCCTGAGCCGGAGGCCGCGCTGCCGACCGAGACGATCGAGCGCCCGAGGACGGGCGGCCCGGGATCCGGCCTGGGCGGCAATTGGCAGGTGATCGTCCTGAACGACGATCACAACACATTCGACCACGTGGCCCGCACGCTGTCCTCCGTGGTGCCGGGCGTGTCGCTCGATCAGGGCTACCGGTTCGCCGACCGCATCCACAACGCCGGGCAGGCGATCGTCTGGTCCGGCCCGCGTGAGCCGGCCGAGCTCTACTGGGAGCAGCTCAAGGACGCCGGGCTCACGATGGCGCCCCTCGAGCAGCACTGAGCGCCGCCGCGATCCGGTCGAGCACGACCTGCGGCTCGTCCGCGAGCTGCCGCCAGCCCACGCGCATCACGCGGTACCCAAATGCGGCAAGGGGTGCGTCGCGTGCCCGATCGCGCTCGATCGCCTTCCGATCGCCGTGAAAGCGCCAGCCGTCCACCTCGACCACGAGGCGCTCCTTGGCCCAGAGCACGTCCACCTCGTAGGGCCCGATGCGAACGTTCGTCTCGGGATCCGGAAGCCCCGCGGATCTGACGAGCGCGCGGAGGAGCTCCTCCGCCTCCGAGCGAGTGAGGGATGGGCCGGCATCGAGAAGGGCGCGCAGGGCGCGCGCCCCACCGCGGCGGTACGGGCGGCGGTCGAGGTGGGCGAGGAGCGTCCTGCGGGTGACGCGGTTCGTGGCAAGCGCCGCGGCCAGGGCCCGCTCGAGCGGTCGGCCGGACTCGGTTGCGGCGAGGTCGAGGAGCGTGCGCCGCGGCGTCGTCACCCTCAGGTGATCGAGGACGAACGTGTCGCCAGGCTCCCAACATCCGGTGAAGTGCGTTCGGATCCCGTGCTTGCCGCTGGCGCGCCTCGGTAGCGTGACATCGAGCGTCGCATAGTTGGTCGGATACGGGAGGAGGTCGAGCCGGTAGGCGGCGCTCGCATGGCTCAGAGCCGAGTCGTCCCCGCACGCGAGGACCGCCGCGAACTCGCGCGCCGCGGTGGTCAGCGCGGCGCCGGCGAGGAGATAGGCGCTGCGGTGCACGACGGCGAGCTCGCCGTTGAGCCGCGCGTAGTCGATGGCGCCGGGCCCGAGACCCGCGGCGAGCAGCTGCGCTCGCGAGATCACGCCATGCTGACGTCCTGCAACCGCTCTCATTCGAGTTTGACGTTGGATATCAACGTCAATCCCGAATCAGACGTTCGCGCCCCCCGGCCGGTGGCCGGCCGAGGGGCGCAGGTCCGCGCGGGCAGGGCGCGGAAACTTCCTCAGCTCACGCGCGGGAGGCTGATGATCTGGCCGGGGGGCGAGCCGCCGAGCGCCGGACGGCTGCGGCTCGTGAGACCGCGGACCCTCCGGTGCCGACCCCGGTGCCGGTGGCGGAGCTGCTTCGCGCGCAGCTCGAGGACGGCGCGGTGCTCCTCGGTGCGGCTGAACGGGTCCGCGAGGCTGCGGCCGGTGTCGACCTCGACCGCGGCGACCACCGCGCCCTCGACCTCGAGGCCGAGAACCCGGCCCTCGAGCGGCTCGCGCGTCTCGAGCTCGGCGAGGTGAGCCAGCGCCCGGCGGTCACGCTCGGAGGAGTCCATGTTGCGGATCGTGATCGCCGCGGAAGTCGTGCTCTGCGCGTTCATCTGAGTCACCTCGTCTCGCATTCGATTTCTGTCTCTTCAACGTTCGCCGGACCGATTTCGTGATCCGAAGACAGGATCTCGCCGCGTGGTCATAAGCGCAACATGGATTCACGTTGCGCGTGATAAGCTCCCCTTATGCTCGATGTGAAGCGGCTGAGGATCCTCCGCGAGGTCGCACAGCGGGGCTCGTTCTCCGCGGCCGCGGAGTCGCTCTACCTGTCGCAGTCGGCCGTGAGCCAGCAGATCGCGACGCTGGAGCGCGAGGTCGGGATGACGCTTCTCGACCGCACGCGCGAGGGCCCGAAGCTCACCGACGCGGGGCGCGTCCTCGTCTCCCACGCCGATGCGGCGATCGCGCGTCTCGACGAGGCCGAACGCGAGCTCGCCGCGATCGCCGGGCTCGAGGGCGGCGAGCTGCGGCTGGCGAGCTTTCCGAGCGCCAGCGCGACGGTCCTCACCGAGGCGATCTCGCGCTTTCACACCAAGCACCCAAAGGTGCGCCTCAGCGTCATCGACGCCGAGCCGGAGGAGTCGCTGCCGCGGCTACGGGCCGGCGAGCTCGACCTCGCGCTCACCTTCGACTACCCCTCGGTGCCCACGCGCGACGAACGCGACCTGGATCACATCCTCGTTCTGACCGAGGGCATGCACGTGGCGCTGCCGGCGGATCATCCGCTCGCATCGCGCGGCGTCGTGCCGCTTGCGGAGCTCGCCGACGAGGAGTGGCTCTGCGGCTCGCGACCGAGCACCTGCGGCGAGGTGATCTTCGCCGCCTGCCGGAGCGCGGGCTTCGAGCCGCGGATCGGGTTCGAGTCCGACGACTACCACGTCATGCAGGGCTTCATCGCCGCCGGCCTCGGCTTCACGCTGCTGCCTGATCTTGCGCTTCAGACGCTGCGCTCGGACCTCGTCGTCCGCCCGACGGACCCACCGGCCCCGCAGCGCCGCGTGTGGGCGGCGACCCGCGCCGAGGGCGCCCGGTCGCCGGCGACCGAGGAGATGCTCGCCGCGCTCGTCGACGTCGGCGCCGCGATCGAAAAGCGCTCGACCGAACTGCGGATCGCGGCCTAGTGGCGCGCTAAGGCTGCCCGTTCGACGCCTGCACCGCGGCGTCGGCGACCTGAGCGTGCCAGTGCTGCTCGATCGGCTTGTGGAAGTAGGCGAGCGCGTCCTGGCGCAGCGCGGAGATCTCGTCGGAGAACCACCACTGCTCGTGGTCGGCACGGCTCTCCCAGCTCGTCACCTGGCGGAGGTGGAGAGGGTCGTCCTCGTTGCGCGTCACGAACGCCGACCTCGCGCCGTAGGCCAGCGCCCGATCGAGCGCCGGCCGCCAGATCTCGAGGAAGCGGTCGCGCCGGCCCGGCGTCACGTGCCATTCGAGGTAGTGGACTTCGAGCGCCATCGCGGCCAGAGCCTAATCGCTTCCCTGCGGGGCTAGGCGCCGACCTCGGCCCAGATCGCGCCCTCGCCTTCAGTGTGCTTGCCATCGGTGTCGTCGGTGGCGCCGACGCGGATCGCGATCTTGCCCGTGTGCCGGTTCTCGTGCAGCATCTGGTGCGCCTCGGGGATGCCGTCGAAGTCCATCACCTGGGAGAGGACCGGCCGCACCTTGCCCTCGGCCATGAGCCGGTTGGCGCGCGTGCACTCATAGGCGTTCGCGAAGTGGGAGCCGAGGATCTCCTTCTGCTTCATCCACAGGTAGCGGACGTCGAAATCGAGCGTGTAGCCCGACGTTGCGCCGCAGATCACGACCTTGCCGAACGGCTTCACCGTGAACACCGAGGTCGGGAAGGTGGCTTGGCCGACGTGCTCGAAGACGATGTCGGGCGCGTCGCCGAGGATCTCCTTGACGCGCTTCGCGAACGCGCGCGAGGCCTTGAATCGCTCCTTCTCCGCGGTCGCATCCACGGCCGGGTGGTTCTCGCTCGTTCGCATCATCTCGCCGAACTCGCGGCGGTTCACGTAGCCGACCGCGCCGAGCTGCTCGACGAGCTCGCCCTTCTCGTCTGAGGAGACGACGCCGACCGCGTTCGCTCCCGCGGCCTTGCTGAGCTGGGTCGCGAACACGCCGAGCCCGCCGGCCGCGCCCCAGATCAGCACGTTCTGGCCGGCCTGGACCTTGCAGCGGTCCAACAGCATCCGGTAGGCGGTGAAGTAGGTGAGGCCGTAGGCCGATGACTCGACCCAGGAGAGGTTGCGTGGCTTCGGCAGGAGCTGCTGCGCCTGGACCTTCGTGAACTGCGCGAACGAGCCCCAGGTCGTCTCATACCCCCAGATCTCCTGGCTCGGCGCCGCCATCGGGTCGAGCCCGTGCACTTCGACGTCCTCGTAGGAGGCCTGGTTGCAGTGGATGACGACCTCGTCGCCGGGCTTCCACCGCGTCACGCCCTCGCCGACCTTCCAGACGATCCCGGAGGCATCGGAGCCGCCGATGTGGTGCCCGTACTGGGGGTGGTCGCCGTAGTTGAAGACCGAGACCGGCTTGCCGAGCGCCGCCCAGACGTTGTTGAAGTTGACGCCGGCGGCCATGACGCGGACGATCACCTCGAAGGCACCCGGCTCGGGCACCTCGATCTCCTCGATTTGGAAGGCGTCCTTCGGCTCGCCCTCGCGGTCCTGCCGGATCACCCACGCCGCCATCGTTTCCGGCAGCGTCCCCGGCTCCACGTCGAGCTTCGAGACTTCGCTTGCGTCTACGGCCACTTTTCTCCCTCGGTCGCTGTCGAGCGCGCGGGATGCTACCGGCCGATTTCGGCATACGATCCACCGCGCGGTGCAGGTCCACGAGCTCACCGACGGCGGGCAGAGCGCGGAGGACGTCGCGGGGCTCATCGCCGAGTTCATGCGCCCTGCGCGGCGCTCGCTCGAGCTCGCGCTCTACGACCTGCGCCTGCCCGGCCGCCCCGGCGACATCGTCGCCGATGAGCTGCGCGAGGCGGCGGGGCGCGGCGTCTCCGTGCGGCTGCTCTACAACATCGACTCCGGGCGCCCGCACGCGATCCACCCTCCACCCGCGACCCGGCCCGAGCTGCTCGCCGAGCTGCCGATCGACGCCCGGCCCGTGCCCGGACAGCCCGATCTCATGCACCACAAGTACGCGATCCGCGACCGCGAGGCCGTGTGGAGCGGCTCGGCGAACTGGACGACCGACTCCTGGACGCGCCAGGAGAACGTCGTGCTCACCGTCGGCAGCGCTGACCTCGCCGCCGCCTACGGCGCCAACTTCGAGGAGCTGTGGGAGCGCCCGGACGTCGAGCGAAGCGGGCGGGTGGAGCCGCGGTGGGTCGAGCTCGCCGGCGGCGTCAGGGCGCGAGCCTGGTTCACGCCCGGGCACGGCGCCGAGCTCTCGCAGGCGATCGCGAGCGCCATCGGATCGGCGAGGCGCCGGGTGCGGATCGCCTCGCCGGTGATCACCTCGGGACCGATCCTCGCGACCCTCGCCGAGCTCGCGACGGGCACCGAGCTCGATATCGCCGGGGTGATCGACGAGCCGCAGAGCGACGCGGTCTTCAAGCAGTGGGAGGCGAACGGGAACTCGACCTGGAAGGTGCCGCTGCTCGCGCGGGCGCTGAGTGCGCTGCCGTTCTCGGGCAAGCGCTCGACGCCGTGGAGCCCGGGCACCGTCCACGACTTCATGCACGCGAAGGCAACGGTCGCCGACGACGCCGTCTTCGTCGGCTCGTTCAACCTCTCCCGCTCCGGAGAGGAGAACGCCGAGAACGTGCTCGAGCTCCGCGACGCCGATCTCGCTGAGCGTCTGGCAGCCTTCGTCGAGGCCGTTCGCGGGCGCTACCCGGCGACGTCGGTGCCGGAGCGAGCGATGGCGACGATCTCGGCCGGGTCCTCGACGATGCGCGCCAGCTCGAGGTCGGCCGTCGAGATGCGCCCGGGCCCGAGCAGCTCCGAGCGCATCCAGGCGAGCAGCCCGGACCAGTAGCCCTCGCCCACCAACATCACGGGGTGGCGGACGGCCTCACCCGTCTGGGTGAGGGTGAGCAGCTCGAACGTCTCGTCGAGCGTCCCGAAGCCGCCGGGGAAGATCACGAACGCCTGCGAGTAGCGCACGAACATGAGCTTGCGGGTGAAGAAGTAATCGAACGTGAGTCCGATGTCGACGTACGGGTTCATGCGCTGCTCGTAGGGCAGGAGGATGTTGAGCCCGACCGAGGTGGCGCCGACGTCGCGGGCGCCGCGGTTCGCCGCCTCCATCGTCCCGGGGCCGCCGCCGGTGACGACCGCGAGGCCGGCCTCGCCGATCGCTCGGCCGAGCTCGCGAGCCCACCCGTATTCGGCGTCATCCGGGGTCGTCCGGGCGGATCCGAAGACGCAGACCGCCGGACCGATCCCGGCCAGCGTCTCGAACCCGGTTCGAAGCTCGCGCTCGATCAGGGCGAGGCGCTGCTCGTCGGTTTTCGTCGAGCGGACCGTGCGCTGCTCGGCGCAGATGATCTCCTCGCCGAGCGTCGCCGGGGCCGTCGCCGCTGGCTCCTCCACGCCGCCAGCCTAGTGTGGGTGCGTTGCGGCGTCCCGCGTCAGGTTCGCGTCCGGAGCGGCGACTACCGTCAAAAGTTCCATGGAAGCGTCCGAAAGACCCCAGCTCCCGCTCGACACCACCGGCGACGGCATCGTTCGCGCGCTCGACGACAGGATCGTCGTCGAGCACCTCACGGTCGCCGACGAACGTGCGGCGCACCTCGTCCGCGAGCGCCAGCAGCGTGGCAAGCCCGCAGGCGACACCGTCCGCAAGGCGATCGAGATCGGCGCCCGCGTGCTCGACAACGAGGAGACCGCCGCGAATGTCGATTACGTGCGCCGCGAGCTCGAGGCGGGCCTCGGGCAGCTGGATCGAAGGCTCGGCGGCACGCTCGAGGAGGGCGCCGAGGAGCTGGCGGAGCGGATCGCGTCCACCTTCGGCCCGGAGCGCACCGGCTCGGTGCAGGCGCAGATCAAGGAGATCGTCGCCGCCGAGGCGCGCCAGCAGCGCGAGGACCTGCTGCGGCGGCTCACCGCGGAGGACCCCGACAACCCGCTCGTCGGGATGCAGGTTCGGATCGGCAAGAAGATGCTCGAGACCGAGGAGCGCCACCGCCAGGAGATCGAGCTGCTCCGGGAGTCACACCAGAAGGAGTCGCGCTCGATGCAGACGCAGGTCCACGAGCTCAAGGAGCACCTGGCGCGGCTCCTCGACAAGCAGGACCACGAGCTCGAGCTCGAGGAGGCTGAGGCGGCGGGAACGCGCAAGGGATTCACCTTCGAGGAGCGCGTCCACGAGGCGATCGAGGGCACCGCGCGCGCCCGCGGCGACGTGGCGACGCACACCGGCGCGGAGCTCGCCGAGGGCGGTGGCAAGAAGGGCGACACGCTGGTCGAGATCGGGGCCTGCGACGGCGTTTCGCAGGGCCGGATCGTGTTCGAGGCCAAGGACAAGCAGCTGACCAAGAACAAGGCGTGGACCGAGCTGAACCATGCGATGGAAGCGCGCGCGGCGTCGTTCGCGGTGCTCGTCGTCGCCGGCGAGGAGAACGTCCCGGCGGGCCGCGAGACGCTGGCGGAGTACGAGGGCAACAAGCTGATCGTCGCCGTCGATCGCGAGGAGCCCGCCGGGCTTGCGCTCGGCGTCGCCTACCGGCTCGCGGCGGCCCGGGTCGCCATGGCGCGGGATGCCGACCTGACGGTCGACGCCCCCGCCGTACGCCACGCTGCGCGCGAGGCGGTGACCGCGCTGAAGCAGGCGCAGGCGATCCGCTCGGCGCTGACGGGCATCAAGAGCCAATCCGATCGGGCCCGCGACGGGCTCGACGGCATGGTCGACGCGGTGGAGGCGAAGCTCGAGCTGATCGACTCGCTCGTCGCGGAGGCGGAGGACGCGACGGCCTGCTAGGCGCGATCAGGTGCCGTCAGCGAGCCTGCGAAGTGCACCAGGGCGGCGCGTCGTCTCCTTGCCGGTGCTGTCGCTGCGCACCAGGTAGCGCGGGTCGTCCTCCGACGCCGCCACTGGGCGGCCACCGATCTCCGTTCGCGAGGTCAGCTTTCGCCTGACCTTGCCGGTCACCGTGCGGCCGCGGAAATTCCACTCGACCCGGTCGCCCCGCTTGAACTTCTCGGGCACGCGATCCCCTTTCGTCGATTCCGTAGGACCGAAGCCCGCGGAACCGCGCGCCGCCCCCGGACCGCGCTACGGAAGCAGCAGGACGTTCTGGGAGCTCCGGCGCTTCGGGCCGACGGCGAGCCTCGTTTCGTGGCCGTCGCCGTCGTTCGTGACCGCGTAGTGGCCCTCCTCGAGCACGACCGTGAGCGCGCCCGTCCCCTGGGGAACGATCTCGCCACTCGCCGCGTCGCTCGGCCCCTCGAGCACGAGGCGGGCCGGGTCGTCGGTCTGGTTGGAGATCGTGATCGTCGCCTCGCCGGCGCCGACCTCCTTCTTCGAGTTCGGGCTCACGGCGACGCCGTCGTCACCGATCCGGGCACCGATCTCGATCGGCACGGGCGGCCGCGGCTCGTTCTTGAAGTCCTCCTCGCCGCAGGCCACCATCGAGAGCGCCGCGAGCAGCGCCCCTGCCGGTGCGATGAGCCTCCTCCTCACGCCCATGACTGGGCGCAACCCTAGCCGAAAGGCACTGACCCGCGAGCCGCCTGCGGCGGCGCCGCGATGCGAGTCAGAACGGCAGCTCGACGACCTTCGCGGGGATGCCGTCGCCGACCTCGACGGCCGCCCCGGGCTCCGCCTCGCGGCGCAGGATCGCGAGCGCGATGGGCCCGCGAGCCGGGGAGAGGACGGCGGTCCCGACGGAGCCGAGTTCGCGCTCGCCAAGCCGCACCGGGTCGCCCTCCGCGACCGGGCGCTCGAGCTCGAGGCCGCGCAGGTGGCGGTTCGGCCTGCCCCTGTAGTGAAGGCGCGCGACGGGCTCCTGGCCGATGTAGCAGCCCTTCGTGAAGCTGACCGCCCGCTCCTCGATCCCGGCCTCCGCCGGCATCGTGGCCGTGGTCATCTCGCGGCCGAAGCGCGGTCGACCCGACTCGACTCTGACGATCTCCGCCGCCCGCGCGCTCACCGGCTCGGCCCCGGTGTCGCGAAGCGCCCGCGCGACCGCCTCGAGGTGCGCCGGCGTCGCCACGAGGTCGACGCCGAGGTCGGTGGCGATCGCGCGCACCGTCACACCGCCGATCTCGTGCTCGGTGTGGGCATGCTCCGGGCGAAGCGGCCCGCACCCGATCACGTCGAGGGCGCCCGGGCCGATCGCGCTCAGCACGCGCGATTCGCCGGAGACGTCGTCGACCTCCACGTCGCGACCGATCTTGTACATCTGGAGGTGCCGCAGCACGGCGTCGAGCGCACCCTCGTCGGTCTCGATCGAGAACGCGTCCGGCTCGAGGCTCAGGACCCGCATGTCGCCCTGCAGGTGGCCCTTGCGGTTGAGCAGCGCCGAGTAGCAGCCCGCGCCGGGCTCGAGCGCCTCGACGTCGTTGGTGAGCTGGCCCTGGAGGTGGTCAGCGGCCTCGGAGCCGCGGACCGCGATCCGCCGCAGCTCGGGGCGCTCGACCAGCCCGGCGCCCTCCTTGAGGACTCGGTACTGGGCGTCGAGCTCCACGGTCGCAATCTCCACGCGTCCGATGATGACAAACCGGGTCCATTGCTCCTCGATTTTTGGTGTGTCAAACTTCTGCGCATGGCGACCTCGAAAAAAGGCCTCAGTAGGCGAAAGCTGCTCGCCGGCGGTGCACTCGCGGCGCCGACTCTCGCCCTCCTGCACGAGACGATTCCGCACCAGGGCATCCACGATGCGCTCGGGGCCACCTCGGAGGAGCATCGGCATGGCAGGCACACGGCGACGACCGGGCACGCCGGGTTCGCCCCGGGACGCGCGGTCGACCACGCGGCGAATGGATTTCATCCGACGGAGCTCTTGCGCGACTTCGACTACGGCAGAACGCGCAGGCTCGCCGGCGGACGCGTCCTACGGGAGTGGGAGCTCTACGCCATCGACAAGGAGATCGAGGTCGCCCCCGGCGTCAAGTACCAGGCCTGGACCTACAACGGACGCGTGCCCGGCCCGACGCTGCGCTGCCACGAAGGGGAACTGCTGAGGATCAGGTTCGCGAACGGATCGGAGCACCCGCACACGATCCACTTCCACGGCGTCCATCCGGCGTTCATGGACGGGATGCCCGGGATCGGGCCGGGTACGGTCGATCCGGCGCAGAGCTTCACCTACGAGTTCGAGGCGCGGCCCTTCGGCCTCCACCTTTACCACTGCCACGTCTCGCCGCTGGCCTCGCACATCTCACGCGGGCTCTACGGCGCGTTCGTCGTCGACCCGAAGGGGGGCCGTGCCCAGGCCGACGAGCTCGTGATGGTGATGAACGGCTTCGATACGAACTTCGACGCATCGAACGAGGTTTACGCCGTCAACACGGTGGGCTTCCACCACGTCACAGACCCGATCAACGTCAAGCGCGACGAGCTCGTGCGGATCTACCTCGTCAACGCGCTCGAGTTCGACCCCCTGAACTCGTTCCACCTGCACGCGAACTTCTTCGACTACTACCCGACCGGGACGCGCCTCGAGCCGGCCGAGTTCACCGACACCGTGATCCAGGGCCAGGGCCAGCGCGGCATCCTCGAAGTTCGCTTTCCGTATCCCGGCAGGTACATGTTCCACGCACACGTCTCGGAGTTCGCCGAGCTCGGCTGGACCGGATTCTTCGAGGTGGCCTGAAGTGGAGGCGCGCGACGCGACGCTCGCGAACGCGTTCGACCGCGTCCCGGCGTGGGTTCTCGGGTTGGCGCCCCTGGCGCTGATCGTGGCCGCGATCGGCCTGTTCGCGGCGCTGGGCGGTCCCGGGCTCGGCGAGCGCACAGGCCCTCCGGCGGAGGACCTCGCGATCGAGAGGACCGTTCTTCACCGGGGCACGATCGAGCTCACAGTCCGCAACGACGGTCCCGATGCAGTCGACGTCGCCCAGATCGCGGTCAACGACGGCTACGCAGCGTTCACGGCGAGCGACGGCACGACGCTTGAGCGACTCGGGTCGAGCACGTTCGAGATCGTCTATCCGTGGATCGAGGGCGAGGCCTACACCGTTTCGCTGCTGACGTCGGCGGGCGGGACGGTCGAACACGAGATCCCGGTTGCCTCCGAGACGCCGGCCGCCGACGCGGAGTTCTTCGGCCTGATGGCGCTCCTGGGCATCTATGTCGGTGTGATCCCCATCAGTTTGGGGATGCTCTGGCTGCCGTTCGTGCGACGGATCGGACCGGGATGGGTCCGGATCCTGATCGCGTTCACCGTCGGGCTGCTCGGCTTTCTGGCCGTTGACGCGGGGCTTGAGGGGCTTGACATCGCCGCCTCCGCACCGACGGCGTTCGGCGGCATGGCGCTCGTGTTGCTCGGCGCGATCGTCGCCTACCTGGGGCTGGCCGGGATCGAGAGCTGGCTCGCCGTACGCGGCGAGCGCGCACGGGTCGGCGGAAGCGCCGGCGCGTACCTCGCGCTGATGGTCGCGATCGGAATCGGGCTCCACAACCTCGGCGAGGGACTGGCCATTGGGTCCGCGTATGCGACGGGAGCGCTCGCGCTCGGTGCCTTTCTCGTCGTCGGGTTCGCGATTCACAACACGACCGAGGGGCTGGCGATCGTCGCGCCACTCTCCGAGGGCGGTGGCGTGCGCCTCGGCCGGCTCGCGGCGCTCGGCGTGGTCGCGGGCGCGCCAGCGATCGTCGGCGCCTGGATCGGCGCCGCGGCGTTCAACCCGAGCCTGGCGGCGCTCCTGTTCGGGGTCGGGGTCGGCGCGATCGCCCAAGTGATCGCGCAGCTCGTCCCCGCGATGCGCGACGCGAGCGGACGAGCCCTGCACCCGGGCGCCGTCGCCGGGCTGCTCGCCGGCGTCGCTGCCCTCTACGTGACGAGTCTGCTGGTGAGCGTATGAGCAGACCGGCTCACTCCGGCTTTCGCAGCAGCTCCGGCGCGGCGACCGAGGCGGTCGAGGACTACACGAAGGCGATCTACAGCCTCTCGGCGCGCGCCGAGGGCGTCCCCGTTGGAACTTCGGCGCTTGCCACGCGCCTCGGCGTATCGCCGGGGACGGTGACGACGATGCTGAAGCGCATGGCGGAGCTCGGCCTCGTCGAGCACGAGCCGTACCACGGCGTGCGGCTGACGGAGGCCGGCGAGCGCGTCGCGCTCGAGGTGATCCGCCACCACCGCCTGCTCGAGTCCTTCCTGGCCGACTCGCTCGACATGCCGTGGGACCGGCTCCACGACGAGGCCGAGGTGCTTGAGCACTACATCTCGGAGGAACTCGAGGCTCGGATCGCCGACAAGCTCGGCGATCCGGCGATTGACCCGCACGGCGACCCGATCCCGAGCGCCGAGCTCGTGATCGAGGCCGATCGGGCGTTGCCGCTGGTCGAGCTCGAGCTCGGCGCGCTGGCGACCTTCGCGCGCGTGTCCGACGCCGATCCGGAGATGCTTCGCTATCTGGACGAGCGCGGAATCCGGCCGGGGGCGCGGCTCACCGTGACTGAGCGCCAGCCGTTCGAGGGGCCGCTATTCGTGGACGTCGAGGGCGTCGAGCACGTCCTCGGGCGCCCGCTGGCGGCGGCGATGCGGGTCACGCTCCAGGACGCGGAGGCGTGAACAGGGCGGTTGACGAGGCCCCTCCCGCGCCGGCGCCGAGCCTCGGCGCCGACGTCGAGGCTGCGCTCCCTGGCGAGGCGGCGGTCGCCCGCGCCGCGCGGCGCTCGCTCGACGGGCGCGCGAGGGGGATCGCCCGCATCTGGCCGTTCCTGGGCCCGGCCTTCATCGCCGCGGTCGCCTACATCGATCCGGGGAACTTCGCCACCAACATCAGCGCCGGCGCCCAGTTCGGCTACCTGCTCCTCTGGGTGGTCGTCGCCGCGAACCTGATCGCGATGCTGATCCAGACCCAGTCCGCAAAGCTCGGGATCGCGACCGGCAAGAACCTGCCCGAGCTCTGCCGCGAGACCTTCTCGCGCCGCACCTCGATCGGCCTCTGGATCCAGGCCGAGATCGTGGCGATGTCCACCGACGTCGCCGAGGTGGTCGGGGCCGCGCTCGGGCTCAACCTCCTGTTCGGGATCCCGCTCTTCCCGGCCGCGCTGATCGCGGGGGCTGGCGCGTTCGCGATCCTCGGGCTCCAGCAGATGGGGTTCCGGCGTCTGGAGGCCGGGATTGCGGCTCTCGCCGGGGTGGTGCTGGTCGCGTTCGCGTTCGAGATCTTCTGGGCGAAGCCGAACGCGGGCGAGGTCGCATCGCACATGTTCGTCCCCGGGTTCAGCAACACCGAGAGCATCCTGCTGACCACGGGGATCATCGGCGCGACCGTGATGCCGCACGTCGTGTACCTGCACTCGGCGCTCACTCAGCGGCGCATCGTCGGCCGAAACGAGGACGAGCGGCGGCGTATCCTGGGCTTCGAGAAGGTCGACGTGGTGATCGCGATGGTGATCGCGGGCCTCGTCAATCTCTCGATGATGGTCATGGCCGCCGCCCTCTTCAACGTCGGCGGGCTGACCGGGATCGACTCGATCGAGGGCGCCTTCCAGGGCCTCCAGACGACCGTCTCCGATAACGCGGCGACCGTCTTCGGGATCGCGCTGCTCGCCTCGGGCTTCGCCTCATCCTCGGTCGGCACGATGTCGGGCCAAGTGGTGATGCAGGGATTCATCCGCCGTCGCATCTCGATCTTCCTGCGCCGAGCGATCACCCTCGCGCCGGCGCTGATCGTGCTCGCGATCGGGCTCGCGCCGACCGACGCGCTCGTGATCAGCCAGGTGGTGCTCTCGTTCGGGATCCCGTTCGCCCTCATCCCGCTACTGATCATCGCGAGCAAGCGCGAGGTGATGGGATCGATGGCCAACCCGCGCTGGCTCTCCGCGATCGCCGCCGTGCTCGCTGCGCTGATCATCGCCCTCAACCTCTTCCTGCTCCAGCAGGTGTTCTTCGGCTAGCGGCCTCATGTGGGTACGCTGCGGGACGTGGGGCTGGCCGACGACTTCCAGCAGGTGCTCGACTCGCTGCCGGCGGACTGGACCGACATCGTCTGCGATCTTCGGATCGCTGACGAGGACCAGTACATCGACGCGGCGGTCCTGCTCACGCAGGTCAACGCGCAGCCCTACTCGGAGGCCGACTGGCACTTCCGGATCAACGTCGCCCACACCTTCGGCCACGCCGCCGCGGCGGAGTCGGTCAAGGGCACCCTGGCGCTGCTCGACTCGCAGGGGGTCGCCGGCGAGCTGATCGTGCGTGATGTGCACGAGGGCCGCGCAGAGGTCGTGCAGATGTGGGGGCGGCCGGAGTCGGTGCGCCGCGAGTTCCGCGCGCGGCGCTCGCTCTGAGCGCGCTAGGACCGCGTCGCTCACAGGTCGCCGACGACCCACCTGCACCGCCCCGCGCCGTGCTTGAGCGGCGCTCTCAGGGAGTCGCGAAGGCCGACCCGACCTCGAGCGGGCGCGAGAGGATCCCGTGCTCGAGGTCCCATGCGGCCCAGCGCCGCAGGACGGACCGTTTCAGCGGTCCGGCGGCATCGAACGCGCCCGCGCCTTCGAGGGCCGCGAGCTGGGCGCGCTGCTCGCCGCGCTCGAGCGTCGGGACAGCGCGCAGGAGCTCGGCGAGCGCGGCGCCGGGGGAGCGGGCCGCGACTTCGAGGCCTCGCTCGGTCGCCGCGACCATCGACTGCGCGAGCTCGGGATCGCGCTCCAGTGTCTCCGCCGAGGTCGCGAGGACGAGCTCCGGGTAGCGAGGGGCCCCGTAGTCGTCGACCCGGAACTCGCGCGTCGGCACGCCGAGGCGGCGCAGCGTGACGCCCTCGGCGTTCCAGAACGCCGTCGCGGCATCCAACCGGCTGGAGGAGAGGGCCGTCACCGATTCGAAGCCGATCGTCACCCGGTCGACGGCGTCGGGGTCCGCTCCGCCCGCCTCGAGCACGGAATCGAGCACGGCGTCGTCGGACGGCAGGCCCGTCACCCCCACGGTGCCTCCGTCGAGGTCGGCCGGGGCGCGAACGGCGTTCCGGTCCCGCGCGATGAGCGCCGCGAGCGGGCGCCCGACGATCGAGGCGATACCGACGACATCGGCGCCGCTCTCGCGGGCGAGGCCGACGTCGTGAATGTCGAGGATCGCGAACTGCGCGCGCCCCGCCGCGAGGAGCTTCGGCGAGTCGGTGCTCGCCGACGGCTCGCGGACCGTGAGATCGATGCCGCGGTCGCTGTAGTAGCCGCGCCCGAGCGCCGCATAGATGCCGGCGTGGACCGCGTTCGGCTGAAAGTCGAGCACGAGGGTCGCCTCTTTGGAGGCGCCCGGTTCAGCACCGCCGTCGCCGCAGGCCCCGATCAGGAGCGCGGCGAGGGCGGCCGCCAGCGGCGCGGCGACCCTTCGCATTGCGGGGCGGAGGTTACGCTTCGCCGGTGAGCGAGCGCCTCGAAGCGACCGACGAGCACCCGATCACCGGCGAGCTGCTCGCGTACGTCGAGATTCCCAAGGGCAGCCGCAACAAGTACGAGTACGACGAGGGCATCGGCGAGGTCATCCTCGACCGCTTTCTCTCCTCCTCGATGGTCTACCCGACCGACTACGGCTTCCTGCTCGGCCACCGGGGCCGGGACGGTGACCCCCTCGATGCGATGGTCTGCGTCTCGGAGCCGACCTTCCCCGGCTGCGTGATACCGGTGAAGCCGATCGCCCTGTTCGTGATGGAGGACGAGAAGGCGAGGACGACAAGATCGTCTGCGTTCCCACCCACGATCCCGGCTGGAACACGGCCGAGACCCTCGCCGACATCCCCGAGGCGATGCAGCGCGAGATCACGCATTTCTTCTCGGTCTACAAGCAGCTCGAGGGCAAGGAGGTCCGCGTCGAGGGTTGGCGCTCGCTGGAGGAGGCGCTCGACGTGATCGCCGACGCCCGGCGCCTGCAGATGGACCACGACATGCCGCGCCGGAGCTGAGCCCGGCCTGCGCGACCTTCATCCGGCGTCTATACACTGCCGCCCTCACCCGACCTAGGAGGAATCCCAAAGTGCAGGATCGAGGTCTCGCGGCCTACATCGCGGAGCTGATCGGAACTCTGTTCCTGGTCTTCGTCGTCGGCACGGTCCTGGCCCTCTTCCTGGCGACGAGCCCGAACTCGTCGACGGGCTCGGACTTCGCGGTCATCGGCCTCGCGCATGCCTTCGTGCTCTTCCTCCTGATCATCGCCTTCGGCCAGGTGAGCGGTGGCCACTTCAACCCGGCGATCACCGTGGCCGCGGCGGCGATGCGCCGCATCGATCCGCTCGACGCGGTCGTCTACATCCTCGCCCAGCTCTCGGGTGGTGTGCTCGGCGCCCTGCTCGTGAAGGGCCTGCTCCTCGACGAGGGCCGCGCGACCCACTACGGGGCAGCGACGATCAGCCCGCTGCTCGCGAACCCGGCCGCCGGGGCGATAGTCGAGGCGCTCGGGACCTTCCTGCTGGTGCTCGCCGTCTTGGCGGTGGCGATGAACCCGCGGGCGCGCCAGGAGTGGGCGCCGTTTGCGATCGGCACCACCCTCGGCTTCGCCGTGATGGTCTTCGGCCCGCTCACGGGCGGGGCCTTCAACCCGGCCCGCTGGTTCGGCCCGGCGCTGATCGGCGACCAGTTCAACGGCTTCGACGGCATCTGGCCGTACGTGATCGGCCCCGTGGTCGGCGCGCTGCTCGCCTTCGTCGTCTATCGGTTCATCATCGCGGGGCCGCAGTACGCGGAGGGCGCGGAGCCACCCACGACCGAGGCTCGCGGGGTGGGCCAGGCGATCAAGGACGCCGAGGTGCGCGCCCGGAACAAGTAGCGCGTCGACGCTTCGGTAGCTTGAGAGCGTGAGGCGCGTCACCTTCTCGCGCAACTACACGCTCTCGCTGTCGCGTACGTGTCGCTGCTACTGCAAGTACTGCGCCTTCGCCACGCACAGGCCGCACCTCTACTCGCCGCAGGAGGTGGAGGAGCGGCTCGAGCAGGCGGTCAGGCGTAACGCCAAGGAGCTCCTCGTGCTCACCGGCGAGCGGCCGGAGGTGAACGCGGAGGTCGCCGCGCGGCTTCGCTCCTACGGACACGCCGACTTCGTCTCCTACGTCGCCTGGACCTGCGAGCGGGCGCTCGAGCGAGGCCTGCTTCCGCACACGAACCTCGGCGTCCTCGAGCGCGAGGACCTGGCGCGCCTGCGGGAGGTGACGGCCTCGCAGGGGCTGATGCTCGAGTCGATCAACCCGGACCTCGTCGTCCACCAGGGCTCGCCGACCAAGCACCCGGCCCGCCGGCTCGAGACGATCGAGGCCGCCGGTGAGCTCAAGATCCCGTTCACCACCGGGATTCTGGTCGGGATCGGCGAGAGCGAGGAGGAGCGGGTGGCCTCGCTCGAGGCGCTCGCCGGCCTCCACGAGCGCCACGGCCACATCCAGGAGGTGATCCTCCAGAACTTCGTCCCGCACCCGCGCTACTACGGGCGCGAGGTGGCGGAGATCGCGGACGAGGCGGCACGCGAGCGCTGGGCGGGCGACGGCTCGCCGCTCTCGCGCGAGGAGCCGATACCGGGCTGGGCGAGCGAGGTCACGGTCGAGGAGATGAAGCTCCTCGTCGCCGAGTGCGGGCGCCTGATGCCGGGGGTCGGCATCCAGATCCCACCCAACCTCGCCGACTGGTGGGACGAGCTCGTCGACGCCGGCGCGACCGACCTCGGGGGCCTCTCCGCAAACGGCGACCACATCTCGCCGGAGCACGCCTTCCCGAGCCCGCATCAGGTGAGGAAGCGGCTTGCGCCGCGGGGTTACGCGCTCACTGAGCGCCTCGGCGCCTACCCGCAGTACCTCGACCCCGAGTGGACGGAACAGGGCGTGCTCGACGTGGTCAAGCTCAAGTACTGGAGCTTCATCCCGCGGCGGGGCTCGGGCCGTCGTTCCGAGCGCGAGATCGGCCCGGAGCTGGCGCACGCGGCGATCCAGAGGGGCCGGGAGGGAAGGGCGCTAACGGAGGAGGAGCTCACGGCGCTATTTGCCGAGACGCGGCCCGAGGTGATCGAGGAGATGCGCATCGCCGCCGACCAGCTTCGCACCGAGCTCGCCGGTGACACCGCGACCTTCGTCGTCAACCGCAACATCAACTTCACCAACGTGTGCGTCGTAGGCTGCGCCTTCTGCGGCTTCGGGCAGGGGAAGCGATCGCCTGACGCCTACCACGTCACCGAGGAGGACTTCCAGGATCGGGTCGCCGAGGCGGTGTCGTTCGGGGCGACCGAGATCTGCATGCAGGGCGGCATCCACCCGGACTACACGCTCGAGCACTACGGCCGCTGGCTGCGGCTCGCGAAGGAGGCGGCGTCGCAGCTGCACCTCCACGCCTACTCGCCGATGGAGATCCACTTCATGTGCGAGCGCTCCGGTAAGCGGCCGGAGGAGGTCTTCGACTACCTGCTCGAGTGCGGGCTCGGCTCGACGCCCGGGACCGCGGCCGAGGTGCTCCACGACGGCGTGCGCCAGCGGATCTCCCCGAACAAGCTCCCGGTCGCAAGGTGGGTCGAGATCATCGAGGCCTGCCACCGCTCCGGGCTTCACTCGACGTCGACCGTGATGTTCGGCCACATCGAGGAGCCGTGGGAGCTCGCCAGGCACATGCGGGTCATCCGCGAGCTCCAGGAGCGCACCGGGGGGATCACCGAGTTCGTGCCGCTCTCCTTCATCCCGTTCAACACGCTGCTCGGCCGCACCCACGGCGTCGAGGAGATCGGCCGCGAGGAGAACCTCAAGCACACCGCGGCGTTCCGGCTCGCGCTCGGGAGGGCCGTCCCGAACCTCCAGGCGAGCTGGGTGAAGATGGGCCTCGACGCGGCGACCGAGAGCCTGCGCTGGGGGGTCAACGACCTCGGCGGCACGCTCATGGAGGAGAACATCTCGCGCATGGCAGGCTCACAGCACGGCGTCCGGCTCGAGCCCGAGGACCTGATCGCCGCGGCTCGCCGCGCCGGCCGCACGCCCGCCCAACGCACCACCCTCTACGACATCGTCGAGACGTACTGAGCGGGAGCGCAGGGGAGACGAGCGCATGCGCGCCATGGTCCTCGACGCGCCCGGCACGCCGCTGCGGGTCGCGCAGCTTCCAGAGCCGGAGCCCGGGCGCGGGCGGCTCGCGGTGCGCGTGCTCGCCTGCGGCGTCTGCCGCACCGACCTGCACGTGTTCGACGGCGAGCTGCCCGAGCCGAAGCTGCCGCTCGTCCTGGGTCACCAGATCGTCGGCGAGGTGGTCGCGGCGGGGGAGGGCGCGGGGCCCTTCGCGCCGGGCGAGCGCGTCGGCATCCCGTGGCTCGGCTGGACCGACGGCGAGTGCCGCTATTGCCGATCCGGCCGGGAAAACCTCTGCGAGCACGCGCTGTTCACCGGCTACACGCTGGACGGGGGCTACGCGGAGTTCGCGGTCGCCGACGAGCGCTACTGCTTCGCGCTGTCCGCGGCGGCTTCTCCGGTCGCGCTCGCGCCGCTGCTGTGCGCCGGGCTGATCGGCTATCGCGCTCTGCGCATGTGCGGTGACGCCGAGCGGCTCGCGCTCTACGGCTTCGGCGGGTCCGCCCACATCATCTGCCAGGTGGCGGCTCACCAGGGACGGCGTGTGTTCGCGGTCACACGGCGTGGCGACGCCGAGAAGCAGGCCTTCGCGCGCGGTCTCGGGGCGAAGTGGGCGGGCGCCCCCGACGAGCTGCCCGAGCCGCTCGACGCGGCGATCGTCTTCGCGCCCGCGGGCGAGCTCGTGACCGCGGCGCTCCGCGCGCTGGCCCCTGGCGGCGTCGTCGTCTGCGCTGGGATCCACATGAGCGACATCCCCTCGTTCCCGTACGACGACCTCTGGAGGGAACGGCAGATCCGCTCGGTCGCGAATCTGACCCGGCTCGACGGCGAGGAGTTCCTGCCGCTCGCTGCGGAGGTCCCGGTCCGAACCGAGGTCACGGCCTATCCGCTCGAGCGGGCCGGTGACGCTCTGGACGACCTGCGAGCGGGCCGGCTCAGCGGCTCGGCGGTGCTCACCGTCGCCGAGTGATCGATCTCACTCGGGGTCCGGTTGCCTCGATTTGCAGCGGCGTTAGGGTTGAGCGCGGATGGCCGACGTGACCGTGAAGCGCACGGAGGACTTCGAGCCGAGCTTTCGCGGGGGAATGCTCAAGGCGCGCGCGGGTCTCGGCGTGACCTCGTTCGGGATGCAGCTCCTTCGATTCCCGCCGCACGCCGACCGTTATCCGGAGCACGACCACTCCCACGACGGCCAGGAGGAGGTCTACACCGTGCTCGAGGGGCGGGCGGTGCTCCAGGTGGGTGACGAGGAGCACGAGCTCGAGCCGGGCGTGTTCGCGCGCGTCGGGCCGAACGAGCGGCGGAAGCTGAGCACGGCCGACGAGGCGGCGGTGATCCTGGCGCTCGCCGGAGTGCCGGGCCAGCCGTTCGAGATCGTCGGTTACACCGAGGAGGGCGCGCCCGACCCGCTCGCGGCGCGCGAGGGCTGATGCCCGACGTGACGGTCAAGCGGGTCGAGGACTTCGAGGCGATCTTCGGCGGCGGCTTTCGCCGCGTACGGGCGGGCCTCGGCGTGACCTCGTTCGGGCTGTCGGTGATGGACCTCCCGGCGCGCTTTCGGGACTACCCCGTCCACGACCAGGCGCACGACCAGCAGGAGGAGGTCTACACCGTGCTCTCGGGATGCGCCACGCTGCGCGTCGGCGTCGGGGACGTCGAGGAGCACGAGCTCGAGCCCGGCGTCTGGGTCCGGGTGGCGGCGAACGAGAAGCGCCAGATCGTCACCGACGAGCAGCCGGCGAGGGTCCTCGCGGTCGGCGGGACGCCGGGGCGCGTCTATCAGCCGCCCGAGTTCACGGAGGAGGGCGCACCCGACCCGATGCCGAAGCACAAGGGCGGGCCGCTGCCAAACGTCACCTGAAGAGGTCGTCCTCGGCGGCGCGCTGAATCGCGCGGGCACCGGCGCCGTCGTCGGCGGTCCACCACCTCGAGATCCCGGTGGCCAGCGCGGCGGGCATTCGGGAGTCCTTGACCCGGGCGAGGTCGGCACCCGCGGCGAGCTGATCGGCAATCGCGATCGCGGTGGCGGCTAGCTCGCCGCCGAGCGCGTCGGTGCGGCCGCGCCAGTCGTCGAGCGCCACGAGCCCGGCGCACCCGATCGCGACGTCGACCTGGCCGACCCGCCACGGCCGTCCGAAGCTGTCGGCGATGACGACGGCGGGTCGGGCGCCGCACGCAGCCTCGAGCTCCGAGCGGATGCGCCGCGCCGAGGCGTCGGCGTCGACAGGGAGCAGCGTCACGCCGTCGGTGCCCGGGACGTTCGATCCGTCGATTCCCGCGTTCGCGCAGATCCAGCCGCCGGCGGTCTCGACGATCAGGACGCCGCGCTCGGCCCGGACGATCCGCTGCGACTCCGAGAGCACGAGCTCGACGAGCCGCGGGTCCTTGCCAAGCCGTTCGGCCAGCTCGGTCGCCTCGGCGCGGGGCTCGACCGCCGCCAGCGAGCGGGTGCGGCCCTCGGCCTTCGAGACGACCTTCTGCGACACGACGACGGCATCGCCGTCGGCGGGCGCGGGACCGGCCGCCGCCGCGGACTCCGCGAGCAGGCGCCCGAGCGGCGCCCCTTCGGCGATCTCCGGGAGCCCCGTGAGGGGGCGGATCTTGATTGGTGTGGTCAACCCGGGCGCGGGGTGGGAAGCCGCCCGATGCTCTCGAGGGCGCCCGCGGTCGCCGAGGCCGACGCCGGCTCTTCGGCGAGCCGCGCGGCGAGCGCCTCCAAGTCCTCAGGCGTGTCGAGGTCGAGGGCGAGCGAGGCGAGCTCCTCGGTTGCGACGTCGTAGCCGGCCCGAGACGCCCGGTCGCGGTGGCGCTCAGCGCTTCCCGGTCCGAAGGCGGGGCCGATGGCGTCCGCGGGCGCGAGCAGAAGGCCGTTGGTGCCGGTGCCGTGGCGGTCGGGGATCACCGCGACGCGCCCGCGATGCATCCGCTCGAGCGCCGCATCGAGCTCGGCCGCGTCCAGCAGCGGGCAGTCGCCGGGAAGCAGCGCCGTGCAGTCGGCGCCGAGCGAGAGCGCCCGGATGATCCCGAGCACCGCCGCCTCGGAGTGCCCGCGGTCCGCCGGTTCGCGAAGCACCTCGAGCGGCGTCGGTGAGCGGCGGGAGTGACGAAGCGCGATCCGCTCGGCGCGCCCCTCGCCGGTGACCACGATCACTCGCTCGACCTCGTCGCTCGCGTCGAGCGCGCGCAGTACGTCATCGAGCATCGCCTTGACCACGGCGGCCCGCTGGGGTCGATCGAGCTCGTCGAGTAGTCGCTGCTTCGCGTGACCGAAGCGCTTGACCGGGATGATCGCCGTGGTCCTCACACCACTAGATCATCGCGCGCCCGAGCTCCAGGACCCGTTCGGCGAGCGCTCGCCTGTCGGTCGCGTCCTCCATCAGCGTCGGGTACGTGAGCACCTCGAGGCCCTCCGGGGGCGGGTCCGGGTCCGCTTCGTCCATAACCATCGCGCCAATCACGCCCCGGTAGAGCGAGGCGACGCCGGCCGCGCTCACCGGCCGTCCCAGCGCCGCCACGAAGGCGGCGGCCGGCCCCTTGACCGCGCGTCCGGCGACAAACGGGCTCACGGCGACGACTGGCGCGGCGGCGGCCGCGAGCGCCTCCCGGATGCCGGGCAGCGCCAGGATCGGGCCGATCGAGATCACCGGGTTCGACGGGCCGATGACGATCAGCTCGGCGGCCGCGATCGCCTCGAGCACATCCGCGGTCGGAGCGGCTTCGGCGATGCCCTCGAGCTCGACGGCCTCGATCATCGCCGCGCCACGCTCCACGTCCGTGACGACCTTGGCGCCGTCGAGGATCAGGAACTCCTGAAGGCCGCGCCAGCCGGCCGGCGTCCGCACCCGCGCGTGCACCCGGTCCTCCGACATCGGCAGCACCCGCGCGCGGGCGCCCATCGACCGCGCGATCTGCGCCTGTGCTGCGGTCACCGTTCCGCCCTCGGCGATGAAGTGCGTGCGATACACGCAGACCGCGAGGTCGCGGTCGGTCAGCTCGAACCAGTCCGGCGCCCCGAGCTGGACGAGCTGGGCATGGGCGACCGAGGTGTCGTCGCGGATCCCGAAGCCCCGCTCCTCGTCGATCACGCCGGCGAGCCAGAAGGTGATCAGGTCCGGGTCCGGCGAGACGAGGAGACCGTGGACGCGGACGTCGTCGCCGGTATTCGCGACCACGGCGAGGTGCTCGCCGACGAGGTCCTGGAGTCCGGCCGCCAGCTTCGCGCCGCCCGTGCCGCCCGCGAGGCAGACGACGTTCATCGGCTTAGCCATCTATCTAGGCCCAGTGGTCGGCCTCTGGGATGCCCTGGATCCTGACCCCAGCGTGGGTCTTGTACCGCGCGTTGATCGAGATCAGCATCGGCGTGAGCTGCTCGACGATCCGGGCCATCTCGAGCGGACCGGCATTGACCGCGCGCATTCCGGGGATCGTCTCGATCAGGCGGGCGACCCGCGCCTTGTCGGCCTTGCGGTCACCACAGACGAGCACGTCCTCGTCGATCGTCGCGGCGGTGTCTGCGAGCGCGGGGGCGCTCACGGTGTGGAGGGCCGCGACCACGGTCACGCCTTCGGGGACCATCTCCTGCGCCTGCTGGGCTGCGGATCCCTGCCAGACGCCCAGCGACCGGGTCGCCTTGCCGCTCACGGCGGCCGCCAGCGGCACCGTGCAGTCGACGAGGATCTGACCGGGCTCGAGCGCCTCGCGCAGGTTGTTGAGGTTCTCCGACTGCGCGCGGAAGGGCACTGTGAGGAAGACGATCGGTCCCTGCTTTGCGGCCTGCTCGTTCGGCAGCCCCTCGATCTCGGCGTCGGGCGCGAGCTCGGTGAGCTTCCGCGCGGTCTCCGCCGCGCGCTCCTCGCTGCGCGATCCGATCACGACGGCGCGGCCCGCGCGCGCCCACCGAAGCGCGAGCCCGTAGCCGAGGGCGCCCGTTCCGCCGATAATCGGGATCGCGTCGCCGCTCGCCATCGGCGCGGGAGTCTAAGTGCGGGGCTCGCGCATATGCTCCCGGCCGATGAGGCTCGAGGGGCGCAAGGCGCTGGTCACCGGGGGCGCGAGCGGGATCGGCGCCGCGACGGCGGCGCGGCTCGCGGCCGAGGGCGCCGACGTCGTGATTGGCGACCTCAACGTCTCCGGTGCCGAGAAGCTTGCCGCGGAGATCGGCGCATCGGCGGCGGCGCTCGATGTCACGGAGCCCGACTCCGCCAACGCCCTCGTCGCCGAGCATGGGCCGTTCTCGCTCCTCGTCAACAACGCCGGCACCGACGAGTTCGGGTTCTTCGCCGACACCGATCCGGGCCAGTGGCAGCGGGTGACCGCCGTCAACCTGTTCGGTGTCTTCGCCTGCACGCACGCCGTGCTCCCGGGCATGCAGCAGGCGAAGTACGGGCGGATCGTGAGCATCGCCTCGGAGGCTGGCCGGGTCGGCTCCAAGGGCTCGGCCGTCTACTCGGCGGCCAAGGGAGGCGTGATCGCGTTCATGAAGGTGATCGCGCGCGAGGGCGCCCGCTTCGGTGTCACGGCGAACTCGATCGCGCCGGGCCCGATCGAGACGCCGCTGCTCATGGGCGCGCTCGAGTTCGGCGAGATCGGCGAGAAGATCCTCGAGACGATGAAGGCCGGCACTCAGCTTCGCCGTCTTGGCAAGCCGGAGGAGGTCGCGGCCGCGGTCGCGTTCCTCGTCTCCGACGACGCCTCGTACGTGACGGGCGAAACGCTTGGTGTATCGGGCGGCCTCGGGATGGTCTAGGGGTGGCGCTCGAGCCCGGCCTGAGCCGCAGCGAGGAGTTCACGGTCTCCGACCGTCTGGTCACCGACGTTGGCGGGACGATCGGCGTGCGCGTCCTCTCGACTCCGGGGATGATCGGGATGATGGAGCGGTGCTCGTCCATCCTCGCCTATGAGAACCTGCCGGAGGGCAGGGCGACGGTCGGGTTCGAGGTCTGCGTGAAGCACGTCGCCGCCGCGGCGGAGGGATCGCGGTGCACGGTCCGCTCGACGCTGCGCGAGATCGTCGACGGGCGCAAGCTGCGGTTCGAGGTCGAGGTGTCGGAGGGGGAGCGGACGATCGGCGTTGGGACCCACGAGCGTCGCGCGATCGACGTCGGCGGCGTGAAGAGCGATTAATTCGCCCGGCGGTCCCGGTCTAAACGGGCATGAGCAAAGTCAAGATCGACATCTCGGTCTCGCTCGACGGATACGTCGCGGGGCCCGACCCCAGCCTCGACGACCCGCTTGGCAAGGGCGGAGAGCAGCTCCACGAGTGGGTGGTCGGGCTTGCGGCATGGCGTAAACCGCACGGCCTCGAGGGCGGGGAGACGAACCAGGACTCCGAGGTCGTCGAGGAGCTGACCGCGGGCCTCGGCGCCACCGCGATGGGTCGGAGGATGTTCAGCGGCGGCTCCGGCCCCTGGGAGGAGGACCCGAACGCGAACGGCTGGTGGGGCGCGGAGCCACCCTTCCGCCACCCGGTGTTCGTCCTCACGCACCACCCGCGCGAGCGGCTCGAGATGAAGGGCGGCACGACCTTCGAGTTCGTCACCGATGGCGTCGAGGCCGCGCTCGAGCGGGCGCGCGTGGCCGCGGACGGCAAGGACGTCAACGTGTCCGGCGGCGCCGATGCCGTCCAGCAGTGCCTGAACGCGCGGCTCGTCGACGAGATGCAGCTCCACGTCGTCCCGGTCGCCCTCGGTTCCGGACGGCGACTGCTCGACGGCCTCGATCCGGCGATCCGCTTCGAGATCGATCGCGTGATCGACTCGCCGTCGGTCACGCACCTGCGCTATCGCGTCAGCTGATTCGCGCCGCATAACCTCTGCGGTATGGCCGAGCTTCCGCACAGCGTGAGGGTCCGCGAGGTGGGACCGCGGGACGGGTTTCAGAACGAGCCCGAGGTGATCGGGACTCAGGACAAGGTCCGGCTGATCGGGATGCTCGGCGCCGCGGGGCTCAGGCGGATCGAGCTGACGTCATTCGTGCGCCCGGACGTGATCCCGCAGCTCGCCGACGCGGAGCGGGTGCTCTCCGAGTACGAGCGCCTCGATGGGGTGGCCTACTCGGTGCTGATCCCGAACGAGCGCGGCCTTGAGCGCGCGCTCGGGCAGCGCGAGCGCTTCGATGAGGTGAACCTCTTCCTGTCGGCCTCCGAGACCCACAACCGCAAGAACGTGAACCGCTCGGTCGCCGAGTCGCTGGCGGGTCTCGGCCGGGTGATCGAGCGGGCCCGAGCCGAGGGACTCCGGTGCGAGGGGGTGATCTCCACGAGCTTTGGCTGCCCGTATGAGGGCGAGGTGCCGCCCGACCGGGTGCTCGAGATCGCCGCGCAGCTCGCCGCGGCCGGCTGCGGGGAGGTCGCCTTCGGCGACACGACCGGGATGGCGAACCCGCGCCAGGTCGGGGAGTTCTTCGTGGCCGCGCGCCAGCAGCTGACCGGTGTCGAGCTGACGGCGCATTTTCACAACACGCGCGGCCAGGGGCTCGCCAACGTGCTCGCCGCGCTCGAGCAGGGGATCGACTCGTTCGAGTCGGCGTTCGGCGAGCTCGGCGGCTGCCCGGTCCCGCCGGGCTCGACCGGCAACATCTCGACCGAGGACTTGATCTCGATGCTCGAGGAGATGGGCGTCTCGACCGGCGTCGACCTGCCGGCGCTGATCGAGGCCTCGCGCGCGGTCCAGGAGCTCCTGCGGCGGCCGCTCGGCGCGCATGTCCTGCGGGCCGGGCCGGTCGACTGGGGGGCGTAGGCTGCAGGCAGGTCGAGACGAGGAGGAAGACGACGGATGCCAACCCGAACGGCGAACGCACAGTGGGACGGGACCCTCACCGAGGGCAACGGCACGATGGAGTTCGGAAGCGGCGCATGGAGCGGCCAGTACTCGTTCTCCTCTCGCTTCGAGGAGGGCCCGGGCACGAGCCCCGAGGAACTGATCGCCGCCGCCCATTCCGGCTGCTTTTCGATGGCGTTCTCGCTCGCCCTCGAGGAGGCGGGCCATGATCCGCAGTCGGTCAGCACCAGCGCCGACGTCCACCTGACGCCGAAGGACGGCGGCGGCTTCGAGATCAGCCGCATTGACCTGCACACGCGCGCCACTGTCCCGGGGATCGACGAGGAGGAGTTCGCGCGGGTCGCCGAGGATGCGAAGCGCGGCTGCCCCGTTTCGGTGGCGCTCGGTGGGGTCGGTGAGATCACGGTCGACGCCCAGCGCGAGGGCTGACGAATGCGCAGCGACGCGTTCCGGAAAGCCGCGGAGGCCAAGGATTTCTCGGCCGCCGACCACCTCTTCGCCGAGGACGCCACGTTCAGGAGCCCGGTCGTCTTCAGGCCCTACGAGGGCCGCGATCAGATCAAGGTCATCCTCGGGGCCGTCGTCCAGGTGTTCGAGGACTTCCGCTACCTCGAGCACGTCGAAACCGGTGATGTCGCTGTGCTCCTGTTCGCCGCCCGGGTCGGAGACCGCGAGCTCCAGGGCGTCGACATCCTGAAGCTCGACTCCGAGGGCCGGATCGTCGAGCTGACGGTGATGATCCGCCCGATGAGCGGCCTGCAGGCGCTCGGCGAGCGCATGCGCCAGATGCTCGAGGCGGCTTCGAGCTCGGCCTGACGACTCCCGATGACGAGCGTCAGGGAGGCGACGCTCGCGGACGCGGAGGCGATCGCCGTGATCGGCGCCCGCTCCTGGGACGACGGCTTCCGCGGGCTGCTCGGAGAGGGTGCGATGCCCCCGGAGCGCGCCTGGAACCTCGATGCCGTGCGGTCGACGATCGAGTCCGAGGGACCGCGCGGCAGCGACGTCCTGCTCGCTGAGCGCGACGGCGCCGCCTGCGGCTTCGTCCTCATCGGCCCGTCGCGCGACGAGGACGCGCCGGCGGGCGCGGGCGAGATCTGGGCGCTGTTCGTCGACCCGCCCGCATGGCGAAGCGGGGTCGGCAGCCGGTTGGTCGAGGCGGCGCTCGCCGGGCTTGCCGGGCGCGGCTTCACCGAGGCGACCGTGTGGACGCTGGGCGAGAGCGAGCGCAACCTCGCCTTCTACGAGCGGCTCGGCTTCGCGCTCGACGGCGCCACCCAGGCGCGCCAGGCGCTCGGCCACGCGCGCGAGGTGAGGTTGCGCCGGCCGCTCGATCACTAGATCACTACGCTGCCCCGGTTTCCGCGAACAGGAGGAAGGTCGAGTTGGAGATCGCGAAGGTGGGAGTCGTCGGCTGCGGGCTCATGGGCCACGGGATCGCGCAGATCTGCGCGCAGGCGGGCTGGGACGTGGTCGTCCGGGAGGCGGAGACGGAGGCGCTGGAGCGCGGCACCGCGCAGATCGAGAAGCAGCTGGAGCGCGCCGTCTCCAGGGGCAAGCTCTCCGAGGATGAGGCGCGGGAGGTCCGCGAGCGGATCGCGCCGACCCTCGACTACGGCAACCTCGCCGACTGCGACCTCGTGATCGAGGCGATCACCGAGGACCTCGACGTCAAGCTCGGGATGTGGCGCGAGGTGGACGGGATCGCGAAGCCCGACGCCGTCCTCGCCACCAACACATCCTCGCTGCCGGTCGGCGAGCAGGGCGCCGCGACGGGACGTCCGGAGCGCTTTTTGGGCCTGCACTTCTTCAATCCGGCGCAGGTGATGCCGCTGCTCGAGGTAGTGCGCGCGGATCAGACGTCCGACGAGACCTACGAGCTCGGCTTCGCGCTGGGCGAGCGGCTCGGCAAGACGACGGTTGCGGCGCGCGACAATCGCGGCTTCATCGTCAACCGCCTGCTCGTCCCGTACATGCTCGACGCGATCCGCGCCTACGAGCAGGGCGTGGGGTCGATCGAGGACATCGACCGCGGGATGATCGCCGGCGCGAGCCATCCGATGGGGCCGCTGACGCTCGCCGACTTCGTCGGCCTGGACACGCTCGCCTCGATTGCGGACGTGATGGTCGAGGCCTACGGGGAGGATCGCTTCGCGCAGCCGGAGACGATGCGAAAGCTCGTCGGCGCGGGTCATTACGGGCGAAAGAGCGGGCGCGGGTTCTACGACTACTCGGGTGAGAAGCCCGTCCCGGTCGATCCGACCGCATAGAGCCGCCGCCGCTCGATCTCGATACCCTCGCGCCGAACCCAATCGATCGGAGGCCAGGGTGCAAGAGCGCTCGATCGACAGGATCAGGACCGCCACGTTCTCGCACGCCGTGCGGGGCTACGACCGCCAGGAGGTCGACGGGTTCCTCCGCGAGCTGGCCGACTGGCTCGAGGAGGGGGGCGAAAGCGAGGCAGCGTCGGAGACGATCAGGGCCGAGCTCGAGCGCATCGGCGAGCAGACTGCCTCGATCCTGACCGAGGCGCACGACGCGGGCGAGGCGCTGCGGGCGAATGCTGCCGGTGAGGCCCGGCAGAAGCTGATCGAAGCGAATGCCACCGCGGAGTCGGTGCGATCCGATGCCACCGAGCAGGCGGACCGGCTGCGCGAGGACGCCGACGCCTACGCGTTGAGGACGCGCACCGAGGCCGACGAGTATTCCGAGCACGTTCGCGGCGAGGCCGACACCTACGCGGCCGAGCTGCGCGCCGAGGTGGACTCCGACGCGGAGGAGAAGCGGGCCGAGGCGAACCGCGAGGCGGAGCGGATTGTGGCCGACGCTAACCGTCGGAAGACCGAGATCGAGTCGCTGATCTCCGACCTCGAGCAGCGCCGCGACGCCGTCCTCGTCGAGCTCGAGCGGCTGGCGAGTGGGATCACGGCCGCGAGTCAGCACAAGGCCTCGCGTGCAAACAACGGTGAGGCCTCCGACGTGCCGGACGAGACGCAGGGCGAGCCTCAGGCGCAGCGCTCCGAGTAGCGTTCGCCGCATGGGAACCCGAGAGGGCACCGGCTTCGAGCAGGCGGTCGCGAACGCGCTGGCCGGGGGCCCCGAGCGGCATCACCAGAAGACCGCCGAGCAGGGCAAGGTCCCGGTGCGCGACCGGGTCGCGCAGCTCGTGGATCCTGAGTCGTTCTCCGAGGAGGCGCTCCTCGCGAACTGGGAGAAGGATGGGCTGGGAGCCGACGGCGTCGTCACCGGCCTCGCGCTGGTCGCGGGCCGCAGAGTCTGCCTGATGGCGAATGATCCGACCGTGAAGGCCGGTTCGTGGGGCCCGAAGACCGTCGAGAAGATCCTCCGGATCCAGGAGCGGGCGCTTCGCCTCGAGCTGCCGATGATCTACCTGGTCGACTCGGCGGGCGCGCGGATCACGGACCAGGTGCAGATGTTCCCCGGGCGCCGGGGCGCGGGCCGCATCTTCTACAACGAGGTGCTGCTGTCGGGCAAGGTGCCGCAGCTGTGCCTTCTGTTCGGTCCCTCAGCCGCCGGCGGCGCCTACATCCCGGCCTTTTGCGACGTCGTGATCATGCGCGACCGCAACGCCTCCATGTATCTCGGCTCGCCGCGGATGGCGGAGATGGTCATCGGCGAGAAGGTGACGCTCGAGGAGATGGGCGGCGCGAAGATGCACACAGGCGTCTCGGGTTGCGGTCACTTCCTCGTCGAGTCCGACGCCGACGCCATCGACCTCGCGAAGCGCTACCTGTCCTACATGCCCTCGAGCTGGCGCGAGGCCCCGCCCGCGGCGCCCCCCGCCGAGCCGGAGGCCGACCTGCTTCCGTCGCAGATCGTCCCCGACGACGAGAAGACGGCGTTCGACATCAAGGAGCTGATCAGCGCGCTGGTCGACGCCGGCTCGTTCTGCGAGGTGCACGCCCGCTGGGCCAAGGAGCTCGTGGTCGGCTACGCGCGGATCGACGGCCGAGCTATCGGGATCGTCGCCAACCAGCCCCGCCAGAAGGGCGGCGTGCTGTTCGTCGACTCGGCGGACAAGGCGGCGCGGTTCATCATGACCTGCAACGCCTTCAACGTCCCGTTGCTCTTCCTCGCCGACGTCCCCGGGTTCATGATCGGCACCGACGTCGAGCGCCAGGGGATCATCCGCCACGGCGCGAAGATGATCAGCGCCGTTTCGGAGGCGACCGTCCCGAAGCTCTCGGTGATCGTCCGCAAGGCGTACGGCGCAGGGCTTTATGCGATGGCCGGGCCGGCCTTCGAGCCCGACTGCTGCATCGCGCTGCCCGGCGCCTCGATCGCCGTGATGGGGCCCGAGGCCGCGATCAACGCTGTGTTCTTCAACCAGATTCAGAAGATCGAGGACGAAGCGGAGCGCGAGGAGTTCGTGCGCGCCAAGCGTGACGAGTACTCGGCCGACATCGACATCCTCCACCTCGCCTCGGAGATGGTGATCGACGCGGTGATCGAGCCGGATGCCCTCCGCGAGGAGCTCATCCGCCGCTTCGCGCTCGCCGAGTCGAAGGAACGCCGGTTCTCCGGGCGGCGGAACCCGATCACACCGGCGTGACCGAGACGACCGCGGCGGTCGACAAGCCGGAGCGGAGCGCGACCGCGCGGATCTGGGTCGAGCATTGGGCGCGGCTCTTCGATCCGGCGCTCAATCGAGCAGCAGCCGGATGATTGCGACCAGCCCGACGACCACGATCATGGCGCGCAGCAGGTTCGGTTCCAGCCGCCGCCCGTAGTGCGCGCCGACGAGAGCGCCGACGATCGATCCAGCGGCGATCAGCGCCGCGACCCCCCAGTCGACGTTGGCGGCGAAGACGAAGATCACTCCCGCCGTCGCGTTGACCAGACCCGCGAGGACGTTCTTCAGCCCGTTGAGCCGCTGGAGGCGGTCGCGGATCCCGATGCCGAGGATGCTGATCAGGAGGATGCCCTGGCCGGCGCCGAAATAGCCCCCATACACGCCGCTCGCCGTCACCGCCGTGCGCAGCGGGACACCGTGCTCGCCCTTCGGCGTCGGTCTGTGGGCGAGCGCCCGATCGATTCGGGGCTGGGCGATGACGAGGACGAGCGCGATCGCGATCAGCGCCGGGACGATCGCCTCGAAGGCGGAGGCGGGCAGGACGAGGAGCAGCGTGGCGCCGGCGACCCCGCCGGCGATCGAGAAGACCCCGAGCATGATCGCCCGCGGACGCTGCCCCTCCAGCTCGCGTCGGTAGCCGAAGACGCCGGCGACCGCTCCCGGTACGAGTCCGATGTTGTTGGAGACGTTCGCGACCAGCGGCTGGTAGCCGAGGGCGACGAGGACGGGGAAGGTGATCAGCGTGCCGCTGCCGACGATGGCGTTGATCGCGCCTGCCGCGACACCGGCGGCGAGGATCGCGAGGGCCTCCAGCGCGTCCATGGGGCGGCGCAGGGTAGCTGTGAAACGCCGGGCGCGATTGAATAGGGCGATGGCACTGGCGGTGAGCGGGGCGCGGCTCGACGGAGAACTGGTCGGACTGCGCGCCGTCGACCGGACGATCGCGGAGCTCGGGCCCGAGGTCGAGCCGCTGGAGGGCGACGAGGTCATCGACGGTTCGGGGCTCGCGCTGGTGCCCGGCCTGATCAACGCCCATACCCACGCCGCCATGACGCTGTTTCGCGGGTACGCGGATGATCTGCCCCTGATGGAGTGGCTCACCGGCCACATCTGGCCGGTCGAGAAGCGGATGGAGGACGAGGACGTCTATTGGGGGACGAGGCTCGCCTGCGTCGAGATGATCCGCACCGGGACGACGAGCTTCTGGGACATGTACTGGCGCGCCCACGCGACAGCGCGCGCGGTCGAGGACGCCGGGATCCGCGCCGTCACCGCCGCGCCGCTGATCGACGACAAGGATCCCGAGAAGTCGGAGCGCGCCTGCGGCGACGCCAACCGCAGCCTCGAGCTGATCGTCGACGAGGGCGGGACGATGGCGCGTCCGGGCTTCGCCCCGCATGCGATCTACTCGGTGAGCGAGCGCTCGCTGCGCTGGGTGGCCGAGCGGGCCGCCGAGCTGGACGTCCCGATCCAGATCCACCTCTCGGAGACCGAGGACGAGGTCGAGGCCTGCGTCGCCGAGCGCGGCGAGCGGCCCGCGTTCTACCTCGACCGCGTCGGGCTGCTCGGTCCGCGCACCGTGCTCGCGCACGGCTGCTGGCTCGACCGCTCCGAGCTCGAGCTGATCGCTGCCCGCGGCGCCACCGTCGTGACCAATCCCGTCGCGAACCTGAAGCTCGCGGTCGGCCGGATGTTCCCCTACCTGGACGCGCGCGGCGCGGGCGTCGCGCTCGGCCTCGGCACCGATGGGCCGGGCTCCAACAACTCGCTCGACCTGCTCGCCGACGCGAAGTTCTTCGCCCTACTGCAAAAGAACGAGGCGCGCGATCCGGCGGCCGTGACGGCCGCCGAGACGCTCGAGATCGCGACCGGCCGCCGCTCCGAGCTCCTCGGCGGAAGCCGGTTGGAGGTCGGGGCTACGGCGGACTTCCTGCTCGTCCGAGCCGAGGATCCGGAGCTCTCGCTCGGCGAGCTCGAGCCCGGCCTCGTCTACGCCGCCTCGGGTGCGGTCGTCGACACGACGGTCGTCGCCGGTCGGGTGCTCATGCAGGGAGGCGTGGTCGAGGGCTCCGAGGAGGTCATCGCCCGAGCGCGTGAGCGCGCCGAGGGGCTTGGTCTGAGCGCGACGCCGGTCTGATGTCGAGCCACCTCACCGCGGAGTTGCGGGCGACCGGCTATGAAGCCCTCGGCATGGACCCGGACGCCTCGCCCTGCTCGAGGCGCCCTGCGAGCTCGACGAAGTAGTCGAGGGCCACCGGGTTCGCGAGTGAGTCCTTCGATGCCGCGCGCTCGACCGGCGTCCCCATCAGGATCCGCTTCACCGGCACCTCGAGCGCCTTGCCGCTAAGGGTGCGCGGCACGTCCTCGATCGCGTATATGTCGTTCGGGACGTGGCGGGGCGAGCAGCGCTCGCGGACGCGGCGCTTGATCTCGGCCACCAGGCCCTCGTCCAGCTCCGCACCCTCGCGCAGGACGACGAACAGCGGCATCCAGCCCTCGGTGTCCGGCCGAGGGACGTCGACCACGAGCGAGTCGACCACGTCCTCGACGGAGGAGACCGCGCGGTAGATCTCGGAGGTGCCCATGCGGACTCCCGAGCGGTTGATCGTGGAATCCGAGCGCCCGTAGATGATCGCGGTGCCGCGAGAGGTGATCTCGATCCAGTCCCCGTGGCGCCAGATCCCCGGGTACATCTCGAAGTAGCTGGCTCGGTATCGCTCACCGTCCGGGTCGCTCCAGAAGTAGATCGGCATCGATGGCATCGGCTCCGTGATCACGAGCTCACCGACCTCGTCGACCACGGAGTTGCCGTCGTCGTCGAAGGCGTCGACCGCGCAGCCGAGGGAGCGCGCCTGGAGCTCGCCGCGGTAGACGGGCAGGGTCGGGACGCCGCCGACGAACGCCGTGCAGACGTCGGTGCCACCGGAGGTCGAGAAGAGCCACGTATCCGAGCCGACGTGGTCGTAGATCCACTGAAAGCCCTCGGGCGCGAGTGGCGACCCGGTCGAGCCGACGGCGCGCAGAGCGGAGAGGTCGCGGCCGGCGCTGGGCTCGACCTCGGCCTTCATGCACGCGGCGATGTAGCTCGCCGAGGTGCCGAAGGTCGTCATTCCGGTGCGCTCGGCGAGCTCCCAGAGGACGTTCATGTGCGGGTGTCCGGGGCTGCCGTCGTACAGGACGATCGAGGCGTCGGTGAGCAGGATGCCGGTGAGGAAGTTCCACATCATCCATCCGGTCGTCGTGAACCAGAAGGAGCGATCGCCGGGCCGGGCATCGAGGTGGAGGTGTCCCTTCTTGAGCTGTTCGAGGAGGATGCCGCCGTGGCCCTGGACGATCGCCTTCGGGAGCCCGGTGGTGCCCGAGGAGTAAAGGACCCAGAGCGGGTGGTCGAACGGCACGCGCTCGAAGGCGAGCTCGGCGCCGGCGCCCGCCGACTCGACTTCGCTCCACGCGACACCCTTGGCGAGCCGGCCCGAATCGGCGTGTGGGTCGAGATAGGGGACGAGCACGCTCGCGTCGAGGGATGGCATCGCGCGCTCGAGCTCGGCGACCACGTCGATACGGTCGAAGTCGCGGCCGTTGTAGGTGTAGCCGTCGACCGCGATCAGCAGCTTGGGCTCGATCTGCGCGAACCGATCGACGACGCTGCCGACCCCGAAGTCCGGCGAGCAGGAGGACCAGGCCGCTCCGATCGAGGCGGCGGCGAGAAAACCGATCAAAGCGTAGGGCGAGTTGGGGAGGTAGGCGACGACGCGGTCGCCGCGGCCGACGCCACGCTCGCGCAGCCCGGCGGCGAATGCTGCGACCTGCGAGCGAAGCGCGCTCCAGGTGATCTCGCCGAGCTCGCCACGTTCGGCCTGGTGTCGAACCGCGACGGAGCCGGGGTCGCCGGATCGGAAGATGTGCTCGGCGTAGTTGAGCTCGACGCCGGGAAACCAGCGCGCGCCGGGCATCGAACGGTCGGCGAGGACGGTGCTCGGGTCGCCGGAGGCCTGAACCTCGAAGTAGTCCCAGATCGAGCGCCAGAAGTCGTCGAGCCGCTCCACCGACCAGCGCCAGAGGGCGTGGTAGTCACCGTCGAAGCCGAGTCCGCGCTCGGACTCGAGCCAACGCATGTACGCGGTGACGTTCGAGCGCTCGATCGCCTCGGCGGAAGGCGTCCACAGGAGCTCGCCCCTCTGCGCCGGCGCCGTCGCCTCGCTCACGCGCCCACTTCCATCAGCGATCGCCGGCGTCGCCGCCGTGGACGCGGCTCGTCTCCGGCCGCCCCGTGGCGCCCGAGATCGCGGTCGAGCTGGCGGACGAGCTCGAGCGTGAACGAGTGCGCGCGCTCGAGCGCCTCGGGGTCGATTTCCTCGGGCCGGTCGGTCGGTAGGTGCCGGTTGGCGATCGTTCCGTCCGGCTCTCGGCAGGTCAGCCCGATCGCCCGGTACCCGGCGAGCCGCGCGGCAATCGAGTCGGCTGCCATGCCCTGGGCAAGGGGCGCGGCGCCGAGATCGGTCGCGTCGGCGATCGCCGCGCAGAGTTCGACCAGGCGCCGGTCCATCGCGTAGCTCACCGCCCAGCCCGCGGTGGTCTCGAACCTGAGCTCGCCGTGGCCGACGGCGTCGAGGGAGACGAAGAACGTGCTGGCGCGGTCGAAGCCCTGGCGATGCGCGCGCAGGAACGCCCGCATCCCCTCCTGGAGGCACTCCTCGCCGCCGTCGAGGACGACCCAGACGTCGAGGTTCTCCGGCGGCTCCCGGTCGAGCTCGCCGGCGAGCGAGAGCGCGGTCGCGACGCCGGACGCGTTGTCGTTCGCGCCCGGGACGATCGGCGAGAGCTCGATCTCGATCAGGGCGAAGACGCCGACGAGCAGGATCAGCGTGGGCACGAGCTGCGCGAGCGAGAGCAGGCCCGAGTCGACGCCGGCCATCCGGGCGCCGAGGAGGGGCAGGAGGATCGCGAGCGACCAGAAGAGGAGCCGGAACAGCCCGAGCGGCACGGGCGAGCGGTGCGCGATTCGCGCGCCGAGGCGCGCCCGGGCCGGGGAGAAGACGGCGCCCGAGCGCGCGGCGTCCACATGCGCGCAGAGGACGAGGCATGCCGGAGCGCCCGGGCGGGAGCCGGGGGAGACCACGTTCTGCGATGCGCGGCGAAAGAGGAGCGAGCGCACGAGGTAGAGCCGGTAGTTGAGGTCGAGGTACGTCGACGTGGCGGCAACGAGGACGAGCCCGAAGCCGAGCGGCGCGATCGAGATCGAAATGAGGCTGCCGACGAACCCGAGCAGGCAGTGCACGGTGTGGACGAGGCCGTACTGAGGATGAACGTAGATCGGCTCCACCTCGGCCTTCCTTCCGCTCTCGCGAAGCCTCTGCGCCAGCCGGTTCGCGGCGCGCCGCTCGGCGTCCGTGCCGGCGAGCCGGCCCTCGAACGAGCACAGCTCGCGAATGATCTCCATGCGCCCGTCGACGTCCACGCGCGGGGATTATCGACTGCTGGGCCAGTTATCCGCGCTATGGCCGGATAATTCGCCCAGGAGCACGACTATCGTTGGGATGGAGCCGGAGTGGCGGAACTTGGCAGACGCCGGGCCCTCAAAAGGCCCTGCCCTTCGGGGCGTGCGGGTTCGAATCCCGCCTCCGGCATGAATGTGCGGCCGCTACACGCTCTCCAACCCCGATCCCGTCCGGCTGCGGGCGCGGTTCGACATCCTCGAGTCGTCTGAGATCGAGGAGCAGCCGCGCTACAACATCGCGCCCACGGATCCCGTCGTCGCCGTGCGTCGCAACGAGGAGGGAGCGCGGGCGGCCGGGCGCCTTCGTTGGGGGCTGGTGCCGGGACGCTGGGCCGAGAAGAAGGGCAGCCGCCCGCTGATCAACGCGCGCGTCGAGGGGATCGAGCGCCAGCCGGCGTTCGCGGAGTCATTCCGCGAGCGGCGGTGCCTGATGCCGGCGGACGGTTTTTATGAGTGGCTCAGCGACGAGCAGGGCAAACGGCCGCTCTGGTTCAGCCGCCCCGACGGCGACCTGTTCGCGTTCGCGGGTATCTGGGCCGCGCTACCGGCGAAGGGAACCGACGACGTCCTCCACAGCTGCGCGCTCATCACGTGCCCGCCGAACCGGCTCATGCGCCCGATCCACGACCGCATGCCGGTGGTCCTCGATCCGGCCCTCGAGGCGAAGTGGCTCGACCCTGACGCGGACGTCGACGAGCTGCTCGAGCTGCTCACGCCGCCGCGCGACGACGCCCTCGTCGCACGCGAAGTCAACGACTTCGTCAACGACGTGCGCCAGGACGGCCCGGACCTGATCGCTCCCCGCGAGGAGCAGCCCTCGCTGTTCTGAGGCTCAGGCTGGCGCGGGCGCGGCTCCGCCGCGCTCGTCCCGATCCTCGCCGTGCAGGGGATGGCCGCCGATCGGCCGCTCCTCCTCGACGTGCCAATTCTGGTTGAAGCCGATCATCGCCACCGCGATCAGGACCAGCTGCACCGGCACGACGATCACGCACAAGAGCCCGAGCAGATCCTCGGGCAGCGCGGGGGAGTCGAGGCCGTCCTTCGAGCGCGCGAACCAGTCGGGCGCGGCGATCGCGGCGAAGATCGCGAGGATCACTGCGAGCGCCGCCGCGACGGGCAGAATGCCCCGGTTCCAGCGCATGACGAGGAAGGCGAAGATCACGTAGAGCGCCGCCCAGAGCAGGGTCATCATCGCGACGCTCGTCCCGAGCAGGCGCGCCCAGCCGCCGACGGTGATGATCAGCAGCAGCGCAGCGCTGACCAGTAGGACGAAGGCGATCACGGCCTTAGTCGTCTTCGTCTCGGCCTTCTCCCTGTTCGGCCTCCACAGCTCATAGCCCTCTCGGACTTGAACGGCCTCCATCACCGGCAAGCATAAGTGCTCGAGCGGCTTCGCGCGACGGTCCGGGCGAATGCGGGCGGAGGGACTCGAACCCACACGCTCTTGCGAGCACCGGGACCTAAACCCGGCCTGTCTACCCAGTTCCAGCACGCCCGCGTCGCTGTCCTGAGTGTACGTCCGATCCGAGGCGCCGAGCAGGCGATGGCGGGGCGCGGCCAGCCTCCGCCTAAACTTTGGGACGCCTCACGGGGGACTGGTGTAACGGCAAACATTGCGGTCTCCAAAACCGCAGCTCGAGGTTCGATTCCTCGGTCCCCCGCTCGTCGCCGAGCGCGGCTTCGCCCTCGACGCGCATCGCAACTCGCGCCCGTGGAGGGGGTTTAGGGCACCAGCGCGTCGGCAGGGGGCGCGCTGGTTTCCATCGGCCCATGATCCGCATCGGCAAGCGAAATTCGCGACCTCTGGTCGGCGTTCTGGTGATCCTCGTCGCGGGGGCGGTCGTTGGCGTGCTCTCGGCCTTCACGGCGGCCGCAGACCCGGCCGCGACGAGCAGCGCGAACGCCGAGGCCTGCCCGGAAGCCGATACGCCGGCGATCGAGGCGACCACGCGCGAGGTGCGCAAATGGGTTCGCTGCCGGATCAACGAGGAGCGTGCCGTCCATGGGGTGAACAAGGTCGCCCTCAACGACAGCCTGCGCAAGGCCGCCACCCGACACGCGAAGGTCATGGTCGACACCCGGTGCCTCGCCCACAAGTGCCCCGGCGAACCCAACCTCGACACCCGGATCCGGCGCTCCGGCTATCCGCGGGGTGCCGACTCCTGGGAGTACGCCGAGGACACCGGCTGCGGCGTGAGCGCCGACGCGATGATCGGCAACTGGCTCGCGATCCAGTTCCACCGCATCAACATCCTCAACGAAACATTCGACGACGTCGGCGTGGGCGTCGTGCGGGAACCCGTCAAGGGGCGCTGCGACAAGGATTTCGCAACGTTCGCGGTCGTCTTCGGCCACCGCGAGCCGAGCGGCTGAGCGGGTCGCCGCCGAGCGGCCTGGACGATCATTCGCGCGCGCGCTCGCGGGGCCGCGGCTCAGGCGCCATGTACATGACGGACTTCGGACTGCGCGTCCGCTGACTGCCAGGCCCGTCCGTTACTGCTCGCCGCCTCGGCGCGCCTATCATGGGCACCTCTGCGGGCGAGGTGTAACTGGTTGCACGTCAGCCTTCCAAGCTGAAGGAAGCGGGTTCGAGCCCCGTCGCCCGCTCTCCGGCGCGTAAGATCCAGGAAGACGACGGGGCGTGGCGCAGTCTGGTAGCGCACCCGGCTGGGGGCCGGGCGGTCGCTGGTTCAAATCCAGTCGCCCCGACTAAAAATCCTGCATGGCGAGCCTGCCCGAGCTTACGCTGGGTAGTCGAGCTCCCTACCGGTCCTGATCCTCGTCCTCGTCGGCTGGCCATCTTGGCTGCCGTCTGCTCACCACCACTTGGATCGCGGACGGATCGCTGACGGCGATCAGGCATGCCGGAACGGAAGCTCGCGCAGCGTCGTCTCCTCAGTCGTGCAGCGCGGGCGCGAACGAGATTCCGATGATCGAGCCGTCTTCGGATTGAAGCCGAGCGACCGTCCCCCACGGCTCCTCGCGCCGGTCGTGCAGCAGACTGAATCCCCGTTGGCGCAATTCCTCGGCGGCGGACTGAACAGCGTCCGCGTCGCCGACCTCGAACTCGATGCTCGTTTGCGGGACGATGCGATCGGCGGGCCACTCCGGTGTGCCGAAGCATGCCTGCGCGGCCTCCGACAGCGGCCACACCCCGAAGTGCTTGCTGCCGTCGATGTGCTCGCTGTGGAAGTAGTCGCTGCCGGGACCCGCCTCGAGCGGGAGGCCCAGGGCAGCCACGAAGAGCTCGCGGCTCTTTTCCGTATCATGTCATTGGTATCTAGTAATATGAAACCAGATATGTCCATCCCTTAACACGCGCTCCGACTTGCTGCGACCGGAGCAAAAGCGATGCCCCGATACCAATTCCTCACGAATCACGCGCAAGTCCTGCTGTGCATCGCGCACGACCCCGGCATTCGTCTGCGCGATGTCGCCCAGACCGTGGGGGTGACGGAACGAAGCGCCCATCGGATTGTCTCCCAGCTGGTCGAGGACGGCTACGTCGTTCGCGCGCGAATCGGAAGGCGCAACGTCTACAAGGTGAAGGCCGAGCTACCGCTGCGTCATCCCCTGACCCAGGAGACGGAGCAGCGCCGGATCGGCGACCTGCTCGAGGTGCTACTTGGGGAAGACGGACGCGGATCGGACCAACGGTTGCGCGAGCGGACCAGCTAGCGCAGCCTGGCGACCTGGTGGACTTCCCGGACCCCGTTCCTTGCCTGGCTGGACTCTCTGACACTCCCAGTCGTCGGGGCGAAGCGCTCGGCGCGTCGCCAGGCAGGGCCACACGAGAGCGACCCGCCGAGGCGGGCCGCTCGTGAAACGTCGTCTCAGATGGTTCGATCTACCTAAAGACCAGGAACCTCAGCGGAGGTGAGGTGCCGAAGTTCGCCAGCGCACCGCTCTGGTTGCAGATCTCGTAGGTGACCGTGTTAGCGGTCACTCGCGCCGTCAGGTTGATCTCATACGTGGGCCAGCCGCTCGGCGGGGTCAGGACGACATGGTCGCCCGGCTGCACGCCGGGAGCCGCCGCGGAGACCGAGACGCAGCTGCTGTTCGTGAGGGCGCCGGGGCCATCGAGGTCGCCCTCGCCGACAACGATGTTGCCGCTGAGCGCTTGCGCGTTGGCCGCGGTATCGGCCGTCGTCGCGTTCGTCGAGTTGGTCGCGTTGGTCGCGAAGTCAGCGTTGTCGGCACGGTCGGCCCTGTCGGCACGGTCGGCCCTGTCGGCCCTCGTCGCCTGATCGGCGAGGTTGACATGCGAGCCGTCGATGTTCTTTCGAAGCATCTTCTTAGCCTGCTTCTTGGCGATCTTCTTGACTTTCTTGACTTCCTTCTGGGTGAGCTCGCGGCCCGCTAAGTCCGGTGCGGCGATCGCCGTCCCCGTGAGCGCTACTACGAGAGCCATCGCAGCGACGATCAGCGCCGGCGATGGTCCGGGATGTCGCTTGAGACGCATCTTCCCTCCTATGTGGTGGCGGGCGAGCCCCCTGTCGCCCGTGTGCGGTTATGTCGCGATCACCCTCCACGATCGACACGGCGGTGTCAACTCGCCATTGAATTAACGGCCGAACGGCCATCAAGGGCGGCTTCGTTCCTACGGCTACACGGGCGTGACCACGGCGGCTCGGCCGGTGCAGGAGCACCTGCCGCTGAAGGTGGCGCGATGGGCGACCCCAAGTCGATGCAGGTGGCCGGGGAGATCGCCGACCGCCTCGACACCGCGTGCGCCTATTCACCCCGAAGCGCTGGGCTACGCCGGTCGAGCATTTTCTCGTCGGCGCCGACCGCGCCGGGCGAAGCCCGGATGGCCCGACCTCGGCGACTTCCTGCTCGGCGCGATCGCGCCGGGCGAGATCGCCCGTCGTGCCGGACGAATCCTCGCGGCCTTCCACACCCCCGTCGATGCCGCCGGCGCGCTCGAACGACACGGTCGAGCCGGTCGCCCGGTTCTCGAGCTTTTGCCGCCGGCGACGTGCAACGCGCGCTCGACGCCGCTCCGGAGGAGATCGCCGACCGGATCATGGTCGCGGGGACGCCCGAGGATTGGGTGCGGTGGCTAAGGGAGACCTACGCGCCGGCGGTCTCACCCGCGCGCTCGTCTCGTTCACGGATCCACCTTGCGGGCCTGGTCCGGGGGCGCGAGCTAGAGGGTTACCCGGTCTGGCGGAACAAGTTCGGATGGTGGGTGAACAGGTAATCCGCGAGCCGGTGCGCTCTGAGCCGCCCGGGGTCAGCGAGTGCCGGCGGTCCTCACCTGCGGCGCGCAGTACCGATTTGGTACCGGATGCATCGTCCGATGTGTCCAGAAAGTCCACGGACGTGGACGATGGGGACGAGTGATGCGCCAACCGCACCGATTTCTCGCCGACCAGAGCCGGCCGCCTAAGCCTCAGGCTCCAGCGAGCCCTCGACCGGCCGTAGGTTGAGGATCCCGGCGAGAGCCACTACCGCCGCGAGGGCTAGGAAGACCTCGGTGCCATAGCCGTCGTCGAGCAGCGAGCCGATCAGCGGGACCAGAGGCACCGGGAGCGCCGTGCCGACTAAGCTCACGAGCGCCACGGGCTCGGTCGGCTCGGCGGGGTAAAGGCGCTGCGCCTGCACGATCCCGATCCCGTACGGGACGGCGAAACCGATCCCCGCGGCGACCACGGCAACGAGCGCGAATCCGAGTGAGTCGTCGAGCGCGAGGATCGCGAGCCCCACAGCGGCCAGGAGGGGGGTGACCCCGACCAGGAGCACCGGGCTTACGCCGCGCTGCGCGAGCCTGCCTCCCTCTTCGCGGGCGGCGGCGGAGACGCCGAACATCACGAAGCTGAGCACGCCCGCGACCCCCACGGCGAGTCCGGTGTCGACGCTCAGGTAGTGGACAAGCCAGGAGCCGAGTATCAACGGCACCGAGAAGACCGCGATGAAGAGCGCGGCGAGCCGCCACACCCGCGAGCTGCGCAGCGCGAGCCTGACGAACCCGCCGCCGCCGGGTTGACGCACGTAGCTCGGCCCGCTGCGCCCGATCAGGAGCGGGATCGGCGAGGCGGCCACTCCGGCGGACACCAGAAACGTGAGCCGCCAGTCGACATCGAGGTCGCCGAGGATCGCGCCGACCCCGAGCCCGCCGGCGATTCCGAGCTGAACCGCGGCACCGAAAAGGCCTACCCGCTCGACCCCGCCAGTGGCCCGGGCGAAGACGGGCCCTGCCACCACCGCAATGCCGACACCAAACCCCGCGACCGCCCGCCCGAGCACCAGGCCCGCGAACCCCGGCGTGACGGCGAAGATCACGTTGCCGACCGCGCAGAGGATGGCGGCGAGGAGGACCGTGCGCACGATCGTGAGGCGCTCGGCCATCAGCGGCGTCAGCACGGTGCCCGGCACGGAGAATCCGAGCAGGAGCGTGCCGGACAGCAGACCAATCGTTGGCAGGGAGATGTCGAAGTCGCCGCTCAGGTCGCCGACGACCGCGCCCACGTTGCCGACGCACCAGGCGGAGCCCAGCGCGATCAGAAATACAGCGAGACCCTCGCCGCGCGCGCCGTGCCGGTCCGGCGCCTCGTTTGGCTCGCTTCGATCCGGAGCGGGCGTCACGGCGCGATCATCCCAGTGACCGGGGGCCGGCTCATAACCCGGAGGTCGCGGGTTCAAAATTCCACCACAACATCGCGCCAGCGGGTGATCGCGATGATTTTGGCCGCGGATCGGGGTCCCAGCATGTGCGGCCGTGGCTGCACCGTAACCAACGATCGATGGGAGTGGAATGGCCAAGCTGATACATGAGGCGATCGCCTCGCTTGACGGGTATGTCGAGGACGAGGAGGGCAGGTTCGACCCGGCAAAGCCCTACGACGGGGTGAACCGATGCTGACTCAGGTGGCCGACGGCGTCTGGGTTCGGCAGAGCGAGTGGGTCTGGACCAATGCCATCGCGGTGCGCGGAGAGGATGGACTGATCCTGGTCGATCCCGGCATCGATGGTTCCGAGCTGAACGAGCTCGCCGATGACCTGGACCGGCTCGGCGTTCCGGTGGTCGCCGGGTTCTCCACCCATCCCCACTGGGACCACCTGCTCTGGCACTCCCGGTTCGGCGACGTGCCGCGCTACGCCACCGCCGCAGGCGCCAACGTCGCCAATGAAGCCCGAGAGCGGGCGCAGGCGATGGCGGCGGAGAGCGCGTCGGGCATCCCTCTCGAGCTGATCGCGCTCGTCACCCCGCTGCCCGCGGATGGCGGACCCGTGCCGGGCGAGCTCATCGAGCATCAGGCGCACGCCGTCGGCCACGCCGCGATCCTCCTCGCGGACCGTGGCGTCCTGCTCGCCGGCGACATGCTCTCCGACGTCCTGATCCCGCTCTTCGACCCTCGCCAGACCGATCAGGTAGGCGCTTATGAGACGGCCCTCGACCGGCTCGGTGAGGCCGCCAGGCACGTCGACGTCGTGGTGCCCGGCCACGGCGCCGTTGCCGAGGGTCCCGAGGTGACGGCCCGCCTCGCCGCCGATCGTGCCTACATCGACGCGCTGCGGCGAGGAGAGGAACCGGTCGACGCGCGTCTGGGGCCGGATGCGGACTGGCTCTCCGGCGCCCACCAGTCGAACCTGGAGCAAGCCCGTTCCACGCTCAACAAGCCGTCGAGAAGTCGCTGACGCGCGCGGGCGCTCGAATGCACCGCCCGCGCCGCACTCTCGTCGCGGGGCTCGCCTCAGCGGCCGCCGTCGGCCCGGAAGGTGAAGACCAGATACGACCGCGCCGGGGTGGACTGCACCGCGTTGAGCCCGAACGCGTACTCCGAGCCGCCCCTGCGCAGACGCTGGTCGAAGAGCCCGTAGGCGCCGCGCAGCGAGCGGCGGTTGGGCCGCACGGATGTGAGCCCCAGGTCGGTGTCGGACAGCTCGATCGTCCCCCGCTTGTCGCTCGCGCCGCCGGCCAGGCTCACCCTAGCCCGACAGGAATCGCCGCCGCCCCGGCAGCGCACCGTGACCGGGCGCACCATCCGCAGCTCGCGCCGGACCGAGTCGATCACCAGCTCCGGCTGCTCGGTCTGGATGTAGTGCTCGCTTTTGCGGGCGATCACGTGCCGGGCGTACGGCACGAGCGCGGCGAGCCAGTCCTGGGCGGTCCGCCACACACGGTTCAGGGTGTCGGCATCCGGGAGTCCCGGCGGCATAGGCAGGTCCGGCGGGAGCACCAGCGGGAGCCCCCGCGTGAGGACGACCATCGGCAGCGTCGGGCGCAGCGGGCGGGCCGCCTTCGCACGGATCATCTGGTCGAAGCTGGCACTGAGGTCGGCGATCTCGAGCGGAGGGTCGATCCCGGGCACCGAGTCGAGCTCGATGCTGAGCTGCTCTTGCAGCGCGTATTGCTCCGGGGTGAGGAGATCGCGGAAGAACTCGGTTGAGGCGTCGACCGAGACGAGCCCGGCGACCTGCCGCGGGTACGTGCTCGCGTACAGGCGGGCGATCAGGCCGCCGAAGGAGTGGCCGACCAGCAGGTAGGGGCCGGGGACGCGCGCGGCGCGCAGCAACGCATGCAGGTCGGCGGCCGAGCTT
>DATHAL010000012.1:0-2652 GCA_035296705.1 Solirubrobacterales bacterium
GCGGCCGCGAGCGCGTCGCGCACGAGCTCGGGCAGGGCGCCGACCGGGGCGCAGCAGAAGCACGCGCTCGCGCCCGCGACCGCCTCGCCCACGGAGCCGGCGACCGCGTCGAGGGCCCCGCGCTCGCGCGCGGCGGCGGCCGCGGCGCGGTCGCAGTCGTAGCCCGTGACCTCGGACGCGGAGACCCGCTCGCGCGCGGCGAGCCCGATCGACCCGCCGATCAGCCCCGTCCCGAGCACGGCGATCCGCATCCGCCGGACGCTATCTCAGGGTGGGCGGCGCGCTGCCGGGCGGGGCGGTCAGCTTCCGCCGTCCCCGGTGAGCCCGAGGCGCCGGGCGAGCGGCTCCACCGTCGCCCCCTGCACGAGCGTCGAGACGAGCACCGCGAAGAAGGTCGGGTTGAGGAACGCGATCGATCCGGGAACGCGCTCGACGACCGGCAGGAGCGCCAGCACGACCGGGACGGCTCCACGCAGCCCGGCCCAGCCGAGGAGCGTGCGCTCGCGCGCCGAGTAGCGGTCGAGCGCGGTGGCCAGAGCGACCCCAACGGGGCGCGCGACGAGCGCGAGGACGATCGCGAGCAGCAGCGCCTCGGCCATGATCCCGCCGAACTGGCTCGGGAAGACGAGCAGCCCGAGCGCGAGGAACAGGGTGATCTCGGAGACCTGAGCGAGGCCGAGGTGGAAGGCCTTGATCGGCCCCCCGGCTACGAGTTGGACGCTTCCGAGCACGAGGCCGGCCAGATACGCCGACAGGAAGCCCGACCCACCGATCGCGGCCGCTCCGCCATAGGCGAGCGCAAGGGTCGTGACCGACCCGACCAGGTGGAGCCCGGGCGGGGCGAAGCGGGCGGCGCGTAACGCGCGCGACATGACCCAGGGCACGACCAGCCCGACGCCCGCGCCGATCGCCAGCTCCTGGCCGAACAGCAGCGCGAGGTCGAGCGCGCCGGTCCCGGGCTTCATGTCAGCTCGACGAGCCCGAGCACCAGCAGGACGGCGACCGGGTCGTTGAAGCCCGCCTCGCCCTCGAGCGTCCGGGCGAGCTTCAACCGCAGGTTCGATCCGCGCAGCAGCGCGAACACCGCAGCGCCGTCCGAGGCGGCGAGGATGGCGCCGAGCAACAGGCCGTGCAGCAGCGGGAGGTCGAACAGGTAGGTCGCCGCCAGGCCGGCGACCGCCGCTGTCGCCGCCGTTCCCACGAACGCCAGGCCGATCGCCGGACGCAGGACCGGTCTGATCTCGGCGTAGCCTGTCGCGAGCCCCGCCTCGAAGAGGATCGCGGCGAGGGCGATCGTCCCGACGAACAGCGCGAGGTCGTAGTCGCCGGGCTGCGCTCCGAACTCGATCCACGCGAGCCCGTCCGAGCCGATCGCCATCCCGAGCCCGAGGATGAGCACGAGCGCCGGCAGGCGGAAGCGCTCGGCGATCAACGACGCCACGAGCCCGGCCGCGGCCAGCGCGCCGACGATGAGGATGACCTGGCCGTCGGCCTTCACGCACCGTCCATGCCCGGTGCCCCGCTCGGCGAATCCGGCGAGTGCGACCGAAGATGCACCTCGAGTTGGGGGCCCCCGGGGGCCCCGCCGTCAGACCGTCGCCATCTCCTTGCCCGCGAGCGCCGCCGCCTGCTCCACACGGCGCAGGTACTCGGCGAACTCGCTCGCCCGCACCTGCTGCGGGCCGTCGCAGATCGCCCGCTCGGGGTCGGAGTGGGTCTCGACGATGATCCCGTCGGCCCCGGCGGCGGCTGCGGCGAGCGACATCGGCGTGACGAGATCGCGGCGCCCCGCGGCATGGCTCGGGTCGACGACCACGGGCAGGTGGGTGAGCTCCTTGAGCACCGGGATCGCCATCAAGTCGAGCGTGAAGCGATAGGCGGTCTCGAAGGTGCGGATGCCGCGCTCGCACAGAATCACCGCCTCGTTGCCCTCCTTGAGCACGTACTCCGCCGCCATCAGGAGCTCCTCGAGCGAGGAGGACAGACCGCGCTTGAGCAGCACGGGGCGGCCCGAGCGGCCGAGCTCGGTGAGCAGCGTGTAGTTCTGCATGTTGCGCGCCCCAAGCTGGACGACGTCGGCCACCTCGAGGACCGCGTCGAGGTCGCGCGCGTCCATGACCTCGGTCACGATCGGCATGCCGGTCTCCTCCTTGGCCTCGGCGAGCAGCCGCAGGCCGGCCTCGGCGAGGCCCTGGAAGGAGTACGGCGAGGTGCGCGGCTTGTAGGCGCCGCCGCGCAGGAGCTGGGCGCCCGCTTCCTGCACGAGCTGTGCGGTGTCGAGGAGCTGCTCGCGCGACTCGACCGTGCACGGGCCGGCGATCGTCATGAAGTAGGGGCCGCCGATCTTCCGCCCCCCGAAGTCGAGCACCGTGCGCTCGCCCTTCTTGAACTGGCTCGAGGCGAGCTTGTAGGGCTTGAGGATCGGAACGAGGTGATCGACCCCCTCGGCCCCCTCGAGGCCGAGGTTGGCGACGTGGTCGCGGTCGCCGATCGCGCCGATCACCGTCACGAGCTCCCCGCGCGAGACGTGCGCCTTCGCCCCGACCGACTCGACGCGGTCGATCACCGCCTCGATCTGGTCGGGCGTCGCCTCCTCTTTCATCACGATCATCATGTGGTGCCTTTCTACCTGGAAATCAGCCTATCTGCGAG
>DATHAL010000013.1:0-2078 GCA_035296705.1 Solirubrobacterales bacterium
CCGCGAGCAGGATGAGCGCTCGATCGTCCCCCACACCGTCGAGGAGGCGTACGAGCTCGCCGACGCGGTCGAGTCGGGCGACGACGCCAAGCTGCTCGACGAGCTCGGCGACGTCCTGTTCCAGGTGCACTTCCTCGCCCTCCTGCTCGAGGAGCGCGGCGCCGGGTCGCTCGCCGCGGTCGCCGACGGCTGCCGTGCGAAGCTCGTCCGCCGGCACCCGCACGTGTTCGGCGACGCCGCGGCCGAAACCGCGGCCGAGGTCCGGCGCCGGTGGGACGAGATCAAGCACGAGGACGAGGGCCGGGGCGGCGGGGCGCTGTTCGACGACGTGCCCGAGAACCTTCCCGCGCTCCTGTACGCGCGCAAGTCGCTTCGGCGCGCCGAGCGGGTGGGGCGGGGGGCGAGCGCTGAGGGGGCGGCCCGCGCGCTCGCGGAGGAGCTCCCGCGGCTGACCGCCGGCGCCGACCCCGGGCCCGCGGTGGGCGCCGCACTGCTCGCCCTCGTGGAGCTCGCGAGCGCCCGCGGCGTCGACCCCGAGCTCGCCCTCAGAGCGGCGACCCAGCGCCGCCGGGCCGAGATCGGTGAGGATGCCGCCCGGAATGAGTGAGATCGAGCAAGTCCACGCCCGCCAAATCCTCGACAGCCGCGGCAATCCGACGGTCGAGGTCGAGGTGGCGCTGCGCTCGGGGGCCGGAGGGCGCGCCGCGGTCCCCTCGGGCGCCTCGACCGGCGAGTTCGAGGCGGTCGAGCTCCGGGACGGAGGCGACGCCTGGGGCGGCAAGGGGGTCCGCCGAGCGGTCGAGAACGTGAACGGAGAGATCGCCGCGGCGGTCACCGGGCTCGACGCCGACGACCAGCACGGCCTCGACCGGGCGATGCTCGAGCTCGACGGGACTCCGACCAAGGCGCGCCTGGGCGCGAACGCGATCCTCGGCGTGTCGCTCGCCGCGGCCCGCGCCGCGGCCGCCGAGGACGGCATGCCCGTGTGGCGCTACCTCGGCGGCGAGGCGGCGCGGATCCTGCCCGTGCCGATGATGAACGTCCTCAACGGCGGGGCCCACGCCGACAACCGCGTCGACTTCCAGGAGTTCATGGTCGTCCCGGTGGGCGCGCCGACCTTCTCGGAGGCCCTGCGCATGGGCACCGAGGTCTTCCACGCGCTGGAGCGCCACCTCCACGACCGCGGCCTCGGAACGGCGGTCGGGGACGAGGGCGGCTTCGCCCCCGACCTCGGGTCGAACGAGGCTGCGCTCGAGGCACTCGTGGCCGGCATCGAAGCCGCCGGCCTGCGGCCGGGCGACGACGTGGGTATCGCCCTCGACCCCGCGACGAGCGAGCTGTTCGCCGGCGGCGAGTACCGCCTCGAGCACGAGGGGCGCACGCTCTCCTCCGAGGCGCTCGCCTCGCTGTGGGCCGACCTCGCCGGCCGCTACCCGATCGTCTCGATCGAGGACGGCATGGACGAGGAGGACTGGGATGGCTGGAAGCGGCTGACCGAGTCGATCGGCGACAAGGTCCAGCTCGTCGGCGACGACCTGTTCGTGACCAACACCGAGCGCCTGAAGCGCGGCATCGAACTCGGCGTGGCCAACTCGATCCTGGTCAAGGTGAACCAGATCGGCACCCTCACGGAGACGCTCGACGCGATGCGGATGGCCGAGGACGCCGGCTACACGGCGGTGATGTCACACCGCTCCGGCGAGACCGAGGACACCACGATCGCCGATCTGGCGGTGGCCACCGGCTGCGGCCAGATCAAGACCGGTGCGCCCTCGCGGTCGGATCGCGTGGCGAAGTACAACCAGCTGCTGCGGATCGAGGAGGCGCTAGGCGCCGACGCGACCTACGGCAAGTTCTCGATCACGTAGGAGCGCTCACCCTGCCGGACCATGCCGAGGCGGCGCGCCTCGCGCCCGGCATAGCGGGCCATGTCGCCAAGCTCTTCCTCGATACGCAGCAGCTGGTTGTATTTGGCGGTTCGGTCGGAGCGGGCGAGGCTGCCGGTCTTGATCTGACCGCAGCTCAGCGCCACCGCCAAATCGGCGATGGTCGAATCCTCGGTCTCGCCGGATCGGTGG
>DATHAL010000014.1:0-22310 GCA_035296705.1 Solirubrobacterales bacterium
AGCTGCAGGGTCGCCGGGTTCGTGCTGATGATGTCCGCCGCCTGAGTCAGCTTCTCGGCCGCCTGGAACTCACCGTCGGCGGCGATGATCTTCGCCCGCCGCTCGCGCTCGGCCTCGGCTTGGCGCGACATCGCCCGCTGCATGTCCGCCGGCAGCTCGACGTCCTTGACCTCGACCGTCGAGACCTTGATCCCCCAGGGCTCGGTCTGCTCGTCGATGATCTGCTGCAGCTCCGTGTTGAGGCGCTCGCGCTCGCTAAGCAGCGCGTCGAGCTCGGCCTTGCCGAGCACGGAGCGCAGCGTCGTCTGCGCGATTTGCGAGGTGGCCAGCAGGAAGTTCTCCACCTCAGTGACGGCCCTGTTCGAGTCGATCACGCGGAAGTAGGCGACGGCGTTGACCCGCACCGTGACGTTGTCCTTGGTGATCACCTCCTGGGGCGGGACGTTGAGGGTGATCGTCCGCAGGTCGATGCGGACCATCTGGTCGATGAACGGGATCAGGAGGATGAGGCCGGGCCCCTTCTGGGCGATCAGCCGGCCGAGGCGGAAGATGACCCCGCGCTCGTACTCGCGCAGAATCCGGATCGACGCCGCGAGGATGATCAGGATGAGGACCGCGACTACCCCGATAATCGCGAGGGCGACTCCCATTAGCTCGCTCCTTCCACTGGCTCGGCTTCGCGCTCCAGCGGCCGAACTCGGAGCGTCAGCCCCTCGACCGCCTCGACGCGCACTCTAGCGCCGCGCCTGGAGACCCGCTCGACCTCGCCCGCGGGCGCGCCCTCGGCGGGGACCGCGCGCCAGAGCGCCCCATCGACGAACACCTGCCCCGCCGGCACGAGCGGCTGGCGGACCTCGCCGACGGCGCCGACCATCTCCTCCCAGCCGGTCATCACCGGCCGGTGGCGCGCCGCGACCACCTTCTGCACGGCGAAAGCGAGGGCGCCGCCCAGAAGGAGCGCGACCACGATCACGACCGGGGCCGAGACCTCGAACGCATCCGACCCGGAGTCGAAGAGCAACAGCCCGCTCAGCGCCAGCGCGAGCACCCCCACGGCGCCGAGGACCCCGTTCGTGGGCAGGTGCGCCTCGGCGATGATCAGCCCGATCCCGACCACGAGCAGCGCGATCCCTGCCGCGGTCACCGGAAGCTGCGCCGTTCCGTAGGCGCCGAGCAGGAGCGAGACGAGGCCGAGCGTGCCCGGGAAGATGAGGCCCGGGCTGAAGACCTCGATCCCGAGGCCGACCAGGCCGACGAGCAGGAGGAGGTAGGCGACCGTCGGGTTGACGAGCAGCGAGAGCAGCTCGTACTGAAGGGGGGTGTCGCGCTCTGAGATCTCGAGGCCGGCGGTGTGCAGGATGGTCGCCTTCGGGCCCTTGACCCGGATGCCGTCGAGCTCGGTGAGCAGCTCGTCTTCGCTCGCGGCGATCACGTCGATCGCGCGCTGATCGAGCGCCTCCGAGGCCGTGACGCTCTCGGCGTCGGTGACCATGCGAGCGGGCAGCGCGCCGTCGCGCCCGTGGCTCTCGGCGAGTGCCCGGATGTAGGCCGCGGCGTCGTTCTCGACCTTCTCGCCGAGCGTGCCACCGATGTCGCCGCCGGTCGCGGTGACCGCGCTCGCGGCGCCGATGTTCGTCTGTGGGGCCATCGCGGCGACGTCGCCGGCCTGGGTGATGAAGGCGCCGGCCGAGGCGGCTCGGGCGCCGTCGGGCGACACGTAGACGACGACTGGCATCGGCGCGTCGATGATGTCCTTGACGATCTCTCGCATCGACTCGTCGAGCCCGCCCGGGGTGTCGATGCGGATGATCGCGAGCGGCGCGCCGTCGTCGGCCGCGTCATCCAGCGCCGAGGAGATCCACTTGGCGCTCGCCGGGTCGATCGTCGTCTGGAGCTCGATCGACGGCACCGTGTTCGAGCTCTGCGCCTGGAGCGCGCCCGGTGCGAGCAGCGCGCCGGCCACGAGGCACCAAAGCGCGAGTTGGACCCGGCTACGCATAGGACGATTATCGACCTCCGAACGGCCGGGCCGGGTGGGCTGGCATCGCGAGACCGACGTTCAGGACGCTATTCGTCTCAAACGGCGGCCTCGTCGGCGCCCGTCGCTGGACGACCGTCCTCGGTCAGCTCGCGTGGCGCTCGATGTCCGCCTCGATCTCCTCCGCGGACCGATACGGGCCCTGCTTCACGTAGGTGCGCTCGCCTTGGGCGTCGAAGTAGATCGTCGCCGGATAGCCGAGGAGGCCGAACTCGCGCTTCGCCTCGGCGTCCGGATCGGTCACGCTCGGGTACGGCAGCGGCAACTCCTCGAGGAACGTCTGGGCTGCGGCGTCCGAGTCCTCCGCGTCGAGCCCGAGGAAGGCGACCTCGTCGCCGCGCTTCGCCGCCACCCTCTGAAAGTCCGGGAACTCGAACCGGCACGGCCCGCACCACGAGGCCCAGACGTTGACGACCGCCGGATATCCGCGGACGGCCGCAAGCTGTGAGTCGAGCTCGGCGATGCCGCCGGGGATCAGCGCGTCGCCCTTCGCGTAAAGGCCGGCGAGCGGCTTCGGCGCGCCGGCGAGCGCCTTCTCGTAGTCGATCGTCGCCGCGTCCGGATTGCCGGCGTCGCCATCGCCGTCGCCGTCGTCCCGGCTCGTCAGGGCCAGCACGACGAGCAGCACGACCAGCGCGCAGCCGGCGGCGATCAGCCACCAAGTCAGTCTCTGGTGCCGCCCGTTCTTACTCAAATCACCCCGGGCCAACGCGCCCGCCGGACCTGAGCTTAGTCCGGCGCCGGCGGTCGTCTCTTCCCCCTACTGTGCTGTTGACGCAGTTCAATCGAGCGCATCTCAACGCCGAAAGGGCTGAGTACGCAGGCGTTTACCTGCGCTCTGAGCGCGGCACAGCCCATCGTCCGAGCCGGTGTGGTGTAATTTAGGTCGGTCCCGAATCTTGGACCGCAGGGGGGCGGTCGGTCCACCCGGAGGGGGTGGAGCCCGATAGGCCCGCCGCAGCCGAGCTTCTTCGCTCGCCTTGGCATCCGAGGACCGCTGGCGAGCGCGGGACCGAATTTTCCTTCTCTCATGTCCAACCCCACTGACGTTGCCGCAGAGGCGGCGAGCGAGCTGAGCGAGGCCGATCTCGATCGGGTGCGCGAGTTCACTCGCGAGCCGATCCTGCTCGAGGGCGAGAGGATCGCCGACCTCACCGAGGGCACGGCGAGACGCCGCGCCGTCGACGCCGCGCTCGAGGAGATCGAGGCCGGCCGGGATATCCCGTCGTTCGAGTGGCGACGCGACTACTCGCTGTTGCTCGGGCTCGAGCGGCTCCTCTCCGAGGAGCGCCCGAAGCTCCTCGACGACGCCGAGCTGAACGACCACCAGGTCGACGCGCTGTCGGGGACGCTCGCCGCGATCACCTCGGAGCTGGAGGGCCCGGAGGGCGTCGCGCGCCGCAACGGCCGCAACGGCGGGCGAACGAACGGGGACGCGGCGCCCGAGGCCGCGAACGGCAACGGCACCGCCGACGCGCAGGCCTCCGACGACGACGACCTGCTGGCGCCCGACGAGGAGCCCCAGGACTGGGAGGAGCCGGCCGACGAGGAGGAGATCCCCGAGGCGCCGGAGGACCCGGGCGCGAGCCGGCGTTTCTGGTTCGAGCATGCGACCGGCGCCGGGAAGACGGTGGCCGCGGTCGGCTTCATCGAGTCCTCGCGCACCGGGGGCGTGCTCATCCTCACCCATCGGCGCAACCTGGTCGACCAGTTCATCGGCGAGATCTCCGACCGCGGCTACAAGGAACGGCTCTCGCCGCCGCTCCTCGACGGCGCCGATCACCCCTACGGCCCGGTGACGGTGGAGACCTACCAGTGGTTCGTCCGCAACGCCGGCAGCGTCTCTGACGCCTACTCGATCGTGATCTGCGACGAGGCCCACACAGCCCTCGGCGAGAAGACGAGCGCCTGCATCCGCGCGTGGACCGGGCCGGTCTTCATCGGCATGACGGCGACAGGCGCCCTGATCGCACGCCACGTCGCCGACCTCTTCCCCACCCAGACCTCCCGCTTCGATCTCGCCCAGGCGGCGCGCCGCGGCGTGATCGCGCCGCTTCGCTGCATCCGCATCCCGCCGGGGCCGGGGGTGCGAACGATCGCCAAGGTGCCGCTGCGGCGAGGCGAGGTCGACCAGGACTTCGACCAGGAGGAGCTGGCCGCACTCCTCGACCAGGAACCGTTCAACGTCGCGGTCGCCGACCTGTACCAGTCGCGCTTCAAACGCGTGCCGGGCGTCCTCTACACGGCCGGGGTCAAGCACGCCAACAACGTCGCCAAGGCGTTCCAGAACGTCGGCATCAAGGCCCGCGCGGTTTCCGGCGAGACGCCGAAGCGCGAGCTCGCGGAGATCCTCGCCGCCTTCGAGCGCGGCGAGGTCGACGTGCTCTGCAACGCGATGCTCCTCGCCGAAGGCTGGAACTCGCCCCGGGCGACCATCTGCATGCACCTCGCGCCGACCGCCTCGCGGCGCGTCTACCAGCAGCGGGTCGGGCGCGTGACGCGCCGCAACCCCGGCAAGGAGGCCGGGCTCGTGATCGACTTCGTCCACCCGGCCACGACGCACGACGAGACGATCGTCACCCTCCACAGCCTGCTCGACCGCGACGTCTACCGAGGCGGCGCGATCGTCGTCGGACCGGTGCGGCGCGGGCGCGGGCGCCGGGTGCGGGTCGAGCGCCGCGTGCTCCCAGTCTCCGCCGATCCCGAGCGCCGGCTCGCCGTGCTCGAGCGCGAGCTCTGGCGCATCGCCGTCGAGCACCTGAACTACTCCGAGCAGCACGCCTGGGCCGCGCTCGCCGGCGCGCGCGTCACCGCCAACAACTGGCGGCGCGCGAAGGCGATGATCCAGCACGACCAGGCGAAGGAGCTCCGTCGGCGATTCCTGCTCACCTGCCTGCAGCGCAACCGCAACAACCAGCTGCGGCTGAAGGCGCTGGGCGAGATCGCGGCCCTTCGCGAGGCCGAGCCGTTCGACGACGCGGTCGACGTGGTCGCAACCTGGCCCCGCGACGAGCGGCGCGCCGGCGCGAAGATCCTCCTGCAGGCGCTGGCGGAGAAGCGGATCGGCCGCCGCGACCAGGCGCAGGCTTGGGTGTGGCGGCTCGCCGAGACCACCCGCGAGCTCCACGAGGAGTACGCGGTGCAGCGCTGGCCGGAGACGAAGCGCCTGCTCGGCCTGTTCGTGAACAGCTCGGGGCGGGCCCACGGCCGTAATGCGCGGCGCATCGTCCATGCCGCCCGCCAGCAGGACCGGCGGCTCGCCGTCGCCCTGCTCGCCGCCGCGGTCGCCCACACCCCCGAGGCCGAGGAGGTCCTGCGCGGCGCGCGGATGCGGATGGCGAGAAAGCCCTCCGCCGTGGCTCGCGAGCTCCTTCGCAACTTCCCGAAGGGCGGCAAGCGCCGGCGCCGGCGCTCCAAGCGCGAGGCCCGCGGCGACGCCGAGGGCGAGAACGGTCGCGAGCGCGAGCGCCTCGAGGACGTGGAGGCGGAGGCGGCGGAGGGATCGGAAGAGCGTCGCGAGCCGGACGCGCAGGAGGAGGACGCCGCCGCGTAACCGATGTGGGGTTGTGCCGCTCATAGCGGTCGAACCACACATCCGTCAGAGGTTCCGCAGGGAACCGCGACTACTACGGTTCTGAGCGTGCTCGACCACGTCGGCATCAATGTCAGTGACTTCGCGGCGGCGCGCGCCTTCTACGTGGCGGCGCTGGAGCCGCTCGGTATCCGCCCGCTGATGGAATTCGCGACCTCCGCCGGATTCGGAGATGAGCGCAAGCCGTACTTCTGGATTCACGAGCGCGGCACGCCGACACCGTCGGCGCACATCGCTTTCGCCTGCCCCGACCGCGCCACCGTCGACGCCTTCCACGCGGCGGCGCTCATCGCCGGCGGCCGCGACAACGGGTCGCCGGGTCCACGCGACTACCACGAGCATTACTACGGCGCGTTCGTACTCGACCCGGACGGCAACAACGTCGAGGCCGTGTGCCACCGCCCCTACGGGTGAACGCCCGCGACGCCGGCGATGAGTTTCCGCGCCGGCGGTGGTCACTACCGCCGGTTTCCAAGAATGCACGCGAAAGGTGGATGAGATGGCCCGTTACGTCGATGGATTCGTGATGCCGCTGCCGAAGGCGAACCTCGAGCGTTATCGCGAGGTGGCGAGCGAGGCGGGTGCGCTCTGGAAAGAGCACGGCGCGCTCGGCTACACCGAGTGCATCGCCGAGGACGTCGCGGTCGGAGAGGTGACGTCGTTCCCGCGCAGCGTCAAGCTCGAGGACGACGAGACGGTCGTCTTCGCGTGGATCTCCTATGAGTCCCGCGAGCATCGCGCCGACGTGAACGCCAAGGTGATGGCGGACGAGCGGATGAAGGCGTTGATGGACCCGGCGGGCGACATCGCCGACTACAAGCGGATGATCTACGGCGGGTTCGAGGTTTTGGTCGACCTCTAGAACGCGGGCGCGCCCGGCGGTTGACCGGGCGCGCCCGCTGTCGCGTGTGTTTGCTGCGGTCGCTAGGCGAGCCGATGGCGCGCGCGACGATGCCCGAAGGTGAGTGCGGCTCCGGCACCGACCGCACCGAGGGCGAGCATCCCGGCGGCGCCGATACCGGCGTCACCCCAATCGAACCCCCCGGCTGAGTCGCTGGACGTCGACACGACGGGCGACCGCGGCGTCTCGGGCCGGGCGATGGCGGTGACGCTGCCGACGTAGCCGTTGTCCGACCGCTGGTCCTGTGGGACGTCCGCTCCCGGAATGGGCGGGTCGGCCACCGCGGCCGACCCGGCGGGTGCCGCCACCGCACCGATCACTGTGGTGAGTGCGAGCCAGCGCCGCAGTTGGTGACTTCTGCTCCTCATGAGAGCTCCTCTCCGAGTGGGGATCGCTCCAGCGCGATCCATTGCGGCGAGCCTCTACGAGCAGGGGAAACGCGCGGCTGCTGGAGGTTGCAAACGAGCAAACGCGCGGTAGGTTCGCCTCGAACGGAGGACCGCTGATGGAGTTCCGGCTCTTGGGGCCGGTCGAGGCCCTGGTCGAGGGACGGGAGGCGCCCCTGGGGGGAGCGCGTCAGCGAGCCGTCCTCGCGATCCTCCTGCTGCACCGGGGCGAAGCCGTCGCCGTCGATCGCGTAGTCGACGAGCTCTGGGGTGAGCGGCCGCCCGAGACGGCGGAGAAGACGGTCCGGGTCTACGTATCGCGTCTTCGCAAGGTGCTCGGCGAAGGCGTGCTCGTAACGCGCGGCGGCGGCTACGCGCTGCTCGCCGGCCCCGATGAGGTGGATGTCGACCGCTTCGAGCGGCTCGCGGCGGAGGGGCGCGAGGCGCTCGACCGCGGCGAACCGCGTGAGGCGGCGGAGCGCCTGCGGTCGGCGCTGGAGCTCTGGCGAGGGGAGCCGCTGGCCGATTTCGCGTATGAGGAGTTCGCGCGGAGGGAGATCGGCCGGCTCGAGGAGCTGCGCCTCGCCGTCCTGGAGGACCGGATCGAGGCGGATCTCGCGCTCGGCCGGCACGCCGTGCTCGTTCCCGAGCTCGAGAGCCTCGTCGCAGGGCATCCAGCGCGGGAGCGTCTGCGCGCCCAGCTGATGCTCGCGCTCTACCGCACGGGCCGCCAGACAGCGGCCCTCGACAGCTACCGCGATGCGCGGCGGACGCTCGACCGAGAGCTGGGCCTCGAGCCCGGGCCCGAGCTTCAGCAGCTCGAGCGCGCGATCCTCATGCAGGATCCCGCGATCGCCGCGCCGTCCCGCCGCCGGGACGCCGTCGGTGCGGCGCGGGCTCCGCGGGGCGGGGTCCTCCTGTTGCTCGGCGGCGGCTTGCTGCTCGCGGCGGTCGCCGCGGCGATCATCGCCATCAGCGGGGGCGGGAAGGCGGCGGAGGCCGCCTCGGCGAACTCACTTGGGGTGATCGATCCGAGCACGAACGGAGTCGTCGAAACGGTGCCGACCGGCGTCGCACCGACCGATGTCTCCCGCGGCGGCGGTTTCATCTGGGTCGCCAACACCGGCGACGACACGGCGACACAAGTCGACCCCGAGCTCAGGACTGTGCTCGGCACGACCTCTCCGCCCGCGAGCGTTGCCGGCCTTGCGGCCGGCGCCGGTGCTGTTTGGATGGCGGCCAGTCGAGGCGAGGAGCTGGTCCGATTCGATCCGTCGCTGGGGGCGAGCCGGTCGATCCGGCTCGCGGGGGCGCCGGACCCCTTCCCGATCTACGCGCTGAGCCCGGTGGCCGTCGGCTACGGCGCCGCGTGGGTCGTCAGGGCTGGACGGTCAATCGCCCGCGTCGACGCCGACCGCGACGTGGTGGTAGCGAGAATCCCGGTCGGGAACGGCCCCAGCGCGATCGCGGCCGGATCAGGAGCCGTTTGGGTGACGGACGACGTCGACAACACCGTGACCCGGATCGATCCGCGCGCGAACGTGGTGACTGCGACGACACCGGTAGGGCAGGGGCCGGCGGCAGTCGCCGCCGGCGAGGGTGCCGTCTGGATCGCGAACACCCGCGAGGACACCGTCGCCCGCCTCGATCCGAGCAGCGGCGCGGTGACCGCGACGATCCCGGTCGACGGGCGGCCCACCGGTGTCGCGACGGGCGAAGGAGCCGTGTGGGTCGCAAGCAGCCTCAGCGGCACCGTCTCGCGGATCGATCCTGAGAGCAACCAGGTGGAGGCGACGGTCGACGTCGGGCAGGCGCCACAGGGGGTCGCGGTGGCGAACGGCCTCGTCTGGGTCAGCGTCCAGGCCGAGCCGGCGGCGCCCGAGGCTCCCGCGGGTGAACTGCCTGCGGATACCGCGCAGCTGCTGCTCCCAAGCGACCCGGGCCCGACGGACCCGGCACTCGATAACTACGTCGCCAGTCACGTCCCCTACGCCACCTGCGCCAAGCTCTACAACTACCCCGATCGTCCGTTCCCGGAAGGCGCCGACCTGCGGCCTGAGGTCGCGAATGGTCCCCCGGTCATATCGGACGACGGCAAGACCTACACCTTCGAGCTCCGGTCCGGCTACCGCTTCTCGCCTCCCTCGGACGCGCCCGTCACAGCGGCTGCCTTCGAGCGCGCGATCGAGCGCGTGTTGAGTCCGAGGATGAACGCGTACGGACGCAAACTCCTCCGGGACATCGTCGGCGCGAAGGCGTACGGCGCCGGACGCACCCGCAGGCTGGCCGGGGTGAGCGCGCACGGACAGACGCTGGTGATCCGGCTTACGAGACCGGTGCCGGACCTGGCGGAGCGATTGGGCGACGACTACTTCTGCGCCGTTCCTCCGGAGACGCCGATCGACCCGGAGGGAATCGACGAGCTGCCATCCGCCGGGCCGTACTACGTCGCTTCTCGCAACGCGGAGAAGAGCCTCGTCCTTCGCGAAAACCCCAACTACGCGGGGCCACGTCCGCACGAGCTCGCGGAGATCCGGCTCACCTTCGGCGTCAGCACCGAACGAGGAGTCGCTGACGTCGAGGACGGACGCGCCGACTACGTCGACCTCCACCCGGACCTGGAAGCAGGCGTGACGATGAGTACCGAACGCCGGCTCGAGGCGCTCTATGGGCCGCGAAGCGAGGCCGCCGAGGCCGGCCGGCAACAGCTCTTCACACAACCGCTGCCGTCAGTCTTCTCGTTCATCTTCAACACACGGCGCGGTCCCTTCCTGGACGCCAGCCTGCGCCAAGCTGTGAACTACGCGATCGATCGGCGGGCACTCTCGCGAGACGTCGGGCTCGGGCCGCCCGGCAGACCGACCGATCAATACATCCCGCCGGGGATCCCGGGGTATCACGATGCCGCGATCTATCCGCTCGGCGGGCCCGATCTTAAGAGCGCCCGCCGGCTCGCGGGCGAGCACAAGCGGCACGCGGTCCTCTACACGTGCGATACGCCCGGCTGCACGCGCAATGCCGAGACCCTGCGCTCGGACCTGAGCGCGATCGGGATCACGCTCGACGTTCGGCAGTTCTCGCTCCAGGAGATGTTCACGCGTGAGTTCCAGCGCGACGAACCGTGGGACATCGGGACGTGGGGTTGGATCGTTGACTACGCCGATCCGTTCAACTACATCAACAGCCAGTTCGCAGGCGGCGCTGAGCATCCGGGCGGGTTCTACAACCCGGCTTTCGAGCGGCGGATGGCCGCCGCCTCGCGGCTCTCGGGCGAAGCGCGGCTGCGGGCCTATGCGCGGCTTGACCGCGACCTCGCCGACCAGGCCGCGCCCGAGGCGGCCTACGCCAGCGGCGAGACGCATTATCTCCTCTCGGCACGCATGGGATGCCAGGTGCCGCACCCGATCTACGGGCTCGACTTCGCGGCTTTGTGCATCAGGGATGACTCCGAGGAGGATTAGCGGAGCCGCAGGCTGACCTCGCCGGAGCCGAGCGCGAGCCGCTCGCCGTCGCCGAGCTCGACGACGAGGTTGCCGCGCTCGTCAACGGCGGCGGCCCGTCCGCTGCCCGGAGCCGTCCCCGCGCCCTCCCAGCTCACCTCGCGCCCGGAAAGCGCGTCGCGGCGGCGGAACTGCTCCAGGGTCTCGGGCGCCGGCGCGTCGACCCAGTCGCCCAGCGCCTCGCAGAGCGCAGTGCGCATACTTTCGACGGTCACGTCATCGCCGATCGACGTCGCCGGCCAGCGAACGTCGGGCGGGAAGTCATCGTCCGCGATCGCGACGTTGACGCCGACGCCGATCACGGCCCACGCCGGCGGGCGCGCCTCGATCAGGACGCCGGCGACCTTGCGCTCGTCGAGCCAGACGTCGTTCGGCCACTTGATCGCGCACTCGACCGGGGCCACGGACTCGATCGCCTCGCAAACTGCGACGGGCGCCGCGAGCGGCAGGAGCGAGTGTTCGAGGTCGAGCGGGCGAAGGATCGCCGAGAAGAGAAGCGCCTGGCCCGGCGGGGCGGACCAGACACGCCCGTGGCGGCCGCGGCCGGCGCTCTGCTCGGCCGCCGTCACGATCGTCCCGCTCGGCGCCCCGGCCTCCGCGAGGTCGCGGGCGCGGTCATTGGTCGACTCGGTGAGCCGCAGGTGGACGTGCGGGCGGCCGAACTCGGTCACATCGGGGTCAGCTCGACGCGGTCGCCGGCGCCGAGCTCGAGCCGACCCGCGGCGTCGCCCTTGTTGACTGCGAGCGCGAGCGAGTGCGCGGAGTCGACGAGCAGGACCATCTGCCCCGCCTCCGCATCCGCAAACGTGAGCGCGTACCGGGCCTCGTCCTCGCCACGCGCCGCGCGCACCCGCAGCCGCTTTCCCACCTCGAGGCCGGCGTCGTCGGCGTCCGCCGCGGTGGCGACGAGCGACACGTTCCCGAACGCGTCGACGTGGCTCACCTGCGCCTCGAGCCGGCGCCCGGGCTCGACGGTGGCCTCGCTGCGCTCGATCCTCACTAGGGCATCGCCGTCGAGCGGCTCGCCGAGTGCGCCGAGCTCCGCGCCGAGCGCGAGCCGCGCCGCGACCGGGGCGAAGAGGTCGCGGCCGTGGAAGGTTGCCGAGACCGGCTCGAGCCCGGCCGGAGAGTTCGAGATCTCGACGGCGGCCGCGGAGCCACCGCAGCGCTCGAGCGCCGGCCAGAGGAGCCCGTTGTCCGGGCCGACGAACCAGTTCTCGCCGTCCGCAGCGGCGACGGCGACGCCGGCCCTTCCGGTTCCGACGCCCGGGTCCACGACCGCGAGGTGCACTGCGTCGGGCGCGTACGCCACCGCGTTGGCGAGCACGGCGGCGCCGTGCGCGACATCGTGGCGGCGGATGCCGTGGGTCAGGTCGATCACGCGCGCCCCCGGCGCGATTTTCGCGATCACGGCCCGGCAGACGCCGGCGAATTCGTCGTCGTTGCCGTAGTCGGAGAGGAAGGTGATCGGGCGGGGCACGCCGCGGAATCTAATCCGCGGCGTGGACCCGGACGGCTCAGCGGTTGACCGTGGCCATCCCCGCCTCGTCGTAGCGCTCGCCCGCGGGCTCCGGAAGCTCCGCGTCGATCCGCTCGAGATCCGATTCGGTGAGCTCGACCTCGACGGCGGCCGCGTTCTGCTCCAGGTAGGTCCGGCGCTTCGTGCCGGGGATCGGGACCACGTCGTCGCCCCGCGCGAGCACCCAGGCGAGCGCGAGCTGGGCGGGCGTGCAGCCCTTCTCCGCCGCGATCTCCTCGACCTTCGCGACCAGCGCCCGGTTGCGCTCGGTGTTCTCCTCGCTGAACCGCGGCTGTGTGCGCCGCCAGTCGTTCTCATCGAGCTCCTCGGGCGACTGGAAGCGGCCGGAGAGGAAACCGCGCCCGAGCGGCGAGTACGCGACGAGGCCGATGCCGAGCTCTCGCAGCGTCGGCAGGACCTCGGCTTCGAGATCCCGCGTCCACAGTGAGTACTCCGTCTGCACGGCGGCGATCGGATGCGCTGCCTGGGCGCGTCGGATGGTGTCCGGCGCCGCCTCGCTGAGACCGATGTGACGCACCTTGCCCGCCTGGACGAGCTCCGCCATCGCGCCCACCGTCTCCTCGATCGGCACGCTGGGGTCGACGCGGTGCTGGTAATAGAGGTCGACGTGGTCGGTCCCCAAGCGCTCGAGCGAGCCGTCGATCGAAGTGCGGACGTGCTCCGCCGAGCCATCGAGCGGGCCGACGGTCGACATGTCGCCGGGCACCGCGTTGTCCATGCGGCGCTGGAACTTCGTCGCGATCACGTACTCGTCCCGATGGCCCTTGACCGCCCGGCCGACCAGTTCCTCATTCGTCAGTGGCCCGTAGAGCTGCGCGGTGTCCAGGAAGTTGACGCCTAGCTCGAGCCCGCGCTGGATCGTCGCGATCGACTCCGCCTCATCGGTGGAGCCGTAGAAGGCAGACATGCCCATACAGCCGAGCCCGATCGCCGAAACCTCGAGTCCCGACTCGCCGAGCGGTCGCTTCTCCATCGTGTCCCCTTTCGTCGTGTTCTCGTGAGTCGACATCACGCTACGGGTTGAAGTGCGCTCTAAGTCAAGGCCCGAAACCCCCGCCAGAAGAACTCCTTGACCTAGAGCGCGCTCTAACTTCTACGCTGCTGATATGCCGACCGTTGAAGCGCCGGAGATGTCGATTGCCGAGGCTGCGTCAGCCGCCGGCGTCACCGTCCACACGCTTCGCTACTACGAGCGCGCCGGTCTGCTCGCCCCGATCGTGCGCAACGGCTCCGGGCACCGCCGCTACGCGCCGGACGATGTCGAGTGGATCACCGTCTGCACGAAGCTCCGCGCCACCGGAATGCCCATCCGCCGCATCCGCCGGTACGCGGAGCTCGTCCGCGAGGGCGACGGCAACGAGGACGAGCGCCTCGACCTCCTCGAGGCGCACCGCGAGGAGGTTCGCCGGCGCCTGCTCGAGCTGCGGCGAAACCTCGAGCTGATCGACTACAAGATCGAGCTCTACAAGGGGAAGTGCGCCGACGCGGACGGGGTCGCGTAGGGCTCGGGCTAGCCCGGCTTCGCGTCCTCGAGTAGCGCCTCGACCAATCCGTCAGGGTCGTGCCGCTCCGCCTCGACGGCGACCTCGAGCCCGGCCTCGCGGGCGGTCGCGCTCGTCACCGGGCCAATCGAGACAACGCGTGCGCCGCGCGGGAACCCGTCTCCGACGACGTCGAGCAGGTTGCGGACGGTCGAGGATGAGGTGAAGGTGACGTAGTCGGCGTTCCGCGCGGCCTCGATCGCGGCGGCGTCGGGCTCCTCGCGGACCGTGCCGTAGAGGGCGACGACGTCGACCTTCGCCCCGCGCTCGGCGAGGGCGTTCGGGAGCACGTCGCGAGCCTCGGCCGCCCGCGCGACGAGCACGGGCCTCTCGGCGACCTCGACCGGGGCGAGCGCCTCGACCAGCGACTCGGCGACGAAGCGCTCCGGGACGATGTCGGCGAGCACGCCGCGCTCGGCGAGGGCGGTCGCCGTTCCCGGGCCGATCGCCGCGATCGTCGAGTTGGAGAGCGCGCGGGCGTCGCGGCCCTGCTCGGCCATCGCCTCGAACAGGAGCCGGACTCCGTTCGGGCTCGTGAGACAGACGAGGGCGTAGGTGTGAACACCGGCGACCGCGTCGCGCACCTCGGCCGAGTCAAGCCGCGGCTCGACCCGGATCGCCGGCAACTCGACGACCTCAGCGCCAAGTGCGCGCAGCGTCGTCGCGAGCCCGCTCGCCTGCGCCCGCGCTCGCGTCACCACGACGCGCCGGCCGTGGAGCGGGCGGCGCTCGAGCCACGCGATCGTCTCGCGGCGGCGTGCAACCGGGCCGAAGAGCAGGATCGTCGGCGGCTTGATCGCTGCGGCGTCGACGGCGCGCGGAAGCTCGGCGAGCGTCGCCGTCACCGTCCGCTGGGCGGGATGCGTGCCACGCTCTATCGCCGCGGCCGGCTCGGACGGATCCCGGCCGGCGGCGGCGAGCCGCTCCGCGATCGTGGGCAGGTTCTTCACGCCCATGTAGAGCACGAGCGTCCCCGGAAAGCGCGCCAGCGCGTCCCAGTCGAGGGCCGTCTCCGGCTTCTCCGGGTCCTCGTGGCCCGTGACGAACGCGACAGCGGAGGCCTCGGCGCGGTGCGTGACCGGGATCCCGGCGTAAGCCGGGGCGGCGACGCCTGCGGTCACCCCCGGCACGACCTCGAACTCGATCCCCGCGTCGGCGAGCGCCTCGGCCTCCTCGCCGCCCCGGCCGAACACGAACGGGTCCCCGCCCTTCAGCCGCACCACGCTCAGCCCCCGCCGGGCGCGCTCGACCATCTCCTCGTGGATTCGCTCCTGGGCCACCGAGGCATCGCCCGGTTGCTTCCCGACGTAGCGAAGCTCGGCGTCGGGCCGCGCGCCCTGAAGCGCGACTGCTGGGATCAACCGGTCAAAGAGGATCGCGTCGGCGCTCTCGATCAGCTCCAGCGCACGGGCGGTGATGAGCCCGGGGTCGCCGGGTCCGGCGCCCACCAGGTACACGATGCCGGGACGAGCACTCATCGGGCGAACTCTTCGGCGCGCGCCAGGATGCCCTCGGCGCCCGCGGCGAGCATCCGCGCCGCGAGCGCCTCGCCGAGTGCCACCGGCTGCTCGGGATCGCCCTCGACTCGGTCGCGCACCCATTCGCTGCCGTCCGGCAACCCGGCGTAGCCGGCGATCGCGAGGCCGGAAGAGCGGTGCCTGGCGCAGATCCCGACCGGCGTGTCACAGCTCGCGCGGAGGGCCCGCGTCGCCGCGCGCTCCGCCGTCAGCTCGACGAGCGCCGCGCGGTCGGAGATGCGCGCCGCGGCCGCGGCCGCGTCGGCGTCATCGGCCCGCGCCTCGAGCGCGAGAGCGCCCTGGCCCGGCGCGGGGGTGAGCTCTTCGGCCTCGAACTCGAACGCGATCTCGCCGGCACGTCCGAGCCGCACGAGACCGGCGGCCGCGAGCACGATGCCGTCGTAATCGCGATCGGCCAGGCGGCGCAGGCGCGTGTCGACGTTCCCGCGGAGCGCGGCGATCTCGAGGTCGGGCCTCAGGGCGAGAAGCTGCGAGGTGCGCCGCAGGCTCGAGGTGCCGACCCGCGCGCCCTCGGGGACCTCGTCGAGCGAGCCGGCGGAGCCGACGAAGGCGTCGCGTGGATCCTCGCGACCGGGGACGCCGACGAGCTCGAGCTCGTCCGGCAGCTCGCCGGGCACGTCCTTCGCCGAGTGGACGCCGATCGCGACCTCGCCCTCGAGGATCGCGGCCTCCACGCCGCGCACGAAGCGTGCCTTGTCGCCGACCTCGGAGTCGGCCGTCTTGACCGTCACGACCTCGGCGCCGCCGAGCGCCTGCGCGATCGCCTCGGCCTGTGCCAGCGCCAGGACGCTCGAGCGGGTGCCGAGCCGCAGGGCGCTCACAACACCTGGATCGCGCATCGCATCGAATCGGCTCTCGTTGATCGTTGCTCCGCGCTCAACGGCCGCCGCGGCGCCGCTGGCGCTCACGGAGATCCGAGACCTCGGCGGCATCGGAGGAGACCGGCTCGCTCGACGCGTCGAGGCCGAAGAGCTCGCGCAGCACCGCGACCTTGGCGTAGGAGTCCGCCTCGCCGGCCGAGCGCCTCAGCCGCAGCGTCGGTTCGTGCAGGAGCCTCGATGCGATCGCCCGCGCCGCGCTCGCGACCCGCTCGAAGTCGGCGTCCGTGAGCCCCTCCCACCGCTCCGCGTTCTCGGCCAGCACCCGCTCGACGACGTCGTCGGCGCGGCGGCGAAGCGAAGCGATCGTCGGCATCACGTCCTGCGCCGCAAGCCACTGGTCGAACCGGCCGTGCTCGGCCCTCAGGATCGCGTCGACCCGCTTGACCTCGGACTCGCGCCCCGAGAGATTGCGCTCGACGAGCGCTTGGAGGTCGTCCATGTCGTAAAGGCCGACGGCGGCGAGCTCCCGGCAGCTCGGATGAACGTCGCGCGGGACGGCCAGGTCGATGAGGAGCAGGGGGCGGCCCTCGCGGGCCGACATGACCTCGGCCAACCCCTCGCTCTCGATCACGTGGTGGGGCGAGCTGGTCGAGCTGACGACGATGTCGGCGTCCACGAGCTCGTCGGGGAGCGCCTCGAAGCGCACCGCCGTCCCCGAGAAGCGCTCGGCGAGCCCGATCGCCCGGTCGTAGTGGCGGTTGGCGATGAAGATTGCGTGCACGCCCTTCGCGGCGAGCGCCTTCGCCGTCAGCTCTGCCGTCTCGCCGGCGCCGACCACGAGCACGCGGCGATCGTCGAGGTCGCCGAGCGTCCGCTGTGCGAGATCCACCGCGACGGACGGGATCGACATCGACCGCTCGGAGATCCCGGTCTCGGCGCGGGCGCGCTTGCCGGCGGCCAGCGACGCGCGGAAGAGCCGGTTGAGGATCGGTCCCGTGGCGCCCTCGACCAGCGCGAGCTCGTAGGAGCGCTTCACCTGCCCCTGGACCTCGGCTTCGCCGAGGATCATCGAGTCGAGCCCCGAGGTGACCCGCATCAGGTGCTCGGCGGCCGCCGCGCCGCGGAACGAGTAGAGGTGGCCGACCAGCTCGGTCGGCTGCGTCTCGGCCTCGCGCGCCAGCAAGCCCAGCGCGGCGGACTCAGCGCCAACCGGCTCGGACGCGTAGAGGTAGAGCTCGGTGCGGTTGCAGGTCGAGATCGCGGCCGCCTCTTGAATCTCCTCGCGCTCGCGCAGCTCGCCGAGCACGCCGACGGCGCGACCCTCGGTGAGCGCCATCCGCTCGCGGAGCTCGAGCGGCGCGGTCTTGTGGGAGACGCCGAGCGCCAGGAGCTCAGCCATCGCGCCTCTCCTCCGCCAGCTCCGCGAGCTCGCCGAGCTCGCGGTCGATGCGCTGGAGCCGCGCGGCCATGATCGCGAGGTAGATCAAGAGCAGCGCGACGAACACGACGTAGGCGCCGGCGACGTACTTGCCGGCCTCGTCGAGCGGGAGCGCGGGCGCCGCGAACAGCATCAGCGAACCTCCGTCGCCTGCTGCGGCACGGGCGCGATCCGCGACGAGCGTGCGATCGCTTCCTCACCCTCGAGCGCCCGCCGCAGCCGCCCGAGTCGGGCCCGCGTCGACTTCGCCGCGAGCTCGAACCGCACCAGCGTCTCCCAGAGGAGCGCCATCCCGGCGAGGCAGACCACAAATGCGACCCACATCTTCCCCGGCATCCCGCCCTCGGTGGTCGCGAAGACCCGCGGGTGAACGAGGCTCTCCGCGAGCCGCACGGCGAGGAAGTTGAGCGGCACGAAGGCACCGGCGGTGATCGCGAACACCGAGGCGTAGCGCGATTGGCGCTCGCGGTCCTCGATCGCGTAGCGCAGCGGGTAGTACGTCGCGTAGAGCAGGAAGACGATCAAAAACGAGACCAGCGTCGGCTCATCCCAGACGAACCACTTCCCCCACGAGGCGCGCGCCCAGATCGCGCCGGTGATCAGAACCGCGACCCCGAAGATCACCGAGATGTGGATGGAGACGTAGGAGCGGACGTCCCACTTCGGGTCGTCCGTGCGCAGGTGGAGGATCGCCTGGACGGCGGCGATCATCCACCCGAGCAGCGCCATCGTCGCCAGTGGCACGTGCAGGTAGAAGATCTTCTGGATGAAGCCCTGGTCGGCATCGTTCGGCGCATAGAAGAAGACCAGCGCGAAGCCGACCGTGAGTGCGGCGACGGTCAGCGTCGGGAGGATGCGAGGGCTCTTGAAGGTCATCCGAGAGGCGGGCGCGTCGCCTAGTCCTCGAGCAGGAACTCATAGACCGCGTAGCCGACAAGCCCGAAGACGACATCGTAGAGAGCGAGCACCGCCATCCACTTGCCGAAGCCGTCGTACGAGGGCCCGCCGGCGGCGAGCAGCGGCTCGGCCGCACCGGCCGCCGCGATCATCACCGGGACGAGCAGCGGCAGCAGGAGAAGGGGCGCGATCAGGTCGCGGGCGCGGGAGTTGACCGCGATCGACGAGACGAGCGCGCCGATCACAGCGAGGCCGAGGTCGGCGAGCACGAGGACGGCAGCGAGCGGGGCGAGGCCGGTGCCGTCGTCGAGGAAGAAGAGCCAGAAGACCGGCACCGCGATCAGCTCGAGCACAACCAGGTAGATCGCGAGCCCGCAGACCTTCGCGACATAGAGCGCCGTGCCGTCGATTGGGGCCAGGCGGACGACGTCGAAGCCGCCCTGTTCGCGCTCGGCGACGAAGACTCGGTTGATCGCCAGGATCGCCGCGAACAGGACGGTGGCCAGCAGGACGCCGGCAGCCAGGCTGCCCTCGAGCTGTTCGCGGTCGAGGCCGAAGCGAAAGAGGACGAACGTCGTCGTCGCGAAGAGCGCCATCGCCGGCACCGATTCGAGGGTCCGCAGCTCCGTGCGAAGGTCCTTGGCGAGGAGCGCGCGGAAGGCGGTCACCGGACCGCGCCCTCATAAAGCGCCCGGGCCTCGGCCGGGGCCAGCTCGGGCGACGGCCCGGCGTGCGCGACGGTGCCGTCGGCGCGCAGGGCGAGGACCCGGTCGGCGCTCTCGAGCCCGCGCTCGATCTCGTGCGTGACGACCACGCGGGTGCGTCCCGGCCGGGGGCCGAGCATCTCCTCGACGATCTCCGCCGCGGCGACGTCGAGGTGTGCGCGGGGCTCGTCGAGGATGAGGAGCTCCGGGTCGTGCAGAAGCGCCCGGCAGATCGCCGCCCGCTGGAGCATCCCGGCGGAGAGGTTGCGGACGAGCTCGGTGCCGCGGCGGGTAAGCCCGGCGCGGCCGAGGAGCTCGGCGATTCGCTCGCGCGGGCGGTCGATGCCGTGGAGCCGCGCGTTCAGCTCCAGGTTCTCGACGACGCTCAGGTCCCGGTAGAGAAGCGGCACGTGTCCGAGGTAGCCGATCCGGCCGCGCGCCCTCCAGGCCTGGCGCGGGAGCTCCGCCCCGAGGACGCTCGCCTTGCCCGCCGTCGGCCGCAGCAGCGTGGCGAGGATCCTGGTCAGCGTCGTCTTGCCGGCTCCGTTCGGGCCGAGGACGACGAGCGTCTCGCCGGCGGCGAGCTCGATCGAGACGTCGCGCAGCACGGGCAGATCGCCGTAGTCGCGGCGCAGGCCGCGCAGGGCGACCGCTGGCTCGGGGGCTGCGGCTCCTGGCATGGCGGGAAGGATCGCGGACCGCGCGCGGGGCGGTATCCGTAGGAGGGGGCGTGTGGCGAGAAGTTGCGCTAGCGATCGTCGCCGGGCTCTCTGCCGGCGGCCCGCGCGTCGAGTGGCACGACTCGGTCGCGATCGGCACGCCCGAGGACGGAGCGCTCGAGCGAGGCGTGCAGCTACCCGCGGAGGGCAACAGCTACTTCACGTGGGACCCGATCCTGAGGCGCCAGCCTGATCGCGACTGGCGCCGGTGGGGAACCGACGAGCTGGTGCGGACGACGCTGCGCGTCCTGCGCGAGTTCCACCGCGCGCACCCTGGAGCGCCGAGGATCGGCGTCGGAGACCTGGGCCTGCCGCACGGCGGCTACTTCGGCCCGGAGGTGGGTGGCGGCATTGGCCACGCGACCCATCAGAACGGTCGCGACGTCGACGTCTACTACCCGCGCCTCGATGGAGTCGAGCGCCCGCCGGACACTGTCGCCGACATCGACCACCCGCTCGCGCAGGATTTGGTCGACGCGTTCGTCGCTGCCGGCGCCGAGGTTGTCTACGTCGGGCCGAACACCGGGCTCACCGGCCCGCCGGGCGTCGTCGTGCCGCTCGTCAACCACGACAACCACCTGCACTTCCGAATAGGGGGATAATCACCCCCATGCAAGCCTCTCCCGCGATCGCGGCTCGCACCACGGTCGCCACCTACGACAACTACGGCGACGCCGAGCGCGCCGTCGATTTCCTCTCCGACAAGGGGTTCCCGGTCGAGCGCGCCCAGATCATCGGCACCGGGCTGCGCACGGTTGAGCAAATCGCCGGGCGCATGACCACCGGCCGCGCGGCGCTGATCGGCGCGGGCCAGGGCGCCATGATCGGCCTCTTCTTCGCGCTTCTGATCGGGCTCTTCTTCACGATCGACCAGGGCTTCTTCGGCGTCCTCGTCTACGGCCTCGTGGTCGGGGCGCTCTTCGGCGCCACCTTCGGCGCCCTCGGCCAGGCGATGCAGGGCGGCCGACGCGACTTCGCCTCGGTTCAGGGGATGACCGCGCAGCGGTACGAGCTCCAGGTCGACCACGAGGTTTCCGCCCAGGCGAAGCAGCTCCTGGCGGAACTGCCGGCGGCCTGAGCGGCGACTACCGCCCCTTCCGCATCATCCGCGCACTGACGCGCGCGATTGGGCCGAGGCCCTCGCGAAGTGCCCGCAGGCGGGTGCCGTTGCGCCCGTAGAGGATCCTGGCGGAGGCGCGCAGGGCGGTGCCGAGGTCGCGGTCATAAGGCTGCCACCACATGTCGCGCGTGTAGCCCGGCTCCCAGGCGACGTGCTTGATGTTCACGCACTCATAGAGGCCGAACTTCGAGTGCGAGCGGCCGAGGCCGGACTCCTTCACGCCGCCCCACGAGGTCTGGGCGGCGCCGTGGGAGTAGGAGTGATCGTTGATCCAGACCATGCCCGACTCGATCCGCCGGGCGATCCGCTCGCCTTTGGCGCGGTCCTTCGTCCACACCGAGGCGCCGAGTCCGAAGTTCGAGTCGTTGGCGCGCTCAAGCGCCTCGGCCTCGTCCTTGACCACGACCACCGGCGCGACCGGGCCGAAGATCTCCTCCCTCATGATCCGCATCTCGTCCTCGACCCCGGTGAGCACCGTCGGAGCGATGAAGCGGCCGCTGTAGCCCGGCACCTCGCGCGGTCCGCCGGTGAGCCGGTCGGCGCCGGCGGCGACCGCGTCGTCGACGAGCTCGGTCACCTGGTCGGCCTGCTGCGCGGAGACCATCGGGCCGATCTCGGTCTCCCACTCGAGAGGATCGCCGACCGTGAGGCGCTCGGTCTCGCGCCTCACGCCTTCGAGGAACTCGTCGGCAATCGACTCGACCACGTAGGTGCGCTCGATCCCCGAGCAGGTCTGCCCCGCGTTCGCGAACGCCCCCCAGACGCACCCGGAGACGGCGTTGGCGAGGTCCGCGTCGGCGCAGACGATCTGCGGGTCCTTGCCGCCGAGCTCGAGCACCGAGCCCTTCATCCGCTCGGCGCAGATCTGCCCGACCTTGCGCCCGACCTCGACCGATCCTGTGAAGAAGATCTTCGCCGTCGACGCCTCGCACAGCGCCTGGCCGATCGCGCCGCCGCCGTGCACGGTCCGGACGAGCCCGGGCGGCAGGCCGGCGTCGTCGAAGACCTTCTGGATCCGCTCACCGAGCAGCGGCGTGAGGCTGGCGGGCTTCAGAACCACGCCGTTGCCCGCGACCAGCGCGAGCGCGACCTCGCCGAACGGGATCGACCACGGGTAGTTCCAGGGGGCGATCACGCCGACGACGCCGAGCGGCTCGTAGGAGAAGAAGCTGCGCTTCGTCTTCAGGAACGCCTGCGGATATGGGATGCGCTCGTCGGCGAGGATCTTCGATCCCTCGGACGCACACCACTTGAGCGCGTCGATCGTCGGGATCAGCTCCATCACGTAGCTCTCGGTGACCGGCTTGCCTTGCTCGCGCGTGAGCAGGTCGGCGACCTCCTCCATGTCGTCGACGAGCACGTCGGCGGCGCGGCGCATGTAGCGGGCTCGATCGGCGAGCGTGAGCTGGGCCCAGAACGGCTGCACCTCGGCGACGTCGTCGACCACTCCCTGGACCTCGTCGGGCTTGATCGTCTCGACCGTGCCGACCGGTTCCCCGGTGGCCGGATTGAAGGACTCGAGCTTCCCCATGACCCGGGCCGAGTATGACTGGAACGACCCGTGGACGGGACGAG
>DATHAL010000015.1:0-33251 GCA_035296705.1 Solirubrobacterales bacterium
GACTACGACGGGCTGGTCACCGTTGCCGAGGACCAGGTCGAGGGCGGAGCGCACCTGCTCGACCTCTGCGTCGCGCTGACGGAGCGCCAGGACGAGGACGAGCAGATGCGGCAGGTGGCGAAGCGGGTCTCGCTCACGCAGCCGGCGCCGATCCAGATCGACTCGACGGAGCCCGATGTGATCAAGGCCGCGCTCGAGCAGAATCCCGGCCGCGCGATCGTCAACTCGGTCAACCTCGAGGCGGGCCGCGACAAGCTCGACAAGGTCGTGCCGCTCGCGAAGGCGCACGGCGCCGCGCTGATCGCGCTCACGATCGACGAGACCGGCATGGCGAAGACCGCGGAGCGAAAGCTCGAGGTCGCGCGCCGGATCACCGAGCTCTGCGAGGAGCACGGCTTCGATCGCGAGCTCCTGATCTTCGACGCGCTCACGTTCACGCTCACCACGGGTGACGATGAGTGGAAGCCGTCGGCCATCGAGACCATCGAGGGCATCCGCAGGATCAAGGCGGAGCTCCCCGGCGTGAAGACGTCGCTCGGCGTCTCCAACGTGTCCTTCGGCGTCTCCCAGCCCGCGAGGGCCGTCCTCAACTCGGTCTTCCTGCACCACTGCGTCGAGGCCGGGCTCGACCTGGCGATGGTCAACCCGAACCACATCACGCCGTACGCGGAGATCCCCGAGAACGAGCGTGGGCTGGCCGACGACCTCGTCTACAACCGCCGGGAGGACGCGCTCGAGCGGTTCATCGCGCACTTCGAGTCGAAGGGCGACGAGGACGAGGCCGAGGCCGAGGACCCAACCGCGGACATGGAGCCCGAGGAGGCCCTGCACTGGCACATCCTGCGCCGCAAGAAGGAGGGCGTCGAGGAGCAGATCGACAGCTCCGTGGAGAAGATCGGCGCCGTCCCGACCCTGAACCAGGTCCTGCTGCCGGCGATGAAGGAGGTCGGCGACAAGTTCGGCGCCGGCGAGCTCATCCTGCCGTTCGTCCTGCAGTCGGCGGAGGTGATGAAGCGCGCCGTGGCGCAGCTCGAGAACTACCTCGACCGGATCGACGGGCACACCAAGGGCAAGGTCGTGATCGCGACCGTGTTCGGCGACGTCCACGACATCGGCAAGTCGCTCGTCAACACGATCCTCACCAACAACGGTTACACGGTCGTCGACCTCGGCAAGCAGGTCCCGATCGACACGATCATCGACGCCGCGGTCGAGCACGACGCGGACGCGATCGGACTCTCGGCGCTGCTGGTGTCGACCTCGAAGCAGATGCCCGCCTGCATCCAAGAGCTCCACACCCGTGGGCACGAGTTCCCGGTGCTCATTGGTGGGGCGGCGATCAACCGGGACTTCGGCCGCCGGGTCCTCTACCCGCACGGCAATGAGTCCGACGAGGTCTACGAGCCCGGCGTCTTCTACTGCAAGGACGCCTTCGCCGGTCTCGACACAGTGGACACGCTCATCGACGACGTCGCCCGTGAGGAGCTGGTCAAGAAGATCCGCGCCGAGGCGAAGGAGCTGCGCGAGAAGCCGGTCGTCGTCGACGACGCGCCGCCCACAACCGATGACTCCGTGCGCTCCGCCGCCGTCACCGATAACCCGATTCCCGAACCTCCCTTCTGGGGAGCGCGCGAGATCCCGGTCGACCTCGACGACGTGTTCCCGTATCTCGACCGGCACGTGCTGTTCAAGCTCCACTGGGGCGGGCGCGGCAAGAAGGGCGAGGAGTGGCGGCGGATCGTCGAGGGCCACGACGGCGAGGAGGGCTTCGCGCCGAAGCTCGAGCGCATGTGGCGCGAGCAGGACTACCTGCACCCGCGGGCGAAGCTCGGCTACTTCCCCTGCAACGCCGATGGCAACGAGCTCGTGATCTTCGATCCGTCAGACCACGACCGCGAGATCGAGCGGCTGGTCTTCCCGCGCCAGCCGCGCCACGACCGGATCTGCCTGGCCGACTTCTACCGGCCGATCGAACGAAAGCCGGACGGATCTCCCGATCCGTCCGGGTCTGAGAGGGACGTGGTCGCGCTCCAGGCGGTCACGGTCGGGCCCGAGGTCACCGAGCGGATCGGGGAGCTCGAGCGCCGCGGCGAGTTCTCCGAGCAGCTCTTCGTCCACGGTCTCGGCGTCCAGGCCGCCGAGGGCCTCGCGGAGTGGCTTCACGCCGCGGTCAGGCGCGGCCTCGAAATCGACATCGACCAGGGCCGGCGCTACTCGTGGGGCTACCCCGCGTGCCCGGACCAGTCCGAGCACGAGAAGGTCTCGCGCCTGCTCGGCTTCGCCGATATCGGCATCGGGCTCTCCGGCGGCTACGCGCTCGAGCCCGAGCAGTCCACTGCGGCCATCGTCGCCCACCATCCGCAGGCCGTCTACTTCGGCATGAAGTCGGGCTTCATCCCGGCGGAGAAGAAGGGCGACGAGCTGATCGCCGGCACCGAACGAGGCGGTGAGCTGCCGCCGGAGGCCGACCCGGACGGCGACGGGACGGTGGAAGCGGAGAGCTCCGAGGCGGAGGCCGAAGGCCAAAGCCGAGGCCCCGCGCCGTTGAGCCGGCTTGCCTGAGCAGGCGGCGGACGCCGCGCCGGCCTAGCGATCGTTTCGCTCGTCGGCGAGGACCGCCGGGGAGGGGCCGCGGTTGCGGCCGAGCACACTCGCTCGCGTCACCGAGTCCGGACCGAAGCGGTCGCGAACCTCGTCCAGCGCCGCGTCGAGCGCCTCCTCGCTCGGGTAGAGGGGGAGCGCCAGCTGTGCGCCGCCACCGTCGGGTTCGACGTTCGCCACCGTGATCCCGAGGAGGGTGAGGCCGCGCCGCTCGATGGTCACGGCGGACGCGCGAAGCAGTCGGCGGCCGGCGACGAGGATCGCGCGCGTCTCCGCCGTTGGGCGGGGCAGCGTGCGCGAGCAGCTTGCCCGCGTGTAGTCGCCGAAGCGCAGGCGAAGCACCACCGTCCGGCCGACACGGCCGGACCGGCGCATCCGCCGCGTCACCCGGTCGACCAGCGCGGCGAGGGTCGAGTCGAGCTCGTCTTTGCGGAAGCGGCGCAGGCCGACCGCTCGCTGCGCGCCATAGGTGCGCCGCGTGCGACCGGCGCGCACGCCCCGGGAGCTGCGCCCGTTGGCGATCGCATGCAGGTGCTTGCCGCCGGCGCGGCCGAGGATCGCCACGAGCGCCTCCTCGGGGAGCGCCGCGATGTCGCCGACGGTGCCGATCCCGTGCGCGCGCAGCCGGCGCGCGGTCGCGGCGCCTACGCCCCAGATCCGCTCGACCCGGAGGGGGTGCAGGAACTCGCGCTCGCGGCCGGATTCGATGAGCAGGAGGCCGTCGGGCTTCGCGGCGCCGCTCGCCATCTTCGCCACCACCTTCGAGTTCGCGATCCCGACCGAGATCGGGATCCCGACCTGCTCGCGGACCTCGCGCCGCAGGCGCCGCGCGATCTCAACGGGCGTCCCGGCGAACCGCTCGAGGCCGCTCACATCGAGAAAGGCCTCCTCGAGAGAGAGCCCCTCGACGCGGGGCGCGGTGCGCTCGAAGACATCGAACAGGCCGCGGCTCGCCTCCACGTAGGCCTCGAAGCGCGGCGGCACCGCGATCGCGTCGGGACAGAGCCGCCGCGCCTGCGTCCCGCCCATGCCGCCGCGGATCCCGAACGCCTTCGCTTCGTAGCTCGCCGCCATCACCACCCCCGCCCCGACGATCACTGGCCTCCCTCTCAGCCGCGGGTCATCACGCTGCTCGACCGAGGCGAAGAATGCGTCGGCATCGGCGTGCAGGATCGTCGCCCGTCGCGGCACGAACACATGTTCGCATGCCGATCAAGTGGCGATCGGCCGCTACGGCTCGCCGCGCTAGCGGCGCAACCGGTTGCGCAGCCCGCGGGCGCTGAGGAAGGTGTACACGCGGCGGATGAGGCCGCGCTTTCGCGGGCTGTACGGGAACCAGAGGAGCTCGGACTTCGGCTGCGGCAGCCGCGGCAGCGTGAGCGCTTCGGTGCGGCAGAAGCGGCGGATCCCCTGGGCGCCGTGGCGGACGCCGATCCCCGAGCTCTTCCAGCCGCCCATCGGCAGGCCGAGCACGTTGTAGTTGACGAGCACGTCGTTGACGTTGCAGTGGCCCGCCTCGATCCGGCGTGCGATCCGCTCGCCCTCCTGCGCGTCGCCGGCGAAGACCGACGATCCGAGCCCATACCTGGAGTCGTTCGCCATCGCCACCGCCTCATCGGTGTCGCTGACCTTCATCACCGCGATCACCGGCCCGAACGTCTCGTCGCGCATCACCTTCATCGAGTGGTCGGCGTCGGCAATCAGGGTCGGCTCATACCAATCGCCCGGGCCCTCCTTGCGACGGCCTCCGGTCAGCACTCGGGCGCCGTGGCTGCGCGCGTCCTCGACGTGCTCTGAGACGATCTCGACCTGCGCGGGCGAGGACATCGCGCCGACCTCGGCCGAGTAGCCGCGGCCGTCAGCGCCCTGGCGGAGCGACTCGATCTTGCCCTTCAGCCTGTCGACGAACTCTTCGTAGACGGGCTCCTCGACGTAGACGCGCTCGATCGAGATGCAGATCTGGCCCGTGTTCAGCATCCCGCCCCACGCGGTGGCATTCGCGGCCCGCTCGAGGTCCGCGTCGCGGGTGACGATCAGCGGATCCTTGCCGCCGAGCTCGAGGCTTACGGGCGTGAGCGTCTCCGCCGCTCGCTTCATCACCACCTTGCCGGTCCGCTCCGAGCCGGTGAACTGGACGTAATCTGACTCGTCGACCAGCGCTCCCCCGGTCTCGGCCATCCCGTTGACGACGGCGAGCACGTCCGGCGCGCCGACCTCCTCGCGCCAGCCGCGGACGATCTCCATCAGCGTCAGCGGCGTCAGCTCCGAGGGCTTGATGACGACGGCGTTTCCGGCCATCAGCGCCGGCAGCGCGTCGCCCAGCGACAGGATCAACGGGAAGTTCCAGGGGCTGATGATCCCGACGACGCCGAACGGTCGGTAGACGATCTTGTGCCGCTTCGTGCGCAGCACGGGGTTGTGCGGCGTGACGATCTCGTCGGCGAGCAGCTTCGGCGCCTGCTCCGCCCAGAAGTTGATCGCGTCGAGGCAGTAGAAGGCCTCGAGCGTCGCGTCGGCGCGAACCTTGCCGGTCTCCTCCTGCATCAGGTCGTCGAGGCGGTCCTGGTTGGCGAGGATCCAGTCGCGAAGCTCCTCGAGCCAGCGCCGACGCCCCGCAAAGCCGATCGCCTCCCACGCCGGCTGCGCCGCGCGCACGCGGGCGACCGTCGCCGCGACCCGCGCTGGGGGGTCGATCGGCCGGGCGTCGATCACGCTCCCGTCGACGGGTCGCAGGACGTCGAAGGTCTCCGCTCCCGTCGGGGCGGTCGCTTCGGAGTCCCCGTCCGACCCGAGGGCGCTCTGCGGCTGCGTCGCGGATTCCATCTCTCTCGACCTCCTCGCTGGCGATGCCCGATGCAAGAGCGGACTCTACTCGCCCGATGGCACGGGCGTACCAACCGCGTTCAGCGCCGGATGAGCCGGTAGACGGGGCCCGCGAGCGAGGTGACGTAGAGGCGGTGGCGAGCGTCCTCGCCGAACCCGCTCGGCGAGCTCAGCTCGAGACCGGTTGCGGAGTCGCTCGATCCGGGGCTCGACGGCTCGAGCGAGCGGATGCGCCCCGCGCAGTGATCGGCGTAGACGTAGCGGCCGCGCAGCGCCCCAAGCGTCCGGTCCCGGACGACGTAGCCGCCGATCACGGCGCAGTTCTCACCCGCGGTCGGGTACTCGAGGATCGGGGGTCGATATTGCGGTGGCTCGCCTTCGCCCTCGAACGGGTGCGTGCCCTCGAACAGGTTCCAGCCGAAGTTCGCTCCCGCCAGCTTCGCCCTCCCGACGCGGTCGATCTCCTCCCAGGCGTTCTGGCCGACGTCGCCGATGAACAACGCGTCCGAGGGACCGTCGAACGAGAACCGGTACGGGTTTCTCAGCCCCAACGCGTAGACCTCGTCGCGGCCGCGCGCGTGCGCGAACGGGTTCGACCGCGGGACGGTGTAGCTGCCCTTCTTCGTCGGGTCTACGCGCAGGATCTTCCCGAGCAGGCTCGTCCGGTCCTGGGCGCTGCCATCCGGGTCGCCTGCGCCGCCGCCGTCGCCGGTGCCCATGTAGAGGAAGCCGTCGGGCCCGAACTGGAGCTGGCCGCCGTTGTGGTTGGAGAACGTCGGATGCGGGATCTCGATCAGCTTGTGCCGGGATCCGAGAGCGGCCCGCGTGGCACGGCTTCGCTTGCTTCGCAGGGAATCGACCTCGAGGTTGCCGTCGTCGTTGACGTAGTAGACGAAGAACTGGCGGTTGCGGGCGTAGCCCGGGCTGAAGGCGATCGAGAGGAGTCCCTGCTCGCCGCCATAGCGGACCCGGCTTCGCAGGGTGAGGAACGGGCGCCGCAGCTCGCGCCCCTGACGCATGACGCGGACCTCGCCCCGCTGCTCGACGACGAAGAGGAGCTTCGGCGAGCCCGGTGCAGCAGCGACGTGGACCGGCGCATCGAAGCTCCCGACCCCCTTCAGCTTCAGTCCCGCGCGCTCGAAACCGGCGGTGCCGGCGCCGCCGGCAAGCGCGCCCGCCGCGACCGCGCCGGCCGCGACCGATGCGACGAACCAGCGCCTCCGTGGCCCTGCCGGCATCCCGCGCGACCCTACCGCGCCCGGGTCGTGCCTAGCCGCCGGACGGCACGAGCCGGTCCACCGCGCCGCCCAGCGAGACCGCGTAGTAGTGGCCGGCAGCGTCCACCCCGAAGGAGCTCAGCTGCGGCACGTCGAGCCCGAGCTCCGCATCGTCCTCAGCGGGCGCGCTCGGGGCCGCGATGAAGCTGCGCAGGGCGCCCGCGCAGAAGTCGCCGTAGAGGTAGCGGCCATAGAGCGACGGCAGGGCGCGGTCGCGGATCACATAGCCGCCGGTCACCGAGCAGTTGCCCCCAGACCTCGGATACTCGAACACGGGCGGCACCGCGTCCGGCGCCTCCTGGTCCTCGTTGAAGCGCTGCGTCCCCTCGAACGCCGACCAGCCGAAGTTGAGCTCGGGGCCGAGGTCGCCCGCGTCGACCGAGTCGATCTCCTCCCGCGAGTCCTGGCCGACATCGCCGATCCACAGGCTTCGCGTCGGTGCGTCGAAGGAAAAGCGCCACGGGTTTCGCAGGCCGATCGCCGCGAGCTCGTAGGAGCCGGGGCTCGACGGGTCGAGGCGAAGCAGCTTGCCGAGCGGGCTCTCGGAGTTCTGCGCCGTGCGCTCCGGGTCGCCGGCGCCCCCACCGTCACCCATCCCGAGGTAGAGCTCGTCGTCGGGGCCGAAGAGCAGCAGGCCACCGTTGTGGTTGGAGGCGAAGTCCTCGATGCGCAGGAGCTCCCTGGCGCTTCCCCGGTCCGCCGCGCCCGGATTGTCGGAGGAGCGCCGGTACTCGACCACGCGCGAGTCGCCCGCGGTGTCCGTGTAGTCGACGTAGACACGCCCCGAGCGCTCGTAGTCCGGCGCGAAGGCGGCCGAGAGCAGGCCCTGCTCGGTGCCCTCGCACGTGATCAGCTCCGAGACGTCGAGGAAGACGTTCGCCTCGCCGCCCGCGCGGGGGACGCGCATGATCCGTCCGCAGCGCTCGACCACGTAGAGGTGGTCGGGGTCGCCGCTCGTGGGCTGGGTGACGTAGACGGGCTCGGCGAAGGTCCCGACCGGCTCGAGCGAGACGCCGCCGCGGCCGTCGCCGGGCCGGCCGGGCGAGCCGTCCGTCGTCGTCGCTGTGGAGCCCGGCGTCGGCGCGCTCGTCGTCGTGGCGTCGTCGCCCCCGCCGCAACCGGCCGGGACCGCGATCGCCGCCGCGGCCGCACAGGCGATCATCGTCGTGCGCCGGAGCACCGACCGGACGTTAGTGGGGCGCCTACTTGTTCTCGATCACGACCTTGCCGGAGCCACTGACGCTCGCCTTCGGCGGCTTGTCCGTGATCGTGACCACGAACTCGCCCTCGACCGGCCCGCCGTCGGAGCTCACGGCCTTCGCCTTGCCGGTCAGTCCCGCGGCGAGTTCGTAGTGCACCGTCCACGTCCCCGCCATCACCGGCGTGACGCGCCAGACGATGTCCTTGCTCTCACCTGGCGGCAGCGGTCCGAAGGAGAAGGTGTCGGTCTGAGCGGTGACGGCGCCGGCGGTGGGCGCGGCCTCGAGCTCGGCGCGCGACGGATTGCCCTGGGCGAGCTTCGGATAGCCGTTCTCGAGAATCCACACCGGGCGGTTCGGGTCGGCGAGCCCAGGCTGATCGGAGCGGATCGAGAAGGAGCCGCCCGCCTTCTCCTCGCCGGTCCAGATCGTCACTGCGAGGTCCGGGATCGGCTCGTCGCCGGCGTTCGTCACCTCGAGCCGCAGATCGCTCGTCTGTGCGAGCCGCTGGTCGGTCGCGAACTTCGCCGCGTCCACCTCGACCGGGAACTGCCCGGAGGGCTCGTTGACGTCCTGGCGCTCGGCGTCATCGCCGCAGCCGGCGACGCCGAGCGCGAGCATGCACGCCGCGAAGAGAGCAGCGAGACGCGACCGGGGACCTTGGTACCTCCGCAGTGGGCGGGCGCTTGTCGCGGTCTCCTCCCCCAAGGGCCGGCGCAACATACCATCGGATCGCGCACCCGAACCGCATTTCCCGCCGCTCAGAGCCACTTCGGGAGCCCGGCGGAGCGCCGACGGGTTATCGGTGGCGAGGCGGGTAAGCATCCAATACTCTTGTCGCCTGGCTGCCGGAAGGGTTCGGCGACCGGAGGAGCAGATGGTCAGAACTGTCGCTGACAGGGCATTCCTTCCCGCAAAATCGCTGTTCGAGCAGGTCGGGAACATGATGATCCTGACCGGCAAGACGATCACCGCGACCGTGAGGCCGCCGTATCCATACGGCGGTGAGTTCATCGGCCAGTTCCTGTTCGCGCTCCAGCTCTGTTGGTTTCCGATGCTGATCTCGACGGTCGCCTTCGGGTTCGGGGCGCCCGGTCTGCAGGCCGCGAACTTCCTGAGCCTGTTCGGCGCGCTCGACCGGCTCGGCGGCTTCTTCATCCTCGCGAGCGTCCGCGAGTTCGCGCCGTTCGTCACCGCGGTCGTAGTCGCCGGCGTGGCCGGGACCGCGATCACCGCCGATCTCGGCGCCCGGAAGATCCGCGAGGAGCTCGACGCCCTCCAGGTGCTCGGCGTCGACCCGATCAAGAACCTCGTCGTCCCCCGGTTCCTCGCCCTGATGCTGATCACGGGGCTGCTCGACATCTACGCGCTGCTCTTCGGGATCGCCGGCGGGATCTTCGCCGAGATCGCCTACGGGCAGCCGCTCGGAGGCTTCTTCGCCACCCTGTTCAACAACGCCTCGGTCACCGACCTGTGGGGGTCGATCCTGAAGACGACCCTGTTCGGGGCGATCATCGCGATCGTCTGCTCCTACAAAGGGATGAATGCGTCCGGAGGCGCCGAGGGGGTGGGCAGAGCCGTGAACGAGGCGGTCGTGATCGCCTTCCTCGGCGTATTCGCGTTCAACTACGTATTCACCCAGACGTTGCTTGCGACCCACCCCGAAATCTCGGTTATCAAATGACGCTGAATAACTCGCGCCACGTCCTCCGCTCCCGCCCTGAATCAATGGCGCTCGGATACGCCTCGCGCATTTCATGCTGCTCCCGCGTCCGGGCGTGCGCGGTGGCGGGCCAACACGGAGTGGCCGTTTAATGCCCGGTTGGCTCGCGGTCCCGCGCGATTGGCTTGCGTCCCTCGGCGACATCGCTCGCTTCTGCGGCAAGGTGATGGGGATCGTCTACTCGGGCCGCGTGATGCGATTCTTCGGCGAGGCGCTTCGACAGGCCGGGATCCTGATTCTCGGCTCGACGATCGTGATCTGGGGGCTCGTCTTCATCCTCGGCCTCCAGTGCGGGATCGAGGGCGCCTACTTCAACCGGTCGGTCGGCGCCCCGGCATACGCGGGCGTGTTCGCCGCATGGTGTGACCTGCGCGAGGTGATCCCGTACGCGTTCGGGTACATGATGGCCGCCAAGGTCGGCACCGGGATCGTGGCCGAGCTCGGCGCGATGCGGATCTCCGATGAGATCGACGCGCTCGAGGTGATGGGCGTCAACCCGATGATCTTCCTCTGCGGCACGCGGCTGCTGGGCGCCTGGATGACGCTGCCGTTCATGTACCTGGCGGCGATCGGCGTCGGCTACCTCGCCTCGTACCTGGCTGTGGTCGAGCAGATCGGTGAGGTCTCGTCCGGCGGCTACTTCCTGATCTTCTGGATGTTCCAGAACCCGCCCGACCTGATATTCAGCTTGATCAAAGCCATGTTCATGGCGACCGCGATCGTGCTCGTCGGTTGCTATTACGGCTACACCGCCTCGGGTGGGCCCGTCGGCGTGGGCACGGCGACGGCGAAATCGATGGTGCTCAACATCGTCCTCGTTCACATCATCGGGATGATGGGAACCCTGGTCTTCTGGGGAGCGAATCCGCGGGCACCGATAGGCGGTTGAGAAAGGGGCCTTCCGAGATGGACGAACGCGAACGAATCGACGAGGAGCCGGGCACGGAGGAGCAGGTGGCCGAAGAGCAGCCCGAGGATCACCAGGTCGACCCGCGCCGCCAGCAGGAGGAGGAGTACGGACGCTTTGCGGAGGAGGTCGACGGGGATCCCGGCCGTTACGAGGAGCCGGCGCCGGAGCTCGGCGCGCTTCACCGGGACTACTCGATCCCCGGGGTGAACCCGAACGAGTCGAACCCGTACCGCTGGCACACTGGCGAGAAGCGCGACCACGGCGGCGAGGACGCGATCGAGGTGATCGACGTCGTCAAGCAGTTCGGCCGCACGCGGATCCTGAACGGCCTCAACCTCGGGCTCCCGGACAACCAGATCTCGATGGTCCTCGGCCCGTCGGGGACCGGCAAGAGCGTGCTGATCAAGCACATCGTCGGGCTGCTCTACCCGGACTCGGGCGACATCCTCGTGCACGGCGAGTCGGTGCCGAGCATGAGCGACGACGAGCTCTTCGAGATGCGCAAGAAGTTCGGCCTCCTGTTCCAGGACGGCGCGCTGTTCGGCTCGATGAACGTCTACGACAACACCGCCTTCCCGCTTCGCCAGCACACCGACAAGGGCGAGGAGGAGATCGCCGAGATCGTCAACCGGAGGCTGCGCGAGGTCGGGCTCGCCGAGGCGACCGACAAGATGCCGAACGAGCTCTCCGGCGGGATGCGCAAGCGCGCCGGCTTCGCCCGGGCGCTCGTTCTCGATCCGGCGATCGTGATGTTCGACGAGCCCGACTCTGGCCTCGACCCGGTGCGCACGGCGCTGCTCTGCGAGCTGATCCGCGAGGTGCATGAGGAGAACGGCGGCTGTTACCTCGTGATCAGCCACGATCTCGGCACCGCCCGGCGGATCGCCGACTTCATCGCGGTGCTCTGGAAGGGGAGGATCGTCGAGTCCGGCCCCTCCGAGGAACTCTTCAACTCCGACAATGAGTTCGTCTCGCAGTTCCTGAACGCCGAGACCCAGGGCCCATTGGCCATGGATTAGTCGACGCCTGCGGCGGCGGGCGTCCCTAAGCTGACCGCAATGAGCGATCGCTTCGCACGGATCGCGGGGTGGTGCGTCGAGCGGCCGGTCCCGGTGCTTGCGGCGACCGCGCTCGTGGCGCTGATCGCCGCAGTCGGCGCACTGCGGCTCGAGGCGCGGGCGGGGACCGATCAGTTCGTCGATCGCGGATCTGAGACCTACTCGGCGACCCAGGACTTCAAGGGCAAGTTCGGCGACGACCCCGTCGCGGTGCTGGTCGAGGGCAACCTGCGCGACCTCGTCCTCACCTCGAACCTCGGGAAGCTGCTCGCGCTCGAGGGCTGCCTCGGCGGGAACGCGCCCGGCGGGCAGGTGTTCACCGACGAGCCCGCACCGGCGCCGTGCGCCGCGATCGCCGAGACCAAGCCCGCGCAGGTGGTCTACGGCCCGGGGACGTTCCTGAACCAGTTCGCGACCCAGGCGAGCAAGCTCCTCAACCAGCAGTCGAATGCCGCGGTGCAGCAGGCTCGCGAGGCCGCCGCCCAGGCGGCCGCCGAGGCCCGCCGCCAGGGGCTCTCGGAGGAGGACCAGCAGGCCGCGGCGCGGGCGGCCGCGAGCGAGGTGATCACGGGCTTCTACCAGCAGGTTCAGGAGCTCGCGCTTCGCTACGGGCAGAGCGGGCTGCCGTCGCTCGACTCGCCGACGTTCGTGAGCTCGGTCGTCTTCGACCCGCGGCGGCCGGGGCAGCCGAAACCGAAGTTTGCCTACCTGTTTCCGAACGCGGACTCGGCGCTGATTTCGGTGCGCCTGCGTCCCGACCTGAGCGACTCCGAGCGCGACGAGGCGATCGAGCTGATCCGCGACGCCGTCGCCGACCCGAGCTTTCAGATCAAGGACACGACCTACGTCGTCGGCGGTGTCCCGGTCGTCCTCACCGACCTCGCCGACGGGCTCTCGGCCAAGGTCCTCCTGCTGCTCGCGATCGCCTTCTGCGTGATGGCGATCGCCCTGCTCACGCTGCTGCGCCCGCCGCTTCGCCTGCTGCCGCTCGCTGTCGCGCTCGGCTCGGCGGCGATCACGTTCGGCGGTCTGGCCGCCCTCGGCGGCTCGCTCACGCTCGCCTCGCTGGCCGTCGTCCCGGTCCTGATCGGGCTCGCGGTCGATTACGCGATCCAGTTCCAGGCCCGGTTCGCCGAGGCGAGGAGCGGCGGCGCCTCGCCGCCGGCTGCCGCGGTCGAGGCGGCTGCCCGCGGCGCGAGGAACATCGCGATCGCCGTTGTCGCAACCGGGGCGGGCTTCCTGGTCCTGCTGCTCTGGCCCGCGCCGGTGATCAGGAGCTTCGGGCTGATGCTGTTGGCCGGGATCGCGATCGCCTTCGCGCTCACGATCACGGCCGGGCTCGCGGCGCTCTCGCTCACCGCGCGGGAGGCCCGGTCGCGGCGCCGGCGCCACCCGGCCACCGTCGCCGGCCCGGCCGCGCGCGCCGCCTCGGCGTGGCGGTCACTCGCGCTGCGGCCGCGGGCGCTCGCCAAGCGAGTCGTGGGCGCGTCGATGGCGCACTCGGGCCGGGTGCTCGCGCTCGGCGCCCTGCTCGCCGCGGTCGGCTGGATCGTGGGGTCGCGGACCGAGGTGACCGCCGACATTCGCACGCTCCTGCCGTCCGACCTCAAGGCCTTCCAGGACATCGATGAGCTCGAGCGCGGCACCGGCGTCTCGGGCGAGGTCGACGTCACCGCCAGCGCGTCCGACCTCACCGACCCCGCGGTGATCGACTGGATGCGCGACTACAAGGAGCGCGTCCTCGACGACGCCGGCTTCTCGAGCGGCCCGAGCTCCTGCATCGAGCAGCAGGCCGACCTCTGCCCGTCGATCGCGCTCCCCGACCTGTTCGACGCTGACGAGGCGGTTCCGTCGCGGGACCGGATCCGCGAGATCCTCTCGCTGCTCCCGCCCTACTTCGCCCAGGCGGTGGTCGATCGCGACCCCGAGACGGGCGGGATCGGCCATACGGCGGTGATCTCGTTCGGGATCAAGGTGATGCCGTTCGACGAGCAGAAGGAGCTCGTAGACCGTATCCGCGCCGAGATCGACCCGCCCGGCACCGCCGATGACCCGCCGCCGGGCGTGAGCGCCGAGGTGGTCGGGCTGCCGGTTCTGATTGCCGACGCGAGCGCCGACCTCGGCCGCGATCGCTACCTGTTCACGCTGTACGGCGTGCTCGCCGTGGCGCTCGCGCTGCTCGCCGTCTACCGCTCCGTTAGCCGCGCGCTCGTGCCGCTGGTGCCGATCGCGCTCGCGACCGGCTGGTCCGCGCTCGCGCTCTGGGCGCTCGGGCTCGACCTCAACCCGATGTCGGCGACGCTGGGAGCGCTGGTGATCGCGATCGCCACCGAGTTCAGCGTCCTGCTCGCCGCGCGCTATGAGGAGGAGCGTCGGCGTGGCGCCGCGCTCGGCGAGGCGATCCGCGGCGCGTACTCGCGCACCGGCACCGCGGTCGCGGCCTCCGGGATCACGGCGATCGCTGGGTTCGCGGTGCTCGGCGTCAGCGACGTCCCGATGATCAGCGACTTCGGGCTCCTCACGGTGCTCGATCTGGGGCTCGCGCTCGCCGGCGTCCTGATCGCGCTGCCGGCGACGATCGTCTGGGCCGAGTCCGGCTTCTCGCCATTCGGGGCGCTGCGCGTGCGGCGCGGGCGTCCGGCCGCGGCCACCGACGCCGGATGAGCGAGGACGGCGGCGCGGACCGCGAGGAGCGCAGCCGCCCCGCCAACCGCTACTCGCTCTTCGTCGGGCTCGCGTTCATCGCCCTTGTCGTAATCGCGACCGTCAACACGCTGCGGACGCGCGACGACGGCATCCTCGGGGGCTCGAGCACGGAGCCGGGGGCGCCGCTCGCGGAGTTTGCGGTCCCGGACCTGCGCGGCGACACACCGGGCGACGCCAACGTCTATCAGGACGATTGCGCCACCTCATCGAACCCGTGTCCCTCCGACGACCGCCGCACGCCCGCGTGCCGCGTCGAGATCGCCGAGATCATCCGCGTCTGCGACCTCTTCGACCGCCCGCTGGTGATCTCGTTCTGGTTCACGGAGGGCGCCGACTGCCTACCCGCGCAGGACGCCGTCGACCGGGTCGCGCGGCGCTACGGCGATCGCGTCAACTTCCTGTCGATCAACGTGCGCGACGACCGCGACGCGGCGCGTCAGATCGTGGACGAGCGTGGCTGGAGCATCCCGGCTGGCTACGACGCCGATGGCGCGGTCTCGAACCTCTACCGAGTCGGGGTCTGCCCGACTGTCGCGTTCGCGTATCCCGGGGGCCTGCTCGCCTTCGCCAGGATCGGCACCGACGCCGTCACCGAGGCGGCGCTCGGGCGCGACGTCGGGCGGCTGCTCGACGAGTCGCGGGCGCGGGCGCTGGAGGATCGGTGAGCGACCCGGCCGATCCGCGGCCCGAGGCGGGCGAGGTCGAGCCCGAGGTCGCCGAGGAGCTGCCGGGGCTCGGGCTTCGCTACACGGTCGTTGACCGCGGGTCGGGCCGGTCGCCGCGCGAGCTCAAGGAACGCTTGCGGGCGCTCGCCGACCGCATCTCCGGGCCCCAGGCGATCAACTTGCGTCAGCAGCCGATCCCCTGGGCATACCGGGTGTTCTTCCGTCACATCGGGCTCGATCCCGACGTGCAGAGGACGCCGATCGAGGAGCTTGTGCTCGAGCGGATGAAGCACGGTGGCTTTCCGAGCCGCAACCTGCTGGACGACGCGCTCACCGTCGCGATCGTCGAATCCGGCGTCGCACTGATCGCGTTCGACGCCGACCGGGTCGACGGCCGTCTCACGGTGCGGCGCAGCGGCGCCGGTGAGGCACTCGAGGGCAGACCGGGCGAGCTGCCGCCTGGGACGCTCGTGATCGCGGACGCGGAGCGGCCGCTGACGCTGCTGTTCGGGGCGATGGCGGCGGGTCGCGGCGTCGGCTCGCGGACCAGGCGGACGATGCTGGTTGCGATCCGGGTCGGGGGCGTGCCGGAGATCGCCGTCGAGGAGGCGCTCTGGCTGGCGAGGAGCGTCTTCCCGGATTAAACTCGGGCCCATGGCGTCCGTGGAAGCGATCGCCGATCCAAGGCTGCGAGAGCGCGCGGTCGGAGGGCCGATTGCGCCGGCGACCGAACGCCACGCCCGCGCCGATCTGCGACGCCAGGTGGCGCGGCTCGAACGAGAGCTCGCGGAGCTCTTCACGTCGGCGTTCCCGCGGCGGGGCTTCGACTGGGGCGTCGGGGCCGTCGGCGGGCCGAAGCTGCTTACGATCGGCGACCTCGAGCGGGTTCGCGACGCGCTCGCGGCGCGGTTGCGCGACGCACGCTCGGAGCTCAGGCGGCAGGCGGAGCGCGAGGAGCAAAGCCGGCTGCGGCTCGAGGCGATGATCGCGGCACCCGAGCGCCACCGCTGGGACATCGTGACGCAGCGTGAGATCGGCGTCCCCGGATGCGGGCGCTGGGAGTCGCGGCCGCGCTGGGGCCTGCTCGGCATGCTGCTCGGGTGGTGGCGAATCCGGCTCTCGTCGGGTTGTCCGTTAACCGAGGGGCTTCGGCCCCCGGCCCGCACGGGTCAGGCATCTGATGGCGAGGAGGCGGCGCAAGCCGCGGCCGCGGCGCCCGACGGCGCCCCCGGCGGCTGAGGCGGAGGCGGTCGAGCGCCGGGCGACGGCCGCGCCGCCCCCACGTCCCGCGATCGACGACGAACGCCCGCCGGCGCCGTGGGGTTCGTTTCCCCTCGTCGAGCTCGTCGTCCTCGTGGCGCTCGTGATGCTCGTGGTGGGTCTGTTCGTAAAGGGCGACCAGGGGCGCGTTCTGCTCGTCACCGGGCTCGCGCTCGGCTCGCTCGCCGGGCTCGAGCTGGCGATCCGCGAGCACTTCGGCGGCTTTCGCTCCCACACCGTGCTGCTGGCCGGCGCCGCAGGGGTCGCGACGCTCGGGCTCCTCTTCTACGGTCTGCCGGACCTGCTCGCGCCGCCGTTGCGCCTCCTGGCGGGCCTTGCGGTGGCGCTCGGTGCCGGCTACCTGCTCGCCCGCGCGTTCCGGGCCCGCACCGGGCGCATCGTCAAGCTGCGCTAGCGGCGGCCGCCATCGGGTGCTAACAACTTCCCCGTGGGGAGATTCCGAGATCTCGTCGCCGGCCCGGCAAGCGCCGCGCTCGTCCTGCTCATGCTCGCGGGCTGCCTGTTCCTGTGGATCGGGGTGCCGATCGGCTGGCTATGGATCGGGTCCCAGGTGCAGGGCTCGGGCTCGCTCGGCACGGCGCTCATGGTCACGATGGTCGGGATCATCGCCTCGATCCTCGTCGTCGTGATCCTGCTCGGGCGCCTCAACCGGCTCCACGAGGAGCTTCAGCTGCGCCGCCGCAGAACGCCGCCGCGAACCTCCGCGCTCGAGGTGATCCTCGTCTCGAGCGCCGGGATCGCCGTGATCCTGTTCGGGATCTGGTTCTTCGGCTTCGCCGGCGCGAGCCCCCTGCCCCTCAACATCGGCTTCTGAGCACACCCTCGGGATGGGCGGCGGGGCGGGCAATCCGCGCCCGCCCCTCTGGCCGTTCCCGGCTCTCACTCCCCGGGGTCGAGCCTCAGACCGTGCGGTGTCCGGTGAACCTCGCTTCGAGCTCCCGCGCAAGCAGCAGGCGTTGACGCTCGGTCAGCCTGCCGAGCTCGCGGTTCTCGTTCAGCGCGATGCTGAAGAGGAACTTCCGCGCCCGCGTACGCCCCCAACGACGCTGGCTGCGCAGCAGCTCCCCGACGGTCATCGACTCGGCCTCCCAGGGACATTCCCGGACGACCTCCGCCGCTTCGACCTGGCCCGACGCAACCGTGCGCTTCAGCGAGGCCCGCGCCAACCGAACGCGGTTGGCATGCGCCAGCGCCTCCATGTGCTGCGGCATTACGGCAGGGGCAAGGGTCGAGGCAGCTTCCATCTTCACTCCTCCTATGAGCGGTTGTGCGGTTGCGGGGTGCCTGGGCGCCGACGGTCCCGCGGGCGTGGGCCCGCTCAAGGGTGCCGACTGGGACAAGTCACTCTCTCTTAGTCCCGTCCGCTCCCTGCCCCGGGGTGCGTACGGCGCGAGGGGGAACCTAAAGAGTATCGGCGCCGCGAGTCAACCGGGGGGACTACGGACGGCGCCGGGTTCCTTCGCTACTAGCACGCTTTTTGTGCGTCGCCGTGCCTTGTCCAGATGTGGACAAGAAGAAAGTCCCCCGCGCGGGGGAGCTAAGCGTCCCGCGGGAGGTCCGGGAACTCGGCGATCGTCCTCGAGACGATCTCGAGCGCCCGGTCGAGGTGCTCGTGCTCATGGCTCGCCATCAGCGAGGTGCGGAGGAGCGCCCCGCCGGGTGGCACGGCCGGATGAATCGCGACGTTGGTGTAGACGCCGGCGTCGAAGAGCGCCTTCCAGAGGAGCACCGCCTGCCAGTCCTCGCCGACGACAACTGGGACGACCGGGGTCGTGGCCTCGCCGCCGTCCGAGAGGTTCCCCGGCTCGACGACGACGAGGCCGAGCTCGCGGAAGCCCTCGCGGAGGTAGCGGGCGTTCGCGAGCAGCCGGTCCATCAGGTCGCGGCCCTCGGCCCGGATGACCCGCAGCGCGGCGAGCGCGGCGCCGACCGCCGCGGGCACCGCGGAGGCCGTGAAGATGAACGGGCGCGAGGCGATCCGCAGGTATTCGACCACCTCGGCCGGGCCGGCGATGAACCCGCCGCACGAGGCGAGGCTCTTCGAGAACGTCCCCATGCGCAGGTCGACGTGGTCCTCGAGCCCGAAGAGCTCGGAGGCGCCGGCGCCCCGGGCTCCGAGCACGCCGACAGCGTGCGCCTCGTCGACCATGAGGCGGGCGCCGTAGCGCCCACACAGCTCGACGATCGCCGGCAGGTCGCAGAGGTCCCCCTCCATCGAGAAGACGCCGTCGACGATCACGAGCACGCCGCCGCCGTCGGCTGCGGCCCGCTCGAGCATGCGCTCGAGCTTCGACATCTGGTTGTGGCGGAACGGTCGGAGCCGCGCGCCCGAGAGCTTGCAGCCGTCGAGGATCGAGGCGTGGTCGGCGGAGTCGCAGATCACCGTGTCGCCCGGCTCGAGGATCGTCCCGATGCAGCCGACGTTCGCCTGATGGCCCGTGGTGAAGACGATCGCGTCCTCGGTCTCCATGAACTCAGCGAGCTCGCTCTCGAGCTCGAGGTGAAGCGGCGTCGTGCCGTTCAGAAGGCGCGAGCCCGTGAGCCCGGTGCCGTAGGTCTCGAGCGCATCGCGCGCCGCCTGCTTCACGCGCGGGTCGCCCGTCAGCCCGAGGTAGTTGTTGGAGCCGAGCATGATCGTCTCGCGGCCCTCCATCTCGACCACCGGGCCCGCCTCCGAGGTGAGGACGCGGAAGTACGGGAGCAGGCCCCCCTGCTTGGCCGCCTCGAGTTGCTCGAGCCGGTCGTGGCTGCGCGCCTTCTCGAAGACGTCGACGGGCGCGCGGGTCGTCTCGGACATCGGTCGAAGTGTAGGTTGAGCGCCCTTGCCGGACGTGTCGATCCGCCCCGTGAGCACGAAGCGCGACCTGCGGCGCTTCGTCGAGTTGCCCTACCGCCTGCGCCGCGACGACCCACAGTGGGTGCCGCCGCTTCGCTTCGAGCGCCTCCAGTTCCTCGACCGGAGGAAGAACCCATGGTTCGAGCACTCCGAGGCGGAGTTGCTGCTCGCCGAGCGCGGCAGCGAGGCGGTCGGCCGCATCACGGTGCACATCGACGATCGCTGGGACGAGTACCGCGGCGGCAATGACGGCATGTTCGGATTCCTCGATGCCGAGGACGACCCCGAGATCTTCAGGGCCCTGATCGACACGGCAGCGGGCTGGCTTCGGAACCGAGGGCGCCAGCGGATGCTGGGGCCGATGGACTTCACGACGAACGACGAGTGCGGGCTCCTGGTCGACGGCTTCGACGAGCCCTCGATGATCCTCGAGCCGTGGCACCCGCCTTATTACTCACAGCGCGTGGAAGAGCTCGGGCTCGGCAAGGCAATCGACCTGCTGATGTGGACGCTCTGGTTCGGCGAGCTCAAGCAGGGGGAGGCGTTTCATCCGCTGATCCACGCCGCAGCCGAGAAGTCGCGGGAAGCGGGGGTCTCGGTGCGGGGGATGCGAAGGCGCGACCTCGAGAACGAGGTCTCGCGCTTCATGGACGTCTACAACGAGGCGTGGGGCGACAACTGGGGGTTCGTCCCGATCACCGAGGCCGAGGTCTCCTTCCAGGCGAAGAACCTCCGGCCGGTGCTCGACGAGAACTGGGCGATGGTCGCCGAGCGCGACGGTGAGGTGGTCGGCGCTGCGCTCACCCTCCCCGACATCAACCAGGTGCTGGCGAGGATGAACGGCCGCGTGCTGCCGCTCGGGTGGTGGCACTACCTGCGCCGCAAGCGCCATATCGATCGCCTGCGCGTGTTCGCGCTCGGTGTCAAACACGACTACCAGCACCTCGGCGTCGCCGCAGCGCTCTATGAGCGCCACCTCTCCACGGCAGCGATCCCGGGCCAGATCAAGGGCGGCCACATGGGGTGGATCCTCGAGACCAACGACGCGATGAATCGCGCCATGGAGGGGATGGGCGGCAAGGTCGTTCAGCGCTACCGGATCTTCGAGCTCCCGCTCTCGGAGTTGCCGCTTGACAAGCCCGTAGAGTAGGGCCGGATGGGCGAGGAGCAGGTCCTGGATACCGAGGCGGTCGAGATGCCCGAGCTGGAGGGCAAGCCCGCCGAGGACGCGGCAACCCGCAGGCTCCCAGCCACGGTCGACGACCGTTCGGAGCTCTCGCTCTGGCGCGGGGAGATGAGGACGGCGGCGATCGCCGCCGCCGGCGGCCTCGTCGCCGGCGCCGCCACGGTCGCCGCGGTGCGCGCCACTCGCGGGTCGGGGGGTAAGCGCGCGGTGCGACGCTCGAGCCGCGCCAAGGAGCGGCCCGTGAAGGTCCTCGCGAGCCGCTCGTTCCTGGTCGACGTCCACCTGCTCGACAACAAGTAGCCCGCGGTGCGACGGTCCTCGTGCGTCGAGGCCGAGGTGCGCCCGGCGTGGACCTACCGGCTGCCCGGCCGGATCGGCGGCGACGGCGTCATCCGCCGCCGTGGCGCCGTCCTCTCGCGCCTGCTCGCGGTGGGCCCCGAGCGCGTCGTCGTGCACGCGTGGCAGCCGGACCGCGAGCGGGTCGTGCTGCGCGCCGCCGGGGCCGACGGCCCCTGCGCGCGCGAGTTCCTCGAGCGCGCCATCGAGCGCATGCGCTTCGCGACCGGCGTGGACGACGACCTCACCGAGTTCGCGAGCACGTTTCGCGGCGACCCGCTGATCGGCGCCGCGATCCATCATCGTCCCTGGCACCGGCCGAAGCGCCGGCCGTGGCCCTGGGAGGCGCTCGCGTGGGCGGTGACCGAGCAGCTGATCGAGGCTTCGCGGGCGGCCCAGATCCAGCGGCGCGTCGTCCGGCGCTGGGGCGACCGGCTGGAGCCGGCCGATGCCGGCGCCTGGACCGGCCCCGGCCCGCTGCGCAACGTGCCGCCGGCGGAGCTGATGGCGGGGCGCGCGCCCGCCGAGCTCGCCTCGATGGACTTGGCACCGTCGCGCGCCGTCTCGCTCGTCCGCTGCGCCCGCGAGGTGGCCGCGGGCCGGGTGGATCCCGGCGACGCAGCGGGCGATGCGCGGCTTGCCCGCATACCCGGGATCGGCCCGTGGACCCTTCAGATCCTCGGCTTCGCCGGTCGCGGCGAGCCCGACTCGCTCCCGGCGGGAGACCTCGCGTACGTGAAGCTCGTCGGCGTGCTGGCGCGGCTCGGGCGGCGGGCCACCGTCGAGGAGGTCGAGGAGTACTTCGCGCCGTACGCCCCCTTTCGGGGGCTCGCCGGATCGTTCGCCCTCGTCCGCTGGCACGGCGCGGTCGCCGAGGCACCCCCGCAGCGGCTCGCGGCATGACGAGCCCGGCGCCGCCGACTGATCGCTACCGGATCCTGTGCGTCGACGGCGGCGGGATCCGCGGCCTGATCCCGGCGCTCGTCCTGGCCGAGCTCGAGCGCCGACTCGAGGCGCGCGCCGGCGCGGACGCGCGGATCGCCGAGTACTTCAACCTCCTCGCCGGCACCTCCACCGGCGGGCTCATCGCCCTCGCACTGACGACGCCGGATCCCGTCGATCCCCGCCGTCCGCGGGTCAGCGCGAGCGATCTCGCCGCCTTTTACATCGAGGACGGTCCCGAGGTCTTTCACCGCAGCGTCTGGCAGCGCGTCAGGACCGCCGACGGCTTCGCCGGCCCGAAGTACTCTCCGGCGGCCCTGGCTAGCGCGGCCGAGAGGCGGCTCGGGAGCGCGAAGCTCGGCGAGGCGCTGCGGGAGCTCGTCGTCACCGCCTACGACATGACGAGCCGCGACCCGTACTTGTTCAAGCGCCGCCGGATGCGCGAGGCGCCCGAGCGCGACTTCTCGCTGGTCGACGCGGCGCTCGCGACCTCGGCCGCTCCGACCTACTTCCCCTCGCACGAGCTCGCCGGCATGGCGCTCGTCGACGGGGGCGTGTTCGCAGCCAACCCGGTGATCGCGGCGATCGCCGACGCGCTCAAGTACACACCGGCGGACCAACCGGGGCTGACGCCTGACGATCTGCTGGTCGCCTCGATGGGGACCGGCCTGTACGAGGACGGGTTCAGCCAGAGCGACGTGGCCGGCTGGGGAAGGATCGGCTGGATCCTGCCGAGGCGAGGCGAGCCGCCGCTACTGAGCGCCACGCTCGGTGGCGCCGCCGACGGCGCCGACCACTGGGCGCACATGCTGCTCAACCACCCCGAGGGCGAGGGTCCGCCGCGGCCGGCGGAGATCGGTCGCGGGCCGCGCTACTTCCGCTTTCAGGTGACGCTCGACCCCCCGGTGGCGCTCGACGACGCGAGCGATCGGGCGCTCGGAGTGACTCTGCCGGAGGCGGCGCGCAAGCTCATCGATCTGCAGGGCGCGGAGCTCGACCAGCTCGTCGACCGCCTGCTCGCGGCCGGGCCGATCCCGCCGGATCCCTAGCGGTCGGGGACGAGCTCGTTCGTGAGCAGCTCGTCCGCCGTGGGCCGGTCGGAGATCAGGCCGCGCTCGGCGAAGAAGACGGCGAACCGCTCCCAGGCTGCCGGATCCATGTACCCGTACGGTTTCCCCGGCCGAGCTTGGAGCAGCGGCAGGGTCCTGTCGATCTCCGCGTCGGTCAGCTGCGGGTCGAGGCCCTGGCCGGCCCGCAAGATCGCGGCGGCCGCTCCCTCGGGGTTCTTGGCCGCCGCCTCGGTTCCGCGCTCGAGCGCAGCGATGAACAGTCGGATCGCCTCCGTGTCCTCCTCCAGCCGGTCGCTCGAGGCCACCAGGACGAGCTCGTCGTAGGTCGGGATCCCGAGCCTGTCGACGGGGACGACGCGCGGATGCTTGCCGCGCTCCGCGAGGTCGACGCCCTCGACGTTGAGGAAGCCGCCGAGCATCGCGTCGGCGCGGCCGGAGAGCACCGCCGGCAGCAGGTTGAGCCCGACGTCCACCTGGCTGACGTCGTCTAGCGAGAGCCCGACCCGTTCGAGGATCGCCGCCAGGTAGTCGCCCTGGTAGGGGATCCCGGCGGTGGCGATCGTCTTGCCGCGCAGGTCCGAGACTTCGGCGATCCCGGCCTCCGGGAGTGAGATCAGCGAGGTGAGTGGCCGCGGCACCAGCGCGGCAACGGCCTTCACCGGCAGCCCCTGCTCGCGCGCCAGCAGGACCTCGGGCTCGTAGGAGACGGCGAGGTCGACGCGACCCGCGGCGACCTCGCGGATCGGCGCCGAGGGATCCGACGGCACTCGCGGCTCGACCTCGAGCCCGGCGTCGTCGAAGTAGCCGCGGTCGAGAGCGGTGTAGATCCCGGCGTGGTCCGGGTTGACGTAGAAGTCGAGGGCGAGCACGAACGGCTCGCGGTCGCCCGAGGCGGACTCCTGCTTCTCGCCGCACGCCGCGAGGACCGTCGCGAGGAGGACGGCGCTCGAGAGCGCGAGGAGGCGCAGGGTCCGGCTCATGGCCGCCACCATGCGACGCGTCGCTCGATCAGCGCGAGGCCGCCGAACAGCACGAGCGCCAGCGCCGAAAGCACGAAGACCGCTGCGAACACGCGCGCCGTCTGCACCTGGCCCTGCGCGACCAGGATCAGGTGCCCGAGGCCCTCGTCGGCGCCGGACCACTCGCCGAACACTGCTCCGATCACGGAGACGACGGCCGCGATCTTCGCGCCGCTGAGCAAAAACGGCAGCGCCGAGGGGATCTCTACCCGGCGCAGGATCTGCCCGCGCGACGCGTCCAGGGTCCGCATCATCCGCGGCAGCTCGGGGTCGACGGAGCGCAGGCCGTCGAGGGCGTTGACGGTGATCGGGAAAAAGCACACGAGCGCGATGATCGCGAGCTTCGGACCGATTCCAAAGCCGAGCCAGACGACGAGGATCGGCGCGATCGCGATCACGGGCACCGTCTGCGATGCGACCAGGAGCGGATAGAGCGCCCGCCGCATTGTGTCCGACAGGTGCAGGACGAGGGCAAACCCGAACCCGGCTACCGCCGCGATCGCGAACCCGGCGAGGACCTCCTGGACGGTGACCCAGGCGTTGTCGAGGAGGAGCTGCCGATCGCTCCAGAGGGAATCGCCGACGTCGCTGGGCGCCGGGACGAGGAATGGCTCGATCCCGAGCGCGTCGGCGATCACCTCCCAGCGCGCGGCAAGCTCCCAGGCGCCGAGCAGGAGAACGAGGACGAGCCCGGGGAGGAGCCAGCGCCTCACCGCGATCCCTCCATGAGCGCCGCGAGCGCGCGCTCGCGGGCGGCCGTGAACCCCGTGGAGGTGACCGCGTCGAGCCGCGGGAGCGCTCGGGGCGCCGGCGAGGAGACCTCGGCGATCACGCGGCCCGGCCGCGCCGAGAGGACGAGCACGCGATCGCACAGATAAAGCGCCTCCTCGACGTCGTGCGTGACGAGGAGGGTGGTCCGGCGCTCCTCGGCGATGGCGCCGGCCAGCCACTCTTGCATCTCGGCGCGGGTGATCGCGTCGAGCGCCGCGAACGGCTCGTCGAGGAGCAGCACCGCCTTGCCGGCGAGCAGGGTGCGCAGGAACGCGACCCGCTGGCGCATGCCGCCGGAGAGCTGCGCGGCCCGCGTGGCCTCGAACCCGGTGAGCCCGAACCGTTCGAAGAGCGGCGCCGCCTGCGCCCGCGCCTGGGCACGGGGGGTGCCGCGGTTGCGCGGTGCAAGCGAGGCATTGTCGATCGCGGGCAGCCACGGCAGGAGCAGGTCGCGCTGGGGCATGTAGGCGCAGCGCGCGAGCCGCTCCGCGGGCCTCGTTGCGCTCCCGACCTCGACGACGCCCGCGCGAGGCTCGGCGAGGCCGGCGATCAGCTCGAGCAGCGTCGACTTCCCGCAGCCGGAGGGCCCGACGAACCCGAGCACCTCGGCCGGCGCGGCCTCGAAGTCGAGATCGGCGAGCACGGCGAGCTCACCGAACGCATGGGCGAGGCCGCGAACCGCGACCGAGGTCGGCGTCCTTTCCGTCCCCGAAGATATGCGAGGCTCCTCTACGGGAGCCTCTGTTCCACTTCGCATGCTCCCTCCGCGCGCATTACCGCACAGGTTCGAAGGGTCGGCGCCGGGTGGGTGTCCCAGAGGCGCAATCTCAGCCCGCTAGCCCGCGAGCCCCCCTGGTTTCGTTCACCCCGAAGTCTATCTGGTGCGCGCCCTTGCTCGGAGTGGGCAGCGGGCGTAGGGTCGGAGGGCAAACCGCCACGCGGAGGAGGTGAGGCACGGTGTCTCAAGCGAACATCGATGCGTCCCGTCGAGTAATCGAAGAGGCGTTCTCAGGCGGACGACTCGAGGTGCTGGACGAGGTCTGCGCCGAGGACTGCGTCAGCCACGATCCGCTCACCGGCGATCAGGGCCTCGCGGAGATGAAGCATTCCATCTCCATGTATCGGGACGCATTCCCGGACCTGACCTTCACAGTCGACGACGCATTCGCGGCCGACGACAAGGTCGTGATGCGCTGGACAGGCTCGGGGACGTTCGAGAACGAGTTCATGGGCCTTCAGCCGACCCACGAGAAGGGGAGCCCCATTCACGGGATCTCCATCGACCGCTTCGACGAGAACGGCAAGCTCGTCGAGACGTGGGGGCAGTGGGAGACGCTGACGCTGATGAGGGACATCGGCGCGATCCCCGAAGCCGCGTCAGCGGGCGCCCCGGGCTAGCCGCCCTCGTGCGCGGGGGCCGGAGCGCCGACCGGCTCCCGGCGCGCGAACCGAAGGCTCATGCCGGGGGGACGTTCTCGTTGTGCCGGAACACGTTGTCCGGGTCATAGCGCCGCTTCACCTCGGCGAGCCGCTGCCAGGTCGCGCCCGGATACGCGGCCCTGACCCGCTCGGGCCCCTCGTCGGAGAGGAAGTTCACGTAGGCGCCGGCGTCCGGCTGGTGGAGCGTCGCCGCCAGCTCACGAACCCACTCCTCGCGCGCCGCCCGGTCGTCAGGCCCGGTGTAGAAGGAGGCGACGTTCACCATCAGCCGCGTGTCGCGATGCGCGTAGGCGGTGGCGTCCGCCGGCACCCTCGCGATCGCCCCGCCGAGGGCGCGGATCTGGACGACGCGCATCGGCGCGTCGGAGGCGGTGAGGCGCTCGACGATCGTCTCGGCGGCGTCGACGTCGACGCTCTCCGAAAACCCCGTTCGGATGATGACGGTCGGGTGGAAGTCCTCGGGCTCCGGACCGTAGATCTCGGCGTAGGGCATCGGCCGCAGGAGATCGGCGATCGGCTCGGCAACCGACCGGAACGGCGCCAGCGCCCGCTCCCCCTCCGCGGCGGAGCCCGCGTAGCAGGGCAGCACCATCGCGACGAGCCGGCCCTGGTGCTCGGCCGGAATGAACGGCATCGGCGGCGCGGGCATCACGTTGACGATCGCCGAGAGCTTCTCGGGCGCCGCGGTGGCTGCGGCCACCAGCCCGGCCACGACCTCGGGCGCAGCGGGCATGATCAGCATCCCGCCGACCACGGTCGGCACCTCGTGGAGCCTGAACTGGAACCTGGTCGCAACGCCGAAGTTCCCGCCGCCGCCACGGATCGCCCAGAAGAGGTCCGGGTGGCGCTCCGCGTCGATCTCGAGCACGCTTCCGTCCGCCGTCACGACCTCGGCGGCGAGCAGGTCGTCGATCGTCAGGCCGTGTAGGCGGCTGAGAAAGCCGACGCCGCCGCCGAGCGTGATCCCGCCGATTCCGACCGAGCCGGTATCGCCGAATCCGGTGGCGAGGCCGTGCGCGCCGACGGCCTTCGTGTACTCACCGGCGGTGAGGCCGGTCTCGGCCCAGGCCGTGCGCGCCTCGGCATCGATCTCGAGCCGTGACATCTCGGAGAGGTCGAGGACGACGCCGCCGTCGATCACCCCGTGGGCCGCGCCGCTGTGGCCGCCGCTGCGGACCGCGAGCTCGAGGCCGGAGTCACGCGTCACCGTGACGATCTGCGCCACCTGGGTCGCGTCGGTGGGCCGGACGATCACGGCCGGGCGCCGGTCGAAGCCGCCGGGGAACACGGCGCGCGCCTCGTCGTACTCCGGGTGATCGGGCGTGATCACCTGGCCATCGAGATCGGCGATGAGGCGGTCGATCGTGGCTGCCGGAGCGCTCATCGCCCGGCAGCATCGCGGCCGGTCGAGCGGGCTTCAATGCGGCTCGCTCCCCGATCCGCGTGCGGTTAGCCGTAGGACCCCTCCAGATGTCGCTTCAGCGCCGCGAGCTGCGCGCGGACGTCGCGGCGCACCCCCAGGGCGAAGACGCCGTGCAGCGGGCGCGGCAGCCGCTTCCACTCGAACTCACTCGTCTGGGTAAAGCGGCTGCCGGCGCCGCTCGGTACGAGGCGGTATTCGACGTCGAAGACCGACGCCTCGTCCTCCTCGCGAAGGACGAGCCGCTCCGGCGCTTGCAGCTCGATCTGCTCGAGCGTGAGCTCCATCGCCGGCCGCAGCGGCACCGGCTTGTGGACGATGAGCCATCGCCGCTCCCCCGCCGCGTGGACCGACTTCACCTTGTCGCACCAGTGCGGATCGTTCGCCGGGTCGGACACGAACGACCACACCGCTTCCGGCGGGCGGGCGATCTCGATCGACTCGCGCACGCGCATGGCGAGAACGGTAGGCCGATGTAGGCTGGACAGCGCTGTGAGTGACACGATCCGCGTCGTCGAGGACAACACCGAGGCCACCGAGGCGTGGAACGGCCCGCTGTTCGAGGTCTGGATCGAGTACCGCGACCTGGTCGCCGAGGCGCTGCGCGATCACAGCGAGGCGGCGCTTTCGATCTCGTCGCCGCAGCCCGGCGACCGCGCTCTCGACATCGGCTGCGGCCTTGGCGACACGACGCTGCGGCTCGCCGAGCTGGTCGGGCCGGAGGGCGAGGCTTACGGCGTCGACGTCGCCGATCGGATGATCGAGGCCGCGACGCGCGAGGCGGCCGAGGCCGGGATCGAGAACATCAGCTTCGCGACCCGCGACGTCGAGACGACCAAGTTCGACCGGACGTTCGACTTCGCGTTCTCGCGCATGGGCACGATGTTCTTCGCGAACCCGGTCGCCGCGCTTCGCAACGTGCGCGAGGCGCTCGTCCCCGGCGGCACCCTGAACATCGTCGTCTGGCGCCGCAAGCTCGACAACGAGTTCATGCACCGTGCCGAGCTCGTGGTCGACGAGTACCTCGACGAGCCCGAGGACCCGGAGGCGCCGCGCTGTGGCCCGGGCCCCTTCTCGATGGCGAACGCGGATACGGTCTCCGACGTCCTCACGCACGCCGGCTTCGTCGACATCCGGCTCGCTCGCCAGGACCTCCCGTACAAGATCGGCGATGACCTCGAGCACGCGGTCGCCTTCAACATGGCGCTCGGTCCCGCGGCCGAGGTGCTGCGCGGCTGGGGGCACCGAGCGGACGAGATCAGGCCGAGGATCGCCCAGTCGCTGCGCGAGGCGCTCTCGGACTTCGTCGTCGACGGCGGCGCGGTCGTGGCCCCGGCCTCCACCTGGGCCGTGACCGCCCGAGCCCCCGCCTAGGCGCTACTCGACCGCCGGCGTCCCGCCGGCGACGACGTTGACGAAGTTCTCCAGCTGCTTCGTGGTCCAGCACTCGAACGCGGCGGTGCAGTGGGGCTCGTACGCGGCCATCACCGAGTCTCCGTAGTTCCAGTAGAGGCGCGGCTCCGGGTTGAGCCAGAACGTGCGCCCGGCTCGCTCCGCGACGCGGGCGAAGACCTCCGCGCGCGGCTCGCGGCCGTTGGTGCGGGCGTCGCCCAGCACGATCACGGTCGAGCGCGGGTCGAGGTCCTCCGAGATCTCCTCGTAGAACTCGAGCCAGACGCGCCCGTAGTCGGTGTAGCCGGAGACATCGGCGACCCCGCCCTCGCGGCTGATCCGCTCCGAGATCCTGCGGAAGTCGCGCTCGCGCTCGAAGACGTCAGTCACCTCCGAGATCCGCTCGATGAAAACGAAGCTGCGCAGCTTGCGGAACGAGTCGTGGAGCGCGTGCAGGACGGAGAGGAAGAAGACGCTCGCCGACGTGACCGACGTCGACACGTCGCAGAGCACGTAGATCTCGGGCCGACGGGGGCGCTTCGGGCGGTAACGGAGGCGAAGCGGCACCCCGCCGGTCTCGAGCGAGGCGCGCATCGTCCTCCGCATGTCGACGGTGACCGCGCGCTTGCGCCCCCTCTGCTCGTGGCCGAGGGTCGCGAGGCGGCGCTTGAGCTGCGCGACGGAGCGATGGACGGCGGCGAGGTCCTGCGTGGGGCTCGTCGGAAGCGCCCGGTCAAGCTCCGCGAGCGGCCGCGAGGGCGGCATCTTCTGGGTGCGCGCGATCAGCGCGCGCTCGAGCTCGCGGCGCAGGTGGCGCTCGAACGCCTGGATCTGCTCGCGCTCGAGCGGCGGCCCCTCGCCGTCGGAGTCATGGCCGCTGACCTGGAGGCCCAGCGTGCGGCGGATCCGCTGCACGTCAACCCCGACGACCCCCGAGCCCTCGCCGCGCCTGCCGAAGGCCGCGATCGCGAGCCGGGCGGCATCGCGCATCTCGCCGTCCCGGCCGTCGGCGATCGCCTGACGGATCGCGTCGCGGAGCTGGTCGAGGTCGAGGTCGAAGCTCTCGGAGTCGCCCTCGTAGCGCCGGTCCTCGTGGATCTCGCGCTCGAGTGCCTCCGCCTCGGCCGCGCGGAAGAAGTAGCGCTCGAAGAGGAGCTCGAACACCCGCCGGTCCTCCTGGGACTTCGCGATCGTGGCCGCGAGCGCCTCGCGGAAGTCGTCGCGGTCCGTCCACGGAACCGCTTGGAGCGCCGCGAACGCGTCGAGGATCTCCGCGGTGCCGACCGAGACGCCCTCACGGCGGAGCTCGTCGCAGAACCTGACCAGCCGCGGCGCGAGCCCCGGCGGCAGCACCTCCGCGCTCACTGCAGCGGCCTCAACGGCGGCCGGGCTCGGCTTCGCGCTCGCGCGCTCCGCCTCACTGTGCCGCTTCGAGGCCCGGAGCGCGGCCGCCGAGCTGGACGCCGATCCGTTCCGCGACCAGGTCGATGTCGGTGCGGTGCTTGACGATGATGCTCATCGTCCGCTCGAAGACGGCGCTGTCGATGTCGTCGGCGCCGAGCAAAAGCAGCGCCCGCGCCCAGTCGATCGACTCGGCGATCGAGGGCGGTTTCTTGAGGTCGAGCTGGCGAACCATGTGGATCACCTCGACCAGGCGCCGCGCGAGCCGCTCGTCGAGCTCTGGCGCGTGCAGGCGGACGATCTCCATCTCTCGCTCGATCGCCGGATAGTCGAGCCACAGGTAGACGCAGCGCCGCTTCAGGGCCTCGGTGAGCTCGCGCGTGTTGTTCGAGGTGAGGACGACGATCGGGTGCGTGCGAGCCTCGATCACGCCGAGCTCGGGGATCGAGATCTGGAAGTCCGAGAGGACCTCGAGCAGCATCGCCTCGAACTCCTGGTCGGTCTTGTCGATCTCGTCGATCAGCAGCACCACCGGCTCCGTCGAGGCGATCGCCTCGAGCAGCGGCCGGGTGAGCAGGAAGTCCTCGCTGAAGATGTCCTCCCATGCGGAGTCGCTCTCCGGCGCGCCCTCGATTGCCGCGGTCGCCTGGATGCGCAGGAGCTGCTTGCGGTAGTTCCACTCATAGAGGGCCTTCGCCTCGTCGAGACCCTCGTAGCACTGGAGCCGGATCAGCGAGCGGCCGGAGGCGCGAGAGAGCGCCTTCGCGAGCTCGGTCTTGCCGACGCCCGCCGGCCCCTCGACCAGCACGGGCTTGCCGAGCTCCTGCGCGAGGAAGGAGACGAGCGCGGCCGGCTCGTCGGCGAGGTAGCCGACGCTCCCGAGCGCATCCTTCACGACAACGACGTTGTCCATCTTCTCGGCCACGCCAATGAATAATGACGCGATGGCATCTCTCAGCGCGGGCGCGGTGCTCCCGGAGTCGATCGGCCCGTACGTGGCGCTGATGGGCGTCGGCTTCGCCGTCGGCATCTTCGGCCACCTCACCCGCTCTCGCTGGTTGGTGGCGATCGGGATCATCATGATTCTGCTGGCCACGCTGCTCTTTCCGCTCGCGCTCCAGATCCTCGAGGACGAGCCGCCCAAGCCGGGGCCGCGGGTGCCGATCGCGCTGCTTCGCTGATTGCGCGAGTATCAGGCGCGTGGGCAGGCTGGCCGACCTCGACCTGGGGCTGAAGCTGTCGCGAGACGAGGAGGCGCGCGAGCTCGATCGGGCTTGGTCTCGGCTCGCGCAGCTTCGGCTGACGCTGGGCGGCCTGATCGGCGACGGCCGGCTCGGCCCGCCCCTATGCGTCGTCTTCGAGGGCTGGGACGCCTCCGGCAAGGGCGGCGCGATCAAGCGCCTCGTCTCGCCGCTCGACCCGCGCCACGTGCGCGTCGCGCAGTTCGCGGCGCCGAGCGCGGCGAGAAGCGCCACCACTTCCTCTGGCGGTTCTGGCCGAAGCTGCCGGGCTGGGGAGGCATGGCGGTCTTCGATCGCTCCTGGTACGGGCGCGTGCTGGTCGAGCGGGTCGAGGGCTTCGCCGCGCCGGAGGAATGGCGCCGCGCCTACGACGAGATCAACGCGTTCGAGCGATCCCTCGCCGACGAGGGGATGATCCTCGTCAAGCTCTGGCTCCACATCTCCGCCGACGAACAGCTGAAGCGCTTCCGCAGCCGCGAGGGCGACCCGCTCAAGGCCTGGAAGCTCACGGTCGACGATTGGCGAAATCGCGAGAAGCGCGACGCCTACGCCGGCGCGGTTGAGGAGATGCTGGCGCGGTGCGATCAGCCGTACGCGCCGTGGACGCTCGTCGAGGGCGATTCCAAGCGCTATGCGCGGGTCAAGGTCGTGAGGACCGTGATCGATGCCATCGAGGCAGGGATGAGCCGCTGGGGGATGGAGCCGCCGGCGCCGCTCTAGGTCGATAGGCTCGTGCGCCAGGGGTAACCGCGACACCCGAGGGGGTGAGGATGGCCGAGGAAGCCGAACGCAGAGTCGAGGCCACGCTCGAGGAGGTACGCAGCCTTCGCGCCGAGCTCGAGACGGCGCGCGCCCGCACCGCCGAGGCCGAGGCACGGCTCGAGCACGAGCTTCGCGACACGCGCGAGCGGCTGCGGCGCCAGGCTCAGGAAAAGCTGCGCGAGGCCGCCGAGCGGCTCCGGGAGCGGGCCTCCGCGCGCCTGCGCGAGCTGACCCACGAGGTACGCCGCGAGGCGCTCGTCGCGGCCCGGGAGAAGGCCGAGGCCGAGGCGGCCTCCAAGCTGGCGGCCGCCGAGCGCGAGGTGGCGCGGGCGCGGCGCCAGGCGGAGATCGCGACGGAGCGCGCCGAGGCCCGGATCCGCGCGGAACGCGTTCGCCACGAGAGCGAGTCGATCCCCTCGTAGCTTGGGCCCCGCCGGGGGTGAGCAACGAACCGTCCATATATGGGACGGAACGTTCCCCACCCCTGTCCCGTCAGTCGCCACTTCGGCGACGAGCGGGGCCGACCCGGCTTGGGCCGACCGCGCTCTCGCTCACGTCATGCGCCCGCTCAGGCGGGGATCTCCGCGTCGCTGTGCGCCTGGAGGACAGCCTCGCCCTCCTCGCCCGTGCGGATGCGGATCGCCTCCTCGACGGGGATCACGAAGATCTTCCCGTCGCCGACGTCCCCGGTCCGCGCGTGCTTGAGGATCGTCTCGACGACGATCGGCTTGTCCTTGTCCTCGACGACGCACTCGACCTTGAGCTTCGGCCGCACGTTGACGGTCAGGCTCGAGCCGCGGTACGTCTCGACGATGCCCTTCTGGCGGCCGGACCCCTTGACCTCGCTGATCGACAGGGACGGAAATCCCTTGTCGAGCAGCTCCGTCCGGATCGGCTCGAACGCCTCGTGGCGGATGAATGCCTCGATCTTCTTCATCTGGATCGTCCTTCCTATGCCTCGGAAGGCTGGTCGGTCATCGCGCTCACCGCCGGCGCCGGCGCCGACGCCGGCGGAGCCGGCGTCGGCCCGCCCGGATACTCCTCGGACGGGATGAACGCCTCCGGGTAGCCATACATACCGTGCTCGGAGATGTCCAGCCCGGCGTCCTCTTCGTCCGCGCTCACGCGCAGCCCGATCGTCATCTTGATCAGGGAGAACACCGCGTAGGAGGCGACGAATACGAACGCGAAT
>DATHAL010000016.1:0-2061 GCA_035296705.1 Solirubrobacterales bacterium
GCGCTCCTGGAGGCGAGCTTCCGCCCCGCCGACGACCACGTAGTCGAGCTGGCGCTTCGGTCCGGTGCGGTGGTCGCGGCGCAGGCGTCACTCACCGGCGGGCTCGCGCTGAGCGTCCCGCTCGACGAGGCGGCCGCCGAGCTGCTTGGGAAGCTGGGCCCGGGCCGAGCCCTGCGCGATCTCGGCGGTGAGCCCGAGATCCCGGCGATCCGCCGCCTCGTCGAGCTCGGGGTCGCCGTCCCGGATCCAGATGCTGCCATTATGGATCCCAGATGAGCGGGTAAGGGCAGTTGACGGGTTTAACGCACGTGTCTAGGATCCAAAAATGGGTATGGACGTATACGATGTGCTCGACCGCACGTCGCCGCTCGCGAAAACCGAACAGCATGAGGTGAAGCCCGAGGCCCCGACCACGGCCGAGCTCGCCGAGTGCATGTGCCCGGACTTCTGCGAGCGCGACCACGACACCGACTAGGGAGGCAACGTGAATGGCAACGGCGACCGCTGGAGCGGCTTGGAACGGCCCTACTCCGAGGTAGACGTCGAGCGGCTTCGCGGCCGCTTCACGATCGAGCACACGATCGCGCGCCTCGGCGCCGAGCGGCTCTGGAAGCTTCTGGTCGAGGAGGACTACGTCGGCGCGCTGGGCGCGCTCACCGGCGGCCAGGCGGTGCAGATGGTCCGCGCCGGGCTCAAGGCGATCTACCTCTCCGGCTGGCAGGTCGCGGCCGATGCGAACGTCGCGGGCCAGACGTATCCCGACCAGTCGCTCTACCCGGCGAACAGCGGCCCCGCGCTCGTCAAGCGGCTCAACAACGCGCTCCTGAGCGCCGACCAGATCGACTTCGCCGAGGGAAAGAACGGCACCTACTGGCTGGCGCCGATCGTCGCCGACGCCGAGGCCGGCTTCGGCGGCGCCCTCAACGCGTTCGAGCTGATGAAGGCGTACATCGAGGCGGGCGCGGCCGGCGTGCACTTCGAGGACCAGCTCGCGTCCGAGAAGAAGTGCGGCCACCTCGGCGGGAAGGTGCTCGTTCCGACGAGCCAGTTCATCCGCACGCTCGTGGCTGCTCGGCTCGCCGCGGACGTCTCCGGGGTGTCGACGATCCTCGTCGCCCGCACGGACGCGCTGAGCGCGAGCCTGCTCACGAGCGACATCGACGACCGCGACCGCGAGTTCACGACCGGCGAGCGCACGCCCGAGGGCTTCTACCGGGTGCGACCCGGGCTCGAGGCGCCGATCGCCCGCTCGCTGGAGTACGCACCGTACGCCGACGTGCTCTGGTTCGAGACGGCCACGCCCGACATGGACGAGGCACGCCGCTTCGCCGAGGCCATCCACGCCGCGTACCCCGGCAAGTACCTCGCCTACAACTGCTCGCCGAGCTTCAACTGGCGCAAGCACCTGAGCGACGCCGAGATCGAGCGCTTCCAGCGCGAGCTCGCCGACCTCGGCTACCGCTACCAGTTCATCACCCTCGCCGGCTTCCACGCGCTGAACGAGTCGATGTTCGAGCTCGCGAAGGGCTACGCGGCCGAGGGCATGCCGGCGTACGTCGAGCTCCAGGAGCGCGAGTTCGCGCTCGAGGCAGACGGCTACACCGCCACGCGCCATCAGCGCGAGGCCGGCGCGGGATACTTCGACGCGGTGATGGAAGCGGTCTCAGGCGGACAGAGCTCGACGCTCGCGCTCAAGGGCTCCACCGAAGAGGCGCAGTTCGAGGCCGCTTCGCAGGGGTGACCACCGCTCCGGAGGTCGTCGCCCGAGCCGACGCCGAGATCGTCAGCCGCGACGCGCTCGCATTCGTCGAGCTGCTCCAGCGCGAGCTCGGGCCGTGGCGTCGGGAGCTGCTCGAGCGCCGGGCCGAGCGCCAGCGCGAGCTGGACGCGGGCACGAAGCCGGACTTCCTGACCGAGACGCGAGACGTGCGCGAGGGCGACTGGCGGGTCGCCCCGCCACCCGCAGACCTCCAGGACCGCCGCGTGGAGATCACCGGTCCTGTCGACCGCAAGATGATCATCAACGCGCTCAACTCGGGCGCGAGCGTCTTCATGGCCGAC
>DATHAL010000017.1:0-4107 GCA_035296705.1 Solirubrobacterales bacterium
CTCGGCGAGGGTCCGACCCTCCGGGCCCCGGAGCTGGTGGGCGATCGGCGGATCGGTGGGCGTGAAGCCGGTGGCGAAGACGATCGCGTCGACCTCACACTCGCTCCCATCCGAGCCGACGAGCGTCCGCCCGCGGATCTCGGCGAGGCCCTCGGCGATCAGCTCGACGTTCGGCTGGGTGAGCGCGCGATACCAGGCGTTCGTGAGGAGCAGGCGCTTGCAGCCGGCGACGTAGTCGGGCGTGAGCCGGCGGCGTAGCTCGGGGTCGGACACCTGGACACGCCGCTGGGCCCACGAGACGGCCTCGAACAGCTTGGCGAGCTTGGGCACGGTCGCCATCGCGATCACCATCGGCTCGCGCAGGCAGTAGACCGCGCCGCGGGCTAGGTCCTGGAGCGCGGGAACGGCGCGATACAGCCGCTTCAGGCGGTCGCTCACCGCGCGGTCGAAGAGGGGAAGGACCCACGGCGGAGTTCGCTGGAAGACGTACAGGCGCTCGGCGTCCGGCTGGAGGCGCGGGACGAGCTGCACCGCCGTCGCCCCGGCTCCGATCACCGCGACGCGCTTGCCCGCGAGGTCCCCGGACTCGCGCCAGCGGGCGGTGTGCACGATCTCGCCGTCGAACCCCGCGAGCCCCGGCACGTCCGGGATCTTGGGCTCGCTCAGGAGACCCGGGGCGGAGACGAGCATCCGCGCGCTGAGCGTCCCCCGCGAGGTCTCGATGCGCCAGCGCTGGGTCTCCTCGTCCCAGCTCGCCTCGAGCATCTCGCAGTCGAAGTGGAGCCGGTCCCGGACCCCGAAGCGATACGAGCAGTCGCGCAGGTAGTCGAGGACCTCGGGCTGCTCGGGGTAGGACCTCGACCAGTCGGGCTTGCGCGCGAACGAGTACGAGTACAGGTTCGACGGCACGTCGCACTGGCAGCCGGGATAGGCGTTGAACCACCACGTGCCGCCGACCTCCGGCCCGCGCTCGAGGACCGCGAGGTCGGGGAAGCCGGCCCGGTCGAGCTCGATGGCGGCGCCCAGTCCGCCGAAGCCGGCGCCCACGATCGCCACCTCGACCTCGGCGGGGAGAGCGGGCCGCGGCTTGTCCGGGCGCGCTTCGGCGACCTCGTCGCGGGCGGGTGCGGTCGGCGCCGCCGTCAACGACGGACCGCCTCCTGCGCTCCCGCCTCCCTTCCGAGTCCCGCGGGCGCCAGGGCCTCCTCGTCGCGACCGGCCTCGGCGTCGGCGCGCGCGGGCACGTGGGACATCGCGTACTCGGCCATGGCGGTGATCGTCAGGCTCGGGTTGACGCCCGGGTTGGCGGGGATCGCCGAGCCGTCGCAGACGAGCAGGTTCTCGTACCCGTAGACGCGGTGGCGGTGGTCGATCACCCCGGACGCGGCGTCCTCGCCCATCACCGCCCCCCCGAGGATGTGCGCGGTGATCGGCGTGTTGAGGAGCGCCTCGGTCGTGCCCACCTGCGCCACGCCGCCGAGCTTCTCCGCGGCCCGGCGCGCAGTCCAATCGGCGATCGGGATGAAGGTCGGGTTCGGGCTCTCGGGGTCCTGCTCGGTGGTCAGCTTGACGCCGGGGCCGAACAGGCGCCGCTTGCCCTTGAAGCGCATCGAGTTGTCGATCGTCTGCATGACGAGCAGGATCACCGTGCGGCGCGAGAACTTGAACGGCCACACCGAGCGCGCGAGCTGCAGCGGGTGACGGACCGCGCGCGCGAGGAACCTGAGCGGACGCGTGAGCCGGGACCCCTCCCCGACGAGCAATGTCCACAGGAAGGCCATCGAGTCGGCGCCGCGGCCGTAGGTCACGTTCTCGATGTGCGTGTCCTCGCTCGGGTGGATGCTCGAGGTGATGGCGATCGACTCCGTGAAGTCCCGGCTGTCGTCCCTGAGCGTCACCGCGGGGATCGACTCCGAGTTCGTGCGCACCAGGTAGCCGAGGCGGTCGGAGACGCGCGATAGCGACCCGCGCCGCTTGGCGCTCAGGAGCAGCTGGTTCGTGCCCATCGCGCCGGCGGCGACCACCACCCCGCGGGCGGTGTGGACCTTGGGGTCCTTGGCCACCCAGCGCCCCGAGCGCTCGCTAGCGACCTCGTAGCCGGCGAGCCCGCCATCGCCGTCGAGCGGGCGGATGTCGGTGACCGTCCGCTCGGGCTCGATCCGCACGCCGTTGCGCTCGGCGAACCAGAGATAGTTCTTCATAAGCGTGTTCTTCGCGTTGTAGCGGCACCCCGGCATGCACGCTCCGCAGCGGATGCAGCCGGCGCGCGGCGGTCCCTCACCCCCGAAGTAGGGGTCGGGCACCGTCTCTCCCGGCGCGTCGTCGTTGAAGAAGACGCCGACGCGCGTGCGGTGGTAGGTGTCGGCGACGCCGAGCTCTTTGGCGAGCTCCTTGAGCAGCTCGTCGGCCGGGCCCTCGCCGCGGTACTCCGTCACGCCCAGCATGCGCTCCGCCTCGTCGAAGTGGGGCCGGAGCGCCTCCTCCCAGTCGCCGAGCCTCCCCCACACCGCATCGCGGTAGAAGCCCGAGCCCGGCCGGTAGAGCGTGTTCGCGTAGCCGAGGCTCCCGCCCCCGACCCCGCACCCGCTCGCGATGAAGATGTCGCGGAAGAGGGTGAGGCGCAGGATGCCCTTCATCCGGAGCCGCGGCACCCAGTAGTAGCGCCAGAGGTTCCAGGTGGTCTTGACGAAGTCGTCGTCCTCGAAGCGACGCCCGCACTCGAGGATCCCGACCGAGTACCCCTTCTCGGCGAGGCGCAGAGCCGACACGCTGCCGCCGAACCCCGACCCGACGACGAGCCAGTCGAAGTCGTAGGCGCGCTCGGCCGCCTCCCTCACGCGGGCGACCGTAACACGCCGCGCGCCGCGATGCCGCCGCGGCGCATCAGGCGCTCAGCGACCCGCCGAGCGCGCGACGTAGTCGGCGACGGCCTTGATCTGCTGGTCGGACAAACGGCCCTCGAAGGCCGGCATGCCGCCCCCGCCCCGGCGCACCTGACGCTCGACGGTCGCGGCCGAAGGCTTGCGCTCGTCGAGGTTCGGCGCGTTCTGGCCGTTCGCTCCTGCCGCGGCGAGCGTGTGGCAGCCTCCGCACCCGGCCTCTCGGAAGATCGCCTCCCCGGACGTGGCCTGGGTCGTGCCCCCGGAGTCCCGTTCGCCCTGGTTGGCGCATGCGCCCAGGGCGAGGATGGTGGTGACCGCCAGGGCCGAGGCGGTCGCACGGCGAAGGGTCATCGGCGCCTCCGTGATCTGGTGTCTGGCCGCGAGTGCGTCGCCGCGGCCCGCGCTATCGGTCAGCGTTCCCCGCCGCAGCGAGGCTCAAGCCTCCCCGGCCGCCGCCGAGACCCGCGGATCGCCCGGGAGCTTCGGCGCGCCGCCGCGCTCGGCGATGAAGCGCTCGGTGTCGTCGCGCGCGACCGCGTCGGGCACCTGGGTGGGCGGCGACTTCATGAAGTAGGAGCTCGGGCCCTCGAGCGGGCCGGCGATGCCGTGGTTGAGCGCGAGCTTGCAGCAGCGCACGGCGTCGATCACGATCCCCGCCGAGTTCGGCGAGTCCCATACCTCGAGCTTCACCTCGGCCGTGAGCGGTACGCCGCCGAACGACTCGCCCTCGAGGCGGATGTGCGCCCACTTGCGGTCGGTGAGCCACGGAACGTAGTCCGACGGGCCGATGTAGACGTCGTCCGCGGGCAGCTCGTGTCCGATGATCGAGGTGACCGCGTTGGTCTTCGAGAGCTTCTTCGACTCGAGCCGCTCGCGCTCGAGCATGTTGTAGAAGTCCATGTTCCCGCCCACGTTGAGCTGCGACGTGCGGGCCAGCCTCACGCCGCGGTCCTCGAACAGGCGCGCGAGCTGGCGGTGGACGATCGTCGCGCCGACCTGCGACTTGATGTCGTCGCCCACGATCGGAAGTCCCGCCTTCGAGAAGCGCCGCGCCCAGTACTCCTCCCGCGCGATGAAGACGGGGATGCAGTTGACGAACGCGCAGCCCGCCTCGAGCACCTGCTCGACGTACCACTTCGTCGCCTCCTCGGAGCCGACGGGCAGGTAGGAGACGACCACGTCGGTCTGCGTCTCGCGAAGGATCTCGATGATGTCGTCGGTCGAG
>DATHAL010000018.1:0-5025 GCA_035296705.1 Solirubrobacterales bacterium
GCCCGAGCTGCTCGCCCTCTCCGCGAGCTCGCCGTTCCTCGACCGGGAGGATTCGGGCCTCGCCTCGGCGCGCACGCAGATCTTCACCAAGAGCTTCCCCCGCTGCGGGATACCCGAGCCGTTCGGAAGCTTCGCGGCCTACGCCGCTCACATCGAGTGGCTCAGGCGGACGGGCTCGATCGCCGAGGCGACCCAGCTGTGGTGGAGCGTGCGGCCGCACCACTCCTTCGGGACGGTCGAGGTGCGGATCTGCGACGCGCAACCGAGCGCCTCCGAGTCGAGCGCGCTCGCCGCGCTGATCGTCGCGTGCGTGGCCCAGACCGCGCTCGACGTGGACGACGACGTGCCCGCCGCGCCGCGGCCGGGGCGCATGGTCGAGGAGAACCTCTGGCGCGCGATCCGCTACGGCCTCGACGGGCGCATGATCGACCTCGACCGCGGCGAGGAGTTCCCCGCCGCGGCGATCGCGGACCGGCTGCTCGCCTGGACGGCCCCGGCGCGCGCGGCACTCGGGCTTGAGCCCGCGCTGGCCGACGAGAACGCCGCCGGGCGCCAGCAGCGCGCCATCGCGGAAGGTGCGACGATCGAGGAGGCGTTCGGGTACGAGGTCGACCTGACCGAGCGCACGTACGCGACCGAGGAGGTGACGACGTGACGGCTGGGGGACAACACGGGGAGCCGCCGAACGCCGGGCAAGCCGGCGCGGGCGCGACCGGCGCCGGCGCCACCCCGCCGAGCGACGAGGAGGTCCGCGCGGCGGTCGAGGAGCAGATGCGTCGGTTGAGCGTGGAGGACGTGCTCGTACAGACCGTGGTGACGCTCGTCAACCTCGGTGCGCGCAAGCTCGGACTGACCGCCTCGGCCGAGGGCGCGAGCGACGAGGGGGGCACCGGCGCGCCGGACCTCGAGCAGGGGCGCCAGGCGATCGACGCGACGCGTGCGCTCCTCCCGCTCGTGTCGGGCGACGTCGCCCCGATCCGTGACGCGCTGAGCCAGCTCCAAGTCGCCTACGCTCAGCTCGCGCAGGGCGTGGAGTCGTCCGGGGCGGGGGCACGGCCGTCCGGCGGCGAGGGCGGCGCCGCGCAGCCGCCGGGCGCGGAGGGCGCGGGGGAGTCGCGACCACCGGGAGAGCCTGCGCCCGCTCAGCCCCCGGCCGGCGACCCCGACGGCGAGAAGGCTCGCTCCAAGATCTGGACGCCCCCGGGCGCCTGATCTCGGAACGCGCCGCTAGACTGCCCGCGCTTCAACTTTGAGAACTCGCATGGCGCCCGCGGGCGCGTCGCAGCGCGACGGCGCGCCCGCGGTCGGGCCCTGATCGAACGCGCCCCCCGCGCCTCCGGGTCGCGGCCGCCGTCCGATCACCCCGCCGCGCGCCGCAACGAGCCGAACCGGAGGAACCTTGACCGAATTCTTGACGAACTGGGGCGTAGTCATCGGGCTGGTCTGCGCCGGCGCCGCGGTGGTCTACGGCCTCGCGACGACCCGCTGGCTGCTGGCCCTGTCGCCCGGCAACGTGCAGATGCAGTCGATCTCGCAGGCGGTCCAGGAGGGTGCGCGCGCCTACCTGACGCGCCAGTACACGATCATCGCCGGCGTCGCGATCGTGCTCGCGATCGTGCTCGCGCTCGCGCTCGACCTGCCCATCGCGATCGGCTTCGTCCTCGGCGGCGCGCTGTCCGCGGGCGCCGGCTTCATCGGCATGAACGTGTCGGTGCGCGCCAACGCGCGCGTCGCCGAGCGGGCGCGTGGCGGCATCTCCGGGGCGCTCGACGTCGCCTTCAAGGGCGGCGCGGTCACCGGGCTGCTCGTGGCCGGACTCGCGCTGCTCGGCGTGGCCGGCTACTACGGAGTGCTGATCCTGCTCGGGTTCGACGAGCTGGACTCGGTCCAGGCGCTCGTTGGCCTCGGCTTCGGCGGCTCGCTCATCTCGGTGTTCGCGCGACTCGGAGGCGGCATCTTCACCAAGGCGGCGGATGTCGGCGCCGACCTCGTCGGGAAGGTCGAGGCGGGCATCCCCGAGGACGACCCACGTAACCCGGCGGTCATCGCAGACAACGTGGGCGACAACGTCGGCGACTGCGCCGGCATGGCGGCCGACCTGTTCGAGACGTACGCGGTCACCGCGGTCGGGGTCATGCTGCTCGGCGTCCTCACCTTCGCCGAGCCGACCCGGGTCGCGGTGTATCCGCTGATCATCGGCGGTGCGTCGATCCTCGCGTCGATCATCGGCACGTTCGCGGTACGCAGCCGCGCGGGGAACGTCGAGCGGGCGCTCTACCAGGGGCTGATCGTCTCCGGCGTGCTGGCCGCGGCCGCCTTCCTTCCGATCACGCTCTGGCTCATGGACGGCGTGAGCTTCAAGGAGGACGTCTCCGGTCTGCTCGCCGCGGGCGGCGCACCGAGCGCGATCCAGCTCTGGCTGTGCACGCTCGTCGGAATCGGAGTCACGGCAGGGCTGTTCGTGATCACCGACTTCTACACGTCGACGCGCTTCCGCCCCGTGAAGACGACCGCGGCGGCGTCCCAGACCGGTCACGCCACGAACATCATCCAGGGTCTCGCCCAGGGCTACCAGGCGACCGCGCTGCCCGCCATCCTGCTCGCCGCCGGGATCCTCGCGGCGAGCGCGCTCGGAGGGATCTACGGCATCGGCGTGGCCGTCATGGCGCAGCTCTCCCTCACCGGCCTGATCGTCGCGCTCGACGCCTTCGGGCCGATCACCGACAACGCCGGCGGCATCGCCGAGATGGCGGACCTGCCGCAGTCGGTGCGCGACGTGACCGACCCGCTCGACGCGGTCGGGAACACCACCAAGGCGGTAACCAAGGGATACGCGATCGGCTCGGCCGTACTCGCCGCGCTCGTGCTGTTCGCCGCGTTCGTCGAGGAGCTTCGCACCGAGGCGCAGCGTGCGGGCGAGCGGCTCTCGGGATTCGACGTCTCGAACCCCGAGGTGCTGATCGGGCTCATCGTCGGCGGCATGATGGTCTACCTGTTCGCCGCGCTCGCCATCGAGTCGGTGGGACGCGCCGGCGGCGGCGTGGTCGAGGAGGTGCGCTCACAGTTCCGCGAGAAGCCGGGGATCATGGAGGGCACGGAGAAGCCGGACTATGCGCGCTCGGTGTCGATCGTCACGCGCGCGGCGCAGCGCGAGATGATCCTCCCGTCGCTGATCCCGATCGTCGTGCCGGTGGTCGTCGGCATCCTCTCCTATCGGGCGCTCGGCGGGCTCCTGATCGGCGTGATCGTCGTCGGCTTCTTCGCCGCGATCTCGATGACCTCGGGCGGCGGCGCGTGGGACAACGCCAAGAAGCTGATCGAGGACGGCGAGTTCGGCGGCAAGGGATCCGAGGCCCACGCCGCCTCGGTCACCGGCGACACGGTCGGCGACCCCTACAAGGACACCGCCGGCCCGGCGATCAACCCGATGATCAAGGTGGCGAACATCGTGGCGCTCCTGATTATCCCGTTCGTGGTCTGAGGCGGGTCCGCTGGCGCCGCGGGCGCCCGGTCGCCCCCGCGTCGTCGGCTCACCCACTGGGTAGCTTTCCTCCGGCGAGCGCCCGTGGCCGAACGTAGACCCAAGCATCAGGGACTCGAGCGCGTGCTCGGTACGGGCGCGCTGTTCAGCACCGCCTACGGCAACGTCGGCAGCTCGATCTACTACGCGCTCGGGCTCGTCGCGGCGCTCGCGCTCGGGCTCACGCCCGTCGTGTTCGTGATCGCCGGGCTCATCTTCGCCGCCACGGCGGCTACCTACGCGGAGGGAACGACGATGTTTCACGAGGCCGGGGGCGCATCTTCGTTCGCGCGCCGGGCCTTCAACGAGTTCTGGTCGTTCTTCGCGGCATGGGGCCAGATGCTGACCTACATCATCACGGTCTCGATCTCGGCGTTCTTCGTCCCGCACTACCTCGGTGTGTTCTGGGCGCCGCTCGGGCACTCGCCGCTCGACATATTCGCCGGCATCGGGATCGTGGTGATCCTCGCCGCGGTCAACGTCTTCGGAGTCAAGGAGTCGGCGGGCCTCAACGTCTTCCTCGCGGTCGCCGACTTCCTCACCCAGCTCATCCTGGTGGTGGTGGGGATCGTGCTCGTGCTGTCGCCGGAGATGCTCGTCTCCCAGGTCGACCTCGGCACGGCGCCGACCGTCTCGGACTTCCTGATCGCGATCCCGGTCGGGATGGTCGCCTACACGGGCATCGAGACCGTCTCGAACCTGGCCGAGGAGGCCCGCGACTACCAGAAGACGATCCCGCGCGGCATCGGGGGCGTGGTGATCGCGGTCGTCGCCATCTACGCGTTCCTCCCGGCCATCGCGCTGTCCGCCCTGCCCGTGCGGGACGGCGAGACCGCGCTCGGGCTGTCCAAGGAGCGGGGTGGCTTCGCCGACGACCCGATCCTGGGCGTCGTGCGCGGGCTCGACCTCCCGCCCGGGCTCGCCGCTCCGGCCGAGATCTACGTCGGGATCCTCGCGGCGACCATCCTGCTCATCGCCACCAACGCGGGGCTCATCGGCGTGTCGCGGCTCACGTACTCGATGGGCCAGCACCGCCAGCTACCCGAGCGACTGCGCCAGCTCCACCCCCGCTACCGCACGCCGTACATCGCCATCGCGGTGTTCGCGCTCGTCGCCTGCCTGGCGATTGCGCCGGGGCAGGCCGACTTCCTGGGCACGATCTACGCGTTCGGCGCCATGCTCGGCTTCACCATGGCGCACGTCTCGGTCGTGCGCCTGCGCTTCTCCCAGCCGGGGCACGAGCGCCCGTTCCGGGTGCGCGGCAACCTCAGGGTGGCGGGGCGCGACGTGCCGCTGGTCGCGATCTTCGGTGCTCTGGGTACGGGGATCGCCTTCGTGGTGGTCACCGTGCTCGACGCGCGCGTCCTCGTGGCGGGCGTCCTGTGGATGGGGGTCGGCGTGACCGGCTACCTGCTCTACCGACGCACCCAGGGACTGTCGCTCACCCAGACCGCCAAGGTCGTGGTGCCGAAGCCGGTCGTGGAGCACGAGGTCGAGTACGACTC
>DATHAL010000019.1:0-12754 GCA_035296705.1 Solirubrobacterales bacterium
CCTCGGTCGCGCGGCAGCTCGAGGTCCGGGCATCGAGGCGGCCGAGGAAGACCTCCACCAGCGGGCGCGCCACCTGCGTCGAGAGGATGCGCTCGGTGGGCTCGTGAAAGCTTCCGACGTTGAGCGAGCGCGAATGGCGGAGCGCCGCCGACGAGGCGCTCGGGCCGAACGGATCGTGCACGTGGACGACGTCGAACTCGACTCCGCCCAAGAGCGAGTCAAGCGAGCGGCTTACGTCGAGCGGCAGGTGAGCGGCGCGAGGACGCGGTCCGCGCGGCAGCGGGATGCCCGTGCCGAGCGCGAGCACCGGTGGGCCGTCGTCGCCGAGTGCCCGCGTTCCCGCCCAGGCGCCGTCGAACAGCGCGCCTGGAGCGTCGGCCGCGGCCGCGATCGCCCGCCGCGACTCGCGGACGCCGACGCGCGTCTGGGAGGGCGCCGCGATCACCACCCGGTGACCGCGTTCGGCGAGCTGGGCCGAGACACGCGCGGCGAACTCGTTGACCTCGTGCTCCGCCCCCCACGGGTGCGGTGTCACCTGCGCGATCGAGAGGCGGTCGCCGGACGGCACCGCCTCAGGATACGTGCGGCCGCTCAGGCGCTCGTCGTCTCCTCGGCGAGCTCCTTGGCGCGCTCGCCGGGCTCCTTGCGCCGGTGCTCGGCGATGAACTCCTCGGTCATCTCGCGGGCGCTGTCATCCGGCCGCTGATTGTGCGGCGACTTCATCAGGTAGCTCGACGGGCCATCGAGCTGGCCGGCGACGCCGTCGTTGAGCGCGAGCTTCACGATCCGCACCGCGTCGATCACGATGCCGGCCGAGTTCGGCGAGTCCCACACCTCGAGCTTGAGCTCGACGTTGAGCGGAACGTCGCCGAAGCTCTGCCCCTCGAGCCGGATGTGCGCCCACTTGCGGTCGGTGAGCCACGGAACGTAGTCCGAGGGTCCGACGTGGACGTCATCGGGCGGCAGCTCGTGGCCCATGATCGAGGTGACCGCGTTCGTCTTCGACTCCTTCTTCGAGTCGAGGCGCTCGCGTTCGAGCATGTTGAAGAAGTCCATGTTGCCGCCCACGTTGAGCTGCGAGGTGCGGGCCAGGTGCACGCCGCGGTCGTGGAAGAGGCGCGCGAGCTGGCGGTGGACGATCGTTGCGCCGACCTGCGACTTGATGTCGTCGCCGATGATCGGCAGCCCCGCATCGCGGAAGCGCTCGTCCCAGTAGTGCTCGCGAGCGATGAACACCGGCAGGCAGTTGACGAACCCGACCCCGGCCTTGAGCGCCTGCTCGACGTACCACTTTGTCGCCTGCTCGGAGCCGACCGGCAGGTAGCAGACGAGCACGTCGGCCTTCGTCTCCTGCAGGATGCCGACGATGTCGGCGGTCTCGCCGGGGGCCTTCGTAATCTTCTGCTTCAGGTACTTGCCGAGGCCGTCGTGGGTCATCCCGCGCTCGACCTTGACGCCGAGCTGCGAAACCTCGGCGAACTTGATCGTGTCGTTCTGACCCGACCAGATCGCCTGCGAGAGGTCCTTGCCGACCTTCTCCGCGTCGATGTCGAAGGCGGCGACGAACTCGATGTCGCGCACGTGGTAGCCGCCGAGGTCCACGTGCATGAGGCCCGGGACCTGCTGGGACGGATCGGCGTCCTTGTAGTACTGGACGCCCTGGATGAAGGCGTTGGCGCAGTTGCCGACGCCGACGATCGCGACGCGGACCTTGCCGTCGTCGACGCGATGGCCGTTGGCGGCGGCGCTCGCCTGACCGTTGGATTCACTCATGCGAACAAGATCCTTCCTGGCGGTGGGTGGCGAAATACCCGCGTTTGGACGTTTGGTTACACGTCGCCGGCCCCGTCGGCCTCCGCGGATTCCAGGGCCTTCAGTTCACCTCGAACATGCCATACCCGCTGCCCGACGGTGAAAGCGGTGAGCACGGCCATCGCGTAGATCGACGGGGCGAGCAAGTCGACGTCCGAGATCAGGTCCCCGGCGCCGAACACGAGGCCGATGGAAAGTAGCACCACCCGGACCGGCCGGGTGGCGATTCCGACCTTGCACTCCACCCCGAGGGCCTCCGCCCGCGCCCGGGTGTAGGAGACCATCAACGAGCCGAGCACCGTGAAGACGCAGGCGGCCGCGGCGATCGCGTTGCCGGAGTCGGCGAAGTACCAGGCGACCGCGGTGATCACGACCCCCTCCTCGACCCGATCGAGGGTGGAGTCGAGGAAGGCGCCGAACAGCGTGCCCTTCCCCGACATCCGCGAGTAGCGCCCGTCGAGCGTGTCCATGACCGAGCCGACGATGAACGCGATCCCGCCGAGGACGAAGAGCTCCGCGACTACGAGCCCCGCGGCCGCGAGGTTGAGGACGAAGCCGGTGATCGAGATCGCGTTCGGAGTGAGGCGCGACTCGATCAGCCGGTCGCGCGCGTAGCCGCGCCACTCGGCCGCAGTCCTGGGTTGGGTCCGGCCCTCCACGACCAACAGACGCTATCTCGCGCGCGCGAGTGGGATCAGACTGTCGCCTTGCGGGCCTGCGCCGGCCAGCCCCAGGCATCGGGCCGCAACCTCGCGAGCTGGGCCGCCGAGAGGACGGCGAGACAGGCGACGGCTGCGCCGGCCGCAGCATCGAACCAATAGTGGTTGCCCGTCGCGATGATCACGAAGAAGACCACCACCGGGTACGCCTTCCAGAGCGCTCGCGCCGCCGCGTTCTGGGTCAGCGCGGAGGCGCTCACACCGACCATGAGCGAGAAGGCGATGTGCATGCTCGGCACCGCCGCGTACTGGTTGAGTAGGAGGCTCGCCGTCTTCGAATCCTGCGCGTCGCCGGTGAACGAGGCGATCGTGTCGGTGAAGCCCTCGCTAGGGAAGAGCCGCGGCGGCGCGGTCGGGAACAGCGCGTAACCGACGAGGGCGAGACCCATCGCGACGAGGAACATGTTGCGCACGAAGTAGAAGTGCTCGTTGCGGAACAGGTAGAGCCAGGCCAAAAAGCCCGTCGTGATCACGAAGTGGGAGTTCAGGTACATGAAGTTCGCGATGTCCACGAGCCAGGTCGCGTGCTCGATCAGCGCCTGCTGCAGGCCGGGCTCGAAGAACGCGCCGAGCGACTTCTCGAGGCTCATGACGTCGTCGGCGTTGGTGTATGCGGCGATCGCCCCGGAATCGGTGATCCCGCGGACCACCTGATAGCCCTGGTACGCGAGCAGGAAGAGGAGAAACTGGAAGCCAGCGTCGAGGATCCCCTTTGGGAAGAGACGATTGATGCCAGCCCCGACGCCTCGCACGACGCGCCATTGTAAAGGCGGTGTTAGCGCACTCCGGTGCGGCTATCCCCCGGATCCCGCAGGAAGCCAATCACGAGGTCGACCGCGACGACGCGCTCCTGGACCGCTCCCATCGCCGAGCAACCTATCCTGCGCTCCGTGGCGAGCGCGCACAGCACCGCGACGGCGTGGCGCCGGCCTCGCCGGGCGCGGGTGCGGGCGATCCGGGACCGGCTGCGCGAGCTCTACGGCCGCCCGGTCAACCATCCGCACGGTCACCCCATCGCCGAGCTCGTGCGGACGATCCTCTCCCAGAACACGAACGACCGCAATCGCGACGTCGCCTACGAGCGCCTGCGCGAGGCGCTGCCGACCTGGGAGCAGGTGCGCGACGCCCCCGTCGAGGTGGTTGAGGAGGCGATCAAGCCGGGGGGTCTCGCGAACACGAAGGCGCCGCGAATCCAGGAGGTGCTGAGGCGGCTCCCGCACGACGGGGACGAGCCGACCCTCGACTGGGTCTCCGACGCAGAACGCGACGAGGCGATGGAGTTCCTCACGGGTCTCCCGGGAGTGGGACGGAAGACGGCCGCCTGCGTGATGATCTTCGCCCTCGGCCGACCCGAGATCCCGGTCGACACCCACGTCTACCGGGTCGGCGGGAGGCTCGGGCTGTTCGGGCCGAAGGCTTCGTTCGAGCGCGCGCACGACGAGATGCTCGCGGTCGTCGATCCCGAGGACGCCTACGAGTTCCACATCAACCTGATCACCCACGGCCGGCGGATCTGCCGCCCCCGCCCCCGCTGCGAGGCGTGCGCGCTGCGCCGCATGTGCCCGTGGTATCGCCGGAGCAGGGCCGCGGCCGGAGCCGGTAGGTTTCCGCCGGCATGAGCAAGCGCCCGTTCGTGATCTTCGGGATCCTCGCCGCGATCGCGGTGATCGTCCTGCCGCTCGTCGCGCTCGGCAAGGAGGGCGGTGAGGACGCCGCGACCGTGCAGGTGGCCGCCGCGGACGGCACGGGGCAGGAGATCGTCTCCAACAACTGCCGCCAGTGCCACACCCTCGCCGCGGCCGGGATCCAGGGTGTCGTCGGCCCCAACCTCGACCAGCTCCTCGTCCCCAGCGGGACCAACTCGGCCGAGAGCTTCGAGGGCAACTACGCCCGCGTGCTGCGGGCCATCAACTGCGGCGTCGAGGGCCGGATGCCGAAGGGCATCCTCCAGGGCGAGGAGGCCCAGGAGGCGGCTGCGTTCGTCGCCGCGTACGCGGGGCAGATCGGCAAGGGGCCGGCGGTCGACATCTCCGAGCAGAAGCTCGCTCCGCCGCCCTCCTGCACCACCGGCTAGCGCGCCCGGCCCGTCCCCGGTCCCCGCACCGGCCGCGGATTCGCGCGTGTGCATACATCTGCTAGCCTCTGACTCAGATTTCTTAGATACGCAGGTAGAAGCCTTAGAAGGAGACGAAAGTGGCAAGAACGATCGGAATCGACCTCGGGACCACGAACTCGGCGATGGCCGTGCTCGAGGGCTCCGAGCCCGAGATCATCGAGAACGCCGAGGGCGGCCGCACGACCCCCTCGGTCGTGGCGTTCACCGACGGCGGAGAGCGCCTCGTCGGGACCGTCGCGAAGCGCCAGGCGGTCATGAACCCCGAGAACACGATCTTCTCGATCAAGCGGTTCATGGGCCGCAAGGAGGCGGAGGTCAAGGAGGAGGAGACGATCGTGCCCTACAAGGTCGTCGCCGGGCCGAACGGCGACGTCCGCGTCGACGTCCGTGGCGAGCAGTCCTCGCCGCCGGAAATCTCGGCGATGATCCTCCAGAAGCTCAAGGCTGACGCCGAGGCGAAGCTCGGCGAGACCGTCGACTCCGCGGTGATCACCGTCCCCGCGTACTTCAACGACGATCAGCGCCAGGCGACCAAGGATGCCGGCAAGATCGCCGGCCTCGAGGTGAAGCGGATCATCAACGAGCCGACCGCTGCGGCACTCGCCTACGGCCTCGACAAGGAGGAGTCGGACCAGACGATCCTCGTCTTCGACCTCGGTGGCGGGACGTTCGACGTCTCGATCCTCGAGATCGGCGACGGCGTGTTCGAGGTCAAGGCGACGGCGGGCGACAACCACCTCGGTGGCGACAACTGGGACAAGGCGATCGTCGAGTGGCTGGTCGCGGAGTTCAAGAAGGACCAGGGCGTCGACGTCTCCAACGACAAGCGCTCGCTGCAGCGTCTGTACGAGCAGGCCGAGAAGGCGAAGATCGAGCTCTCGACGACGCAGGAGACGCAGATCTCGGTCCCGTTCATCACCGCGATCAACAACGAGCCCAAGCACCTCGAGGTGAAGCTCACCCGGGCGAAGCTCGCCGAGCTCACCTCGGACCTGCTCGACCGCGTCGTCTCGCCCGTCAAGCAGGCGATCTCGGACGCGGCCGCGCCGAACATCGACCACGTCGTCCTGGTCGGCGGCATGACCCGCATGCCAATGGTCCAGGACAAGGTCAAGGAGCTGACCGGCAAGGAGCCGCACAAGGGCGTCAACCCCGATGAGGTGGTGGCGATCGGCGCGGCGATCCAGGCCGGCGTGCTCTCCGGCGACGTCAAGGATGTGCTGCTGCTCGACGTCACCCCGCTCACCCTCGGCATCGAGACCAAGGGCGGCGTGATGACGAAGCTGATCGAGCGCAACACGACGATCCCGACGAAGAAGTCGGAGATCTTCTCGACCGCCGAGGACAACCAGCCGTCGGTCGAGATCCACGTGCTCCAGGGCGAGCGCGAGATGGCCGGATACAACAAGTCACTGGGCAAGTTCCAGCTCACCGGGATCCCGCCGGCGCCGCGCGGCATGCCGCAGATCGAGGTCACCTTCGACATCGACGCGAACGGCATCCTCAGCGTCTCGGCGAAGGACCTCGGGACCAGCAAGGAGCAGAAGATCGAGATCAAGGGCGGCTCCGGCCTCGCGGAGTCCGAGGTCGAGCAGATGATCAAGGACGCCGAGGCGCACGCCGAGGAGGACCGCAAGCAGCGCGAGCTCGCGGAGGCCCGCAACGTCGCCGAGAACGCGGCGTACCAGGCCGAGAAGCAGGTCGCCGACATGGGCGAGCAGCTCGACGATCCGACCAAGGCCGAGATCAACGCGGCGATCGCGGCGGTCCGCGGCGTCCTCGAGTCCGACGACGCCGACGAGATCAAGGCGAAGACGGACGCGCTCCAGGCGGCCTTCCACAAGGTCTCCGAGCAGATCTACCAGCAGGCGGCGCAGCAGCAGGCCGCGACCGGCGACGGCGCGAGCACCAACGGCGCAGCCACGGAGGCCGAGGACGAGGTCGTCGATGCGGAGGTCGTCGATGACGAGCGCAGCTGAGCCGGAGCAGCCGAAGCCCGGCCCCGCGGCCGCAGAGCAGGAGGGCGAGGCGGCGGAAGCCGCCTCGTCCGAGGCTGCCGAGGAGGAGGCCGTCCAGGACGACCTCAACGCGCTGCTCTCCGACGTGAGGCGCGAGCGCGACGAGTACCTGGCGCTCGCGCAGCGCGCCAAGGCCGACTTCGAGAACTACCGGAAACGCGCGGCCCGTGACGCCTCCGAGGCCGAGCGCCGCGGCAAGGCGAGCCTGGCACGCGAGCTCCTGCCCGCGATCGACAACCTCGAGCGCGCGGTGCGCTCGGCCGGCGGGGACGAGCAGACCGCGGACGGCGATTCGTTGCTGCGGGGCATCGCGCTGATCCACTCCGAGCTTCAGAGCACGCTGGCACGCGCCGGCGTCGAGGCGTACGACCCGGTCGGAGAGCCCTTTGACCCCGCGGCGCACGAGGCGATCTCGACGAAGCCCGCGGAGAACGGGGTCGGCGCCGGGACCGTGGTCGAGACGCTCGAGCGCGGCTACCGGATCGACGGCCAGGTGCTGCGCCCGGCGCGGGTGATCGTGAGCGAGTAGGCGACCGGCCATGGCGCGGGACTTTTACGAGGTGCTCGGGGTCGGACGCGGGGCGTCCGCCGAGGAGATCAAGAAGGCGTACCGCAAGCTCGCCCGCGAGTACCACCCCGACCGCAACCCCGAAGACGCGAAGGCCGAGGAGCGCTTCAAGGAGGTCCAGCAGGCCTACGACACGCTGTCGGACGCGGAGAAGCGAAAGCAGTACGACGCCGGCGGGATGTTCGCCGGCTTCGGACGCGGGGGTGGCGCTGCCGGCCGCGGGCCTGCCGGCTTCGGCGACATCGGCGACATCTTCTCGAGCCTGTTCGGGCGCGGCGGTGGCGGCGCCCAGCGTGCGGCTCGCGGACGCGACCTCGAGACCGAGGTGCAGCTCAGCTTCCGCCAGGCGATGGACGGCGCCGAGATCCCGGTCACGGTGCCCAAGCAGTCGACGTGCAAGACGTGCAGCGGCACCGGCGCCCGGCCGGGGACGATGCCGAAGGTCTGCCCGCGCTGCAACGGCCGCGGGATCGACTCCGAGAGCCAGGGGTTCTTCTCGATCAGCCAGCCCTGCCCGCAGTGCGGCGGCGCGGGCCAGGTGATCGAGGAGCCGTGCCAGACCTGCGCCGGTTCGGGTCTCACGATGCAGCGCAAGCGCTATCGCGTCCGGATCCCGGCCGGGGTCCACGACGGCAGCCGGATCCGCGTCGCGGGCAAGGGCGAGGACGGAGCTCGCGGCGCGCCCCCTGGCGATCTCTACGTGGTCACGCGGGTCGCGCCCTCGCCGGTGTTCACGCAGCGTGCCGACGGCAACCTCGAGGTGAGGCTGCCGATCACGATCGCCGAGGCGATCGGCGGCGCCACCGTCGAGGTGCCGACGCTGAACGGTTCGAAGCGCATCCGCGTCCCGGCGGGCACCCAGCACGGCACCGTCCAGCGCCTGCGCGGCGAAGGACCGCCGAAGGCCGGCCGTCGCGGCCGCGGCGACATCCTCTACAGGCTCGAGATCGAGATGCCCAAGGGCCTCAACCCCGAGCAGCGCAGGGCCCTGGAGGCCTTCGCCGAGTCGATCGACGCCCACGATCCGCGCGAGCGGCTGCTGCGCGAGGCGTCCGCCGCATCCGCGAACGTTGGGTGATCCCGATGGTCGGCCCGGGCAACAAGAGGCGTCCCGGCGAGGGCAGCGAGGGCGGCCCGCACGGCCTCGACCGCCGTCGCGGCGTGTTCATGATCTCGGTGGCCGCCGAGCTCGCCGAGATGCATCCGCAGACGCTTCGGATGTACGAGGCGCGCGGGCTGATCACGCCGAAGCGATCGCCCAAGAACACGCGCCTCTACTCCTACGAGGACGTCGAGCGCCTGCGCCGGATTCAGGAGATGACGGCGGATGAGGGGCTCAACCTCGCGGGCGTCGAGACGGTGCTCAACCTCGAGCGTGAGCTCGAGCGGGCGCGTGGTGAGATGAAGAGGATGCGCGAGCGAGCCACGGAGCTCGAGCGCCAGATGGACGCGGAGCTCGAGCGCGTGCGGCGCTCACTGCGGGCGGAGATCGTTCCCTACGGCGCCTATGACCAGGCGCTTCCGAAGCCGCCGGGTCAGGAGGGAGACGGCGAGCGGGTACAGCGTTCCGTCTCGATCCCGATCGAGCGCGCTAGGCGCCGCCGCGGCGAGAGCCCCGGTCGCGAGAGCCGCTGAGGAGCCGCGCGGCGACGCCGCGCACGGTCTCTGTCCCGTACTCGAACGAGGGCTGCTCGTCCGTCAGCACCCCGATCGAGAGCCGCCGGCCGTCGGCGCGCAGCTCGGCGCCCTGATGGACCAGCGCCCGGTCCGGAAGCCAACCGCCCTTGAACCGGACGGACCATTTCGGGCGCGCCGCCTCCGGGATTCCCCAGCTCTGCTCCGCGATCACCGAGCCGAGCAGGCCGAGCCCGAAGACGCGGTGCGGCCCGTCGACCAGTGCCTGCATGCTCCAGTGAAGGCGGGCGAGGTCGGCGGCGTCGATCTGGGCGTTGCCCCAGTGGCCGGCTTCGGTGAAGCGGTCCATGCCGGCCTGGCGGGCGATCCGGAACATTCCGGCGTCGCCGAACCGCGCGTAGATCGCGTCGGCGGCGTCGTTGTCGGAGTACGTGATCATCGATCGCAGCAGCGACTCGGTCTCCTCATCGAGCGGCTGGTGCTCGCGCTCGAGCCGCTGCACCTCGGCCGCGAGGAGCATCGCCTTCACGGTGCTCGCGGCCGGGAAGAGGCGGCCCATCCTTCGCCCGCGCAGCTTGCCCTCCGTGTTGAGGACCGCGAACGCGACGATCCCGTCGCGTCTCCCGGCATACGCGGCGGCATCGCGCAGCGCCGCGGCCGTCGGCACCTTGCGGTGCCGCCGATCGCGATCGCGGCTTTGGCGCGGTGGCTGGGGCGCCGCTGCCCGGGCATTCGCGATCGACCAGTTCAGGTGACGAAGCTCTCGCTCCGAGCTCGGCGCAAGCGCGAGGGCGACAGCGCCGACCGCGGCCACCGCGGCCACCGCGACGATCACGACACCGATCCGCATGCGCCCACGATACGCCCTTGCGGCCGTGGTCGGCCTTTAGTCGGGCAGACTTAGATTTTCTCCGGTACGTTTGATAGACTCGTGCGCGATGCAAGCTGACCGGTTCACCGTCAAGTCCCAGGAGGCTGTCTCCGGGGCACAGCGCCTGGCGACCCAGCACCGCAACCCCCAGGTCGCGCCCCAGCACCTCTTGCTCGCGCTCCTCGAGCAGGAGGACGGTTTCGCGCCGTCCGTCCTGCGCAAGCTCTCCGCGGACGTCGCCGCGCTGACCGAGCGCGCCCGCGCCGCGATCGCCCGGCTTCCGACGGTGAGCGGCACCGAGGAGCCGGAGCCGCGGCCCTCGCAGGCGCTGATCAGGGTGCTTCAGCGCGCCGAGAAGGAGATGGCCGCGCTCGGCGACGAGTACATCTCGATCGGCCACCTGCTCCTCGCGCTGGCCGAGAAGGGCACCCCGACCGCCGAGCTCCTCCCCTCCCGCGAGTCACTCGCCGAGGCGGTGGCGGAGACGCAGGGCTCGGCGCGGGTCACGTCGCCAAACGCCGAGGAGGTGGCCGAGGCGCTCGAGAAGTTCGGCCAGAACCTCACCGCGGACGCCCGCGCGGGCAGGCTCGATCCCGTGATCGGGCGCGACGAGGAGATCCGCCGCGTGATCCAGGTCCTCTCGCGCCGGACCAAGAACAACCCGGTCCTGATCGGCGATCCCGGCGTCGGCAAGACCGCGATCGTCGAGGGCCTCGCGCAGCGGATCGTCGGCGGGGACGTCCCCGAGTCGCTTCGCGACCGGCGCGTGATCGCGCTCGACATCGGCGCGCTGCTCGCGGGCTCCAAGTACCGCGGCGAGTTCGAGGAGCGCCTCAAGGCGGTGCTGAACGAGATCAAGGAGGCCGAGGGCCAGATCGTCCTGTTCATCGACGAGCTGCACACGATCGTCGGCGCCGGCGCCGCCGAGGGCGCCGTCGATGCCGCGAACCTGCTGAAGCCGATGCTCGCGCGCGGCGAGCTGCGCGCGGTCGGCGCGACCACGCTCGACGAGTACCGCAAGCACATCGAGAAGGACGCAGCACTCGAGCGCCGCTTTCAGCCGGTGCTGGTCGGCGAGCCGGACATCGGCGACACGATCGCGATCCTTCGCGGGCTCAAGGAGCGCTACGAGGTCCATCACGGCGTGCGGATCTCGGACCCTGCGATCGTCGCCGCGGCGACGCTCTCGGAGCGATACATCGCGGACCGTTTCCTCCCCGACAAGGCGATCGACCTGATCGACGAGGCCGCCTCGCGGCTGAAGATGGAGATCGAGTCCTCCCCGGTCGAGATCGACGAAGTCGACAGGCGCATCAAGCAGCTCGAGATCGAGCGCGAGGCGCTGAAGAAGGAGAAGGACGAGGCGTCGGTGGCGCGACGCGAGGCGATCGAGGCGGAGCTCGCAGACCTGAACGAGACCGCGAGCGAGATGAAGGCGCGCTGGCATTCCGAGAAGGACGCGATCGAGGCGAGCCGCGCCGCGAAGGCGCAGCTCGACGAGGCGCGCTCGGAGCTCGACCGCGCGGAGCGCGAGAACGACCTCGAGCGCGCCGCGAAGCTTCAGTACAGCGACATCCCGGAGCTCGAGCGGGTGCTCGCCGAGCAGGACGCGCGGCTGCGCGAGCTGCACGCGGACGGCGGCTCGCTGCTCACGGAGGAGGTGACCGAGGAGGACGTCGCGCAGGTGGTCGCCCGCTGGACCGGGATCCCGGTCTCGCGCCTCATGGAGGGCGAGGTCGAGAAGCTCGTCCACATGGAGGCGCGCCTGCACGAGCGCGTGATCGGGCAGGGCGAGGCCGTCGAGGCCGTGTCCAACGCGCTGCGGCGCTCGCGCGCCGGCCTCTCCGATCCGAACCGGCCGATCGGGAGCTTCCTCTTCCTCGGCCCGACCGGGGTCGGCAAGACGGAGCTCGCCCGGGCGCTCGCGGAGTTCATGTTCGACTCCGAGCAGGCAATCGTCCGGATCGACATGTCCGAGTACATGGAGAAGCACACGGTCGCACGCCTGATCGGCGCCCCGCCCGGCTATGTCGGCTACGAGGAGGGCGGTCAGCTCACCGAGGCGATCCGCCGCCGGCCGTACGCGGTCATCCTGCTCGACGAGATCGAGAAGGCGCACCCGGACGTGTTCAACGTCCTGCTCCAGATCATGGACGACGGCCGGCTCACCGATGGCCAGGGCCGCACCGTCGACTTCACGAACTCGATCCTGATCATGACCTCGAATGTCGGCTCGGACCGGATCACGGGCGCGATCGTCGACGAGGCGCTCCGCGAGAGGATCGAGGAGGTGCTCGCGGCGACGTTCAAGCCCGAGTTCCTGAACCGCATCGACGACACCGTGATCTTCCACCGCCTGAGCCGCGAGGAAATCGGGCGCATCGTCGACCTCCAGGTGGAGCTGCTCGCTCGCCGGGTCTCTGAGCGCGGGATCGAGATCGAGCTCACCGACGACGCGCGGACGCTGCTCGGAAACCTGGGCTACGACCCCACCTACGGCGCGCGACCGCTGAAGCGTGTGATCCAGCGCCAACTCGTCGACAAGCTGGCGCTGAAGCTGCTCGAGGGCGAGTTCAGCGAGGGGGACGCGGTGCGGGTCGACGCCGCCGACGGCGAGCTCCGCTTCGAGGGCGTAGAGGCGCTCGCCACCGCCGAGGCCGCCTAGAGGGCACGCCCACAAGTACGGCCCATCTACGCTCCCGCCCGATGCGGATCGGGATCTGCGCCTACTGGTTCAACCGCGGGCAAGGGGTGGTCGCACGCCAGCTTCGTTCCGCGCTGGACTCGCTCGGCCACGAGACCTTCGTGCTCGCGCGCCCGACGCGGGCCAAGAACATCAGGCCGTCGTTCGTCGACCGAACCGGCGTCTGGGACCAGCCCGGAATCACCGAGGCGTCGCACTACCGCATCCCGGCCGAGGAGATGGTCGCGTGGGGGGGCGAGAACGAGCTCGCGCTGGCGCTCTTCGACCAGAACTACGAGTTCGAGGCGATCGAGGCGCTGCGCGCAAGCGGC
>DATHAL010000020.1:0-43385 GCA_035296705.1 Solirubrobacterales bacterium
GCGATCGCGTCGCAGCTTGCGCACCGCGATGTACTCGGTGATCCGGTCCTTGACGTCCTCGAGGCCCGCGTGGTCCGCGTCCAGCACCTCCCGCGCCGTCACCGGGTCGAGGCGTTCGTCGGAGCGCTCCCCCCACGGCACGGCGAGGAGCCAGTCGAGGTAGGTCCGGATCATCGACGCTTCGCCGCTCGCCTCTCCCATGCGCTCGAGCCTCGCGAGCTCGCGCTGCGCCTGCTCGCGCACGGCCTCGGGCATTGCCGAGTCGGCGATCTTCGTCTCGTACTCGTCGATCACCGAGGCGTCGTCCTCGCCGAGCTCCTTGCGTATCGACTCCATCTGCTTGCGCAGGAAGTACTCGCGCTGCTGGGCCTGGGCGCCCTCCTCGACGTCGTCGCGAATGCGCCGCCGGACCTGCAGTTCGGCGAGCCGCTCGCGCTGGAGCCCCACCGCGAGCTCGAGGCGCTGGCTCACGTCGACCGTCTCGAGCAGCCGCTGCTTGTCGGCGAGCGAGACGTCCGGGCTGTAGCCGGTGGTGTCGGCGAGCGCGCCCGGCTCGGAGATCGAGCGCATGAACGCGGCGATCCGCCCGTCATCGCCGCGCAGGTCCAGGATCTCCTCGACGACCGCGCGATACTCGCGCTCGAGCTCGCGGACCCGCTCTGAGTCCGGGTTGCCGTCGTGAAGCTCCTCGACGTCGATCACGAGCTCGCCGCCGGGGCCCGGGGAGGCGGCTCCGGCGAGCCCGCGGTGCAGGCCGGTGAGCGTCGCGGCGCTGAGCCCGCCCGGCAGCCGGCCGGTCTCGACCACCTCGGCGACGGTGCCGATCCGCCCATACTCGCCGTCGGGACGCGGGAGGACCAGCACGCGCTTCGCGTCGCCCACGTCCGCCGCGACCGTTGCGGTCATGCCGGGAAAGAGGATGCTGTCGTCGAGGGGTATGAGGAGGAGCTGCATTCGGGCCTCGCTTCGCGATGTGAAGTTCCTTTACTTTGTGAAGTAAGGATACCGCGTGGAGGTTCGCTCCCCATCCGGCGGGCTAGCTCAGCGCCCGGCGAGCTCCTCGCTCAGGTTCCGAAGCCGCCCGCGGGCGTCGGCGTCATAGGCCTGCGGGTCGGCCGCGCCCTCCTCCAGGCGATCGAAGAACCGGCCGCTTACGCCCTCGAGCTCCGGGTCGATCGCGAGTCGGAGGACGGCGCTCGTGCCGAGCTCGAGGCTCTCGAGCGCCTGACCACGCTCGGAGAGCACGATCTTTGTAGGCATGTAGGTCGCCGGATGAAGGCTGTTAGCGGTCAGCTCGGCGGGATCGACACGCTCCGAGAGGTCGATCGCGTGCATCACCTGGGCGAGCTTCGACTGGCAGTACGCCTGGACGCCGTCGTAGGAGTGCTCGAGCATCGGATCGTCGAAGTCGATGGGCGCCTGGCCCAGCGAGGAGACGTTGACCACACGCGCGGGCGCGCTCGCGCGAAGCACCTCGAGCAGCCGCTCGGTGAGCAGGAACCCGGCCAGGTAGTTGACAGCGAACCGCAGCTCGATCCCGTCGAGGCTCTCCTGGCGCTCGCGGCCCTCCGGCAGCCCCGTGCCGATGCCGGCGTTGTTGACGAGCACGTCCAGGCGCGGCGCCGACTCCGCGACCGCATCGGCGAGGTCTCGGACCTCGGCAAGCGAGGCGAGGTTCGCGAGGTGGAGGCGAACCCGGTCGTTTCCCGTCTGCTTTCGGATCTCCTCGATGGTGCGCGCGCCGCGCTCCGGATCCCGCCCGTGGACGAGCACCGTGAGCCCCCGGCCGGCGAGCTCGGTGGCGACCGAGCGCCCGAGCCCGTCGGTGGAGCCGGTGACGAGCGCGGTCAGGCCTTCAGGCGAGTTCATGGCGATCCAGCTCCAGCCATCTCGCCATCGAGGCTAGCTCCACCGCGAGCGCGTCCGGGGTATCCGCTGGCGCACCCGGCTCGAGGTGAACGGCGATCGCCCGCAGGACGCCGGCCGCGCGGTCGCTCTTCAGGTCGACGCGGCCGACGAGCCGGTCGCCGAGCAGGAACGGGAGCACGTAGTAGCCGTGGCGGCGCTTCGGGGCCGGGACGTAGATCTCGAGCCTGAACTCGAACACGAACAGGCGCGCGATCCGGCTTCGCTCCCAGATCAGCGGGTCGAACGGGCCGATCAGCGCTCGCGCCTCGACCCGGCGTGGGATCCGGGCGCCGGCGGCGAGGTAGCCGGGGGTGCGGCCCCAGCCCTCGACCTCGACCGGAAGGAGCTCTCCGGCCTCCACGAGCTCCGCGACCCGGGCCTTCGCCTCGGGCGTCGGCAGGCGGAAGTAGTCGCGCAGGTCCCGCTCACCCGCGACGCCGAGGGAGCGGGCGGCGATGCGCACCAGATCGCGCTGGGCGTCGGCCGGTTCCGGCGCCGGCGCCTCCAGCACAGCCCGCGGGAGGACGCGCTCCGGCAGGTCATAGAGGCGCTCGAAGCGCCGGCGGCGCGCGCAGGTGACCTGGCCGCTCCAGAACAGGAACTCGAGCGCCCGCTTCGTGTCGGACCAGTCCCACCACGGGCCGCTTCGTCGCGGCCGCTCCTCCGCGAGCTCGGAGGCGGCGATCGGGCCGCGCTCCGCGACCTGCTCGAGGACGGCGGTGACGAGCTCCGGCCGGTCGCGCTGGACGCGCTGCATGCCGCCCCACGCGTCGCGGTGAGCACGCTCCATGCGCCAGCGCAGCAGTGGATATAGCTCGACGGGCAGCAGCGACGCCTCGTGGCCCCAGTACTCGAACAGACGCCGCGGCGCGCGCTGGGAGAGGCGGTCGAGGAGGTCGGTGTCGTAGGGGCCGAGCCGGCTGAAGGCCGGCAGGTAGTGGGCGCGGGCAAGCACGTTCACGGAGTCGATCTGGATCAGCGCCACCCGCTTCAGCACCCGCCGGAGATCCCAGCCGTTCGGCGGTCGCGTGGGATGCGGGTCCGCGAATCCCTGGGACCCGAGCGCCAGTCGCCGGGCCTCGGCGGCGGAGAGCGACTCTCGCACCTACGCTCCCGGCTCCACGCGCGGATTTCTGTCCGGGGCCGCTCTAACCCCCCGGCGGCGTCTCGACCGTCGACGTCTCGGTGACGGTCGAGGTCTCGACCTGGGTGGTCGTCTCGGTGACGGTCTCGGTCGTCTCGGTCGAGGTGGTCGTGGTCGGGCGGGTGATCGTCGTCACCGTCGTGGTCGGGACCGCGGTGGAGGTCGTGGTCGTGGTCGAGTTGCGGGTGACGAACACCTTCTCGGTCGGCGGTTCGGCGACGATCACTGCGAGGGCGATTCCGAGCCCCGCAGCGAGCGCCGCGAGGCCGATCAGCGCCAGCTTCACTCGGCGGTCGAGCTCCGACCAGGGCGTTGGCTCGTCGGGCTCGGGCTCGACGGGAGCTCCGGCCACGTTCTCGTCGTCGGGTTTCACCGGAGCCGGATCCTACGAATCCCGCCGGCGCTCAGCGACTGCGTACCAGAGCCGCGAACCTCGCCCGTAGCCTTCGAGGAGATGGAACAGCCCGAGGTCCTCTTCGTCTGCGTCCACAACGCCGGGCGCAGCCAGATGGCGGCCGGCTTCCTCGATGCTCTCGCCGGCGGCCGCGTGCGCGTCCTGAGCGCCGGCTCCGAGCCGGCCACCGCCCTGAACCCCGCCGTGATCGAGGCGATGGCGGAGGTCGGGATCGACCTCTCGCGTGAGCGGCCGAAGCCACTCACCGACGATTCCGTGCGCGCGGCCGACGTCGTCATCACGATGGGTTGCGGCGACGCCTGCCCGCTTTACCCGGGCAAGCGCTATGAGGACTGGGAGCTCGAAGACCCGGATGGCAAGGACCTGGACACGGTCCGCCGGATCCGCGACGACATCGAGGGTCGCGTGCGGTCGCTCGTCGAGGAGATCGCGCCCGGGCCGCGTCGATAGGTCCTAGGATCGGGCGATGCCGGCGATCAGGAAGGTTCGGGTCGGCTCGACCGGAAACGACGCCGAGCTGTGCGAGACGATCCCGATCACGAAGCAGCGCGGGCGCCAGCGGCGCGTGGCGATGTCGTTCGGGTCCGCGACGCGGACCGACTCCCCGCTCCCCGACCTCGCCCCTGGCGACCGGCTCCTGGTGTTCGCGGAGCTGGAGGTGACCACCGACGCCGAGGACGCTCACCATCCCGGACTGATCGGCAAGCCGTACTCGTATGCCCCGAAGGTTGAGGCGCGCCTGCTCCTTGCGGCGGATGATCGCCAAACCGAGCAGCGCGCGGGCAAGGCGATCGCGCTCGCGCCGCCGTGGCGCGAGGCGGTCAGCCATCTGCGCCACCACGGAGTGGTCGTCTTCCCGAAGGGCACGTTCACGGTTCCGGCGGCGGGCCTGCCCTGGGGTGGAGACCATCACGTCAACCTCGTCCTCGGTGCTGATCATCCCCGCGCGAAGCAGGGCGACCTGCTGCTCGTCGGCCAGAACGAGCAGACGCCGGTCGTCGGGCAGGACATGGCCGGGATCAGGGTCGTCCGCCTGCGTCCCGGCACGCAGCGCTTACAGAAGCCGGCCCGCGATTCCACCTGCCGCGTGAACGGCATCCCGGTTGCCAAGCGGGACACGGTCGTGTTCTCTCATCGGCTCGCGGGCCTGCGGCAGGGTGAGCAGCTGTTCGTCACGGCGCAGCTGACCACCGACGCTTCCACGCTCGGCTACGCCGCTCGGATCTCGAGCAGGCTGTTCCTTGCCGACGCCGACGACCAGCCCGAACCCGGCGGAGGAGTCGCGGGCGCCGTCTCGTCCTGGAAGGGCAACCTCTCGAAGACCACGGGCTTCAACTGCCTGCCGGCCGAGGGGCCGCAGACGACCCGGAAGTTCGGGGTCCTGCGGCTGACCGCGGATCCCGGTCAACCGCTCTACCTCAACCTGGTCGCCGTCAGTGCCGACCCGTTCGGCGGCGCGAGCGCCAACGACAAGCTGCCGATCGTCCGGTCGCGGAGCTTCCTCGACGTGACCCGCTTCCCGCCGGAGCTCGAGGGCTGATCTCCGCTGGACGCCGGGCTTGGAACGACGGCTCCGGGCCACTGAACTTCCCCCTGATCGGGCTCGTCAAGCAACGGGGTTGCGCGAGCCAAGCGGCCTGACGCCCGGACGACGGGAACTAGTTGACGATCTTGACGGCGCTCGCGAAGTTCGTCCCGAGCGTTTCCTGGACTGCCATGTGGAGGAACCCGAGCCGCTCGAGCTCGCGGGCACGTCGCAGCGAGCCGGCGTCGATCGGGTTCAGGCCGCCGGAGCTGACCAGCTCCGCGACTGCCTGCTTCGCCTCGGAGTCGTCGCCGGCGATGAAGACGTCGAGCTGCTGGCCGGCGACCTCGCCTTTCGCGAGCGTCGCGGCGAACGTGGTGTTGAACGCCTTCACCACCCGCGCGCCGTCCGGCGCGAGCTTCGCCAGCTCCTCCGCCGCGGAGCTGTCCGCCGGGGTCACCAGCCCGTCGAACGTCTCTGCGTCGACCGGGTTGGTGATGTCGACAACCACCTTGCCCTCGAGCTGCTCACCGCGCTCCTCGACGGCCTGCCTCGCCGCGTCGTAGTAGACGGCGAGTACGACGACGTCGCCGCGCACGGCCTCGTCGGCGCCGCCGCCCCGCGCGCTCCCGTCGCCCGCCCCGTCGAGCTCCTCGGCGAGCCGCCGCGCGTCGTCGGGGTCATGGTCGATCACCACCAGGTCGTGTCCACCGGCGACGACACGGCCCCCGATCCCGCGCGCCCATGTTGCCCGCGCCAATGATCGTCACTTCCACGTCGCACCATGCGTACCCGACGGCGCGGCGACGAATCGATTGTCTCGCACTGACGAGGCTGAGCGTCCGCGAGGCAAGGACGCAGCCGGCGCGGCGTGCTGCGCACGCGAGCCGGCGAGGACACAGCCTCGCCCAGGCTCAGCCCGTCAGCCGCAGCCGGTGTTGTTGCCGCAGCTGGAGCACGTGTAGCACGAGCCGGTGCGCTGCATCATCCCGCCGCACTGCTCGCAGGCGGGGCCGAGGTCGGCGCCGGCGAGACGGGCCGGGACGACCGGCGGCGTGTCGGTGAGCGCAGCGGCCGCGGGCTGCGCCGGCGTCGGTCCGGCAGCTTCAGGCTCCGCGGAACCGCCGTTGCCGTGTCCGTTGCCGCCGTTGGTCGACGCCGCCGTATCGGCGTTGAAGAGCGCCTGCTGGGCCTCCTTGCGCGCCCTCACCTCCGGCGTGAGGATGCCGAGGTCCTCGAGCTCGTCGACGTCCTCGATGAACCGGCTCGCAAGCCAGCGCATGATGTAGTCGGGCATCGACTTCGCGAACGGGATCTCGGGGTTCGTGGTGATCCCCTCCGGGTCGAAGCGCATGTAGCTGAACTTCTTCACGAAGACCTCGAGCGGCACGCCGTACTGGAGGCCGAGCGAGATCGCCGTCGCGAATGCGTTCATCATCCCGCGGAGGGTCGAGCCCTCCTTGCCGATGTCGGTGAGGAAGATCTCGCCGACCGTGCCGTCCTCGTACTTGCCGGCCGTGATGTAGCCCTCGTGGCCGGCGATCGAGAACTTGTGGGTGATCGATTGGCGCTCGCGCGGCATCCGCCGCCGCTCGGGCTTCGCCGCGACCGGGGCGGTCTCGGCCTCCGTGGAGGAGTCGGCCTTGTCGGCGGCGTCCGTACGGAGCGCCTGCGCCGTCTTCGAGCCGTCGCGGTAGATCGCGAGCGCCTTGAGGCCGAGCTCCCAGCCCATCGTGTAGGCGTCGGCGATGTCGTCGACCGTCGCCGTCTCCGGCAGGTTGACGGTCTTCGAGATCGCGCCGGAGAGGAACGGCTGGACCGCGGCCATCATCTTGATGTGGCCGGCGTGCGAGATCGCCCGCTCGCCGACGGCGACGTCGAACACGGGCAGGTGCTCCTCCTTCAGGGCCGGGGCGCCGATGATCGTGCCCTTGTCGTTGATGTGGGCCTCGATCTGCTCGATCTCGGAGTCGGAGTAGCCGAGCGTGGTGAGCGCCATCGGGACGGTCCGGTTGACGATCGTCATCTGGCCGCCGCCGACCAGCTCCTTGAACTTGACGAGCGAGAAGTCCGGCTCGATGCCGGTCGTGTCGCAGTCCATGAGGAAGGAGATCGTGCCGGTGGGCGCGAGCACAGTCGCCTGCGCGTTGCGGTAGCCGTGCTCCTCGCCGAGTCCGACCGCCTCGTCCCAGGAGCGCCGTGAGGCCTCGAGCAGCTCGCCCTTGATCCCCTCGGGGGCGATCGCATAAGCGGCCTCGCGGTGCATCCGCATGACTTCGTTGTGCGGCTCGCGGTTCTTCGAATACTCGTCGTACGGGCCGACCGCAGCGGCGATCTCGGCCGACTTGCGATAGCCGCGGCCGGTCATCAGCGCGGTGATCGCGGCGGCGACATTGCGACCCTCGTCGGAGTCGTAGGGCATGCCGTCGGACATCAGCAGCGCGCCGAGGTTCGCGTAGCCGAGGCCGAGCTGGCGGAAGGCGCGGGCGTTGCGGCCGATCCCCTCGGTCGGGTAGCTCGACGGCCCGACGATGATCTCCTGCGCGAGGAAGACGATGTCGACCGCATGCTCGAACTCCTCGGTGTCGAAGCTGCCGTCGGCGCGGCGGAACTTCATCAGGTTGAGCGAGGCGAGGTTGCATGCCGAGTCGTCGACGTGCATGTACTCCGAGCAGGGGTTGGAGGCGTTGATGCGCCCCGAGTTCGGGGACGTGTGCCAGCGGTTGATGATCGTGTCGTACTGAACGCCCGGGTCGGCGCAGCGCCAGGCGGCGTCGGCGATCTGGTGCAGGAGCTCGCGCGCCGGCAGCGTCTTGGTCGGTTCTCCGCTCGTGCGCGCAACGAGATCCCAGTCGGCGTCGTCGGCAACGGCCTGCATGAACTCGTCGCTCACCCGGACGGAGTTGTTGGCGTTCTGATACTGGATCGAGTGGAAGGAGTCGGAGTCGAGCCGCATGTCGAAGCCTGCGTCGCGAAGCGCCGCGGCCTTCTCCTCCTCGCGCGCCTTGCACCAGATGAAGTCCTCGATGTCGGGGTGGTCGACGTCGAGGACGACCATCTTGGCGGCGCGGCGAGTCTTGCCGCCCGACTTGATCGTGCCCGCCCAGGCGTCGGCCCCGCGCATGAAGCTCACCGGGCCGGAGGCGAGCCCACCCTTCGAGAGGTGCTCGACGGAACCGCGGATGTTCGAGAGGTTGATCCCGGAGCCGGAGCCGCCGCGGAAGATCATCCCCTCCTTGGTGTTCCAGTCGAGGATCGACTCGATCGTGTCCTCGACGCTCAGGATGAAGCAGGCGGAGCACTGCGGGTGCTCCTCGAAGCCGACGTTGAACCAGACCGGGCTGTTGAAGGCGGCCTTCTGGTGAAGGAGGATGTGAGCGAGCTCAGCCTCGAAGGCGTCGGCGTCGTCCTCGGAGGCGAAGTAGCCGCCATCGCGGCCCCAGCCGGCGATCGTCCCCGCGACCCGCGAGATCATCTGCTTCACGGAGTGCTCCCGCTCGGGCGAGCCGATGCGGCCGCGGAAGTACTTCTGGGCGACGATGTTGGTCGAGTTCTGCGACCAGGACTTTGGGAACTCGACCCCGCGCTGCTCGAAGGCCGGGCTCTCCGGATCGCCGATCACCGCATCGCGAAGCTCCCACTCGACCTCGTCGAACGGATGCACTCCGGGGGTCGTGTGCCGCCGCGTGACGACCAGGCCGCCCTGCTTCACATTTGCAGAATTTGCAGCGATTTCCGGCATCCTCTAGCTCCCTTTCTTCAAGACTTTCGTTGCCCTCAGCCCGTCTGAGCCGGTAACGATGAACTGTCGCGCGCGGGCCGGACGGAACCGGCCGAAGCGCCCTGCGCAATTTCCGGGTTCAGTCCGTCCGCGGCCGGCGCCGGCAGCGTGCCGAGGAACTGGAGGTAGGCGCCGCGGTCGAGTTCCGCGAGCCCCTCGAGGCAAAGCTCGCCGATCCGCTCCGCCGGCAGCTCCCCGCCGGCCACCTCGATCGCCACCGTTACACGCTCGACGAGCGCCTCCACGTCGTCGGCGCTCACCTGCCGCTTGTGAGTCGAGCGAAGGAGCGCGGCGCGGAGCTTCGTGCGATCGAAGCGCTGGCGCTTTCCGTCGCGCTTGCGGACCGCGAGCGCCGGACGCTCGCGGCGCTCGAAGGTCGTGAACCGGTGGCCGCAGGCCGGACATACGCGGCGCCGGCGCGTCGCGGCACCCGCGTCGGCGCGGCGGCTCTCGAGGACCCGCGTCGGCTGCTGACAAAGGGGACAATCCACAACCCCTGATTCTACTACTGATGGCGTTCTCCTCCATCGGCCTGGCGCTAGATGCAGCGTGCGCAGCCGGGTAACTTCGGCTCGTCTACGCTTTCGGTCGATGTCCCCGCGCGATCGCTTCAACGAGGCCCGCGACGCGGCGGTCGAGCGTGTGTCGGATGCCCGCGACGCCGCCGTGGAGCGGATGTCGGATGCCCGCGACGCCGCCGTCGACCGCATGGCCGAGGTGCGCGACGCGACCGCCGACCGGGTCGCCGACGCGCGGGCGGCCGCCGCGGAGCAATTCGCGAAGGTGAAGCCCCGGCTCCGCGGGGTCTCCCACGAGTACGCTTTCTATGTCTCCCTGATCCTCGGCGCCGGGCTGATCGTGATCGCCAAGGGCGGCGAGGCGCGGCTCGCGGTCGCGATCTACGCGGTCAGCCTCTCGGCGCTCTTCGGGGTGAGCGCGCTCTACCACGTGCATGACTGGAAGCGACCGAGCGCGCGGCTGTGGATGCGGCGCCTCGACCACACGATGATCTTCTTTCTGATCGCCGGCACGGTGACGCCGTTCGCGCTGCTGGTGCTCGAGCCGCCGCTGTCCACCGCGCTTCTGATCGCGGTGTGGGCGGGGGCGGCGGCCGGGACGATCGTCGAGCTCGCCTGGGTCGATCACCCGAAGTGGGTGGCGGCGATCGTCTACATCGCGGTCGGGATGATCGGCGCGATCGGCTTCCCGGCGATCGTCGTCGAGGCCGGCGTCGTCGCAGGGATCCTGATCGCCGGCGGCGGCGCGCTCTATGCGACCGGCGCGATCATCTACGCGGCCCAGCGGCCGAACCCGCGCCCCGCCGTGTTCGGCTACCACGAGATCTTCCACGTGCTCGTGATCGCGGCCGCCGCCGCCCACTTCGCGGCGATCGCGCTGTTCGCGGTGCCGGCGAGCTAGCGCGGGCAGCATCGCCTGGGCCGCCTGCGCGCTACGGGCGCTCCACGACGGCGGCGGTCACAAGATCGCGGTCGGCGAGCTGGCTGCGCACGATGCGCAGGTGGCGCGTCGCGAGCGGGGGCGCGCTGGTAGGTTCGCGCCCAATGGAGGAGGGGACGTCGATGGCCGTTGAGACGGGAGGCGTTCGCTGCGGGCCGGAGTGATCGGGGCCGGATTCATTGGCCGCGTGCACGCGCGCTCAGTTCGCGTCGCCGGGGCGCGGCTCGCGGGCGTCGCAGCGTCGTCCGCCGAGCGCTCGGAACTGGCGCGCCACGAGCTCGGAGCTGAGCGGGGCTTCGCGAGCGCCGAGGAGCTGATCGCCGACGACGGCATCGACGTCGTCCACATCTGCACGCCGAACCACCTTCACCTGCCGCTCGCGCTTGACGCGCTCGAGGCCGGCAAGCACCTGGTGTGCGAGAAGCCGATCGCGCTCGACGCCCAGGGCGCCGCGCGGCTCGCCGCCGCGGGCCGCACCTCGGGACGGATCGCGACGGTGCCATTCGCCTACCGCTACTACCCGACGGTCCGCGAGGCGCGCGCCCGGGTGCGCTCAGGCAATCTCGGCGAGCTCCAGCTGATCTACGGCGGCTACCTCCAGGACTGGCTGCTCCAGCCGAGCGACGACAACTGGCGTGTCGACGCGGGGCTCGGCGGCTCCTCGCGTGCCTTCGCCGACATCGGCTCGCACTGGTGCGACCTCATCGAGTTCGTCTCCGGGCAGCGGATCGCCCGGGTCACGGCGCGGACTCGCGTGACGCACGCCGAGCGCTCGCGTTCCGGCGCACGCTCATTCGATCGCGCGGCCGGCGACGGAGGCGAGCGCAGGGCGGTCGAGACGGAGGACCTGGCGACCGTCCTGTTCGAGACCGATGGCGGCGTCACCGGGACGCTGGTCGTCTCCCAGGTCTCGGCCGGCCGCAAGAACCAGCTCTGGTTCGAGGTCGGCGGGAGCGCCGCGGCGGTCGCCTTCGATCAGGAGCGCCCGGAGACGCTGTGGGTCGGCCGGCGTTCGGGGACCGAGGCGGTGCCCCGCGGCTTCGGGACGCTCGCCTCCGAGGCCGAGGCCTACGTGACGCTGCCGGGCGGGCATCCGCAGGGCTACCACGACTGCTTCGACGCGTTCGTCGCCGAGACCTACGCCGCGATCGGCACCGGCGAGCCGGTCGACGGGCTGCCGACGCTCACCGACGGCGAGCGCACCGCGCGCCTCACCGAGGCGGTCCTCGAGTCCGCCCGTACTCGCGGCTGGGTGGAGGTGGCGGCGTGAAGCTCGGGGTGCTCACGGCCTGCATGCCGGACCGCTCACTCGAGGAGACCGCGGCGTGGCGGGCGAACTCGACCAGTACGAGCAGTACGCGTTCAACTAGGGACGCGGCACCTCCTCTCGCATCGGTCCCGCCGGGCGCACGCAGTCGCGCGCCCGGCGGGTGCCGGTGTCCGCTAGCGGCGGCCGACGACGAGCAGGTACTCGCTCTCGAGGTAGACGCTGCCGTCCGTCGCGCGGTTGAGCGACTCATAGAGCTCGCGCAGCTCGGCCCGGCATCGCTCCCAGGTGCCGTCGGCGATGAGCTTGTCGCGCGTCTTGATCGTCGGGCCATAGCGCTCCTCGAAGAACGCCATGTACTCGTCGATCGAGTCGAACACGAACGGGTTCGTGCCGCGCTCGAACTCGAGCTCCACGCCGGTGCCCTCGAACAGCTCGCTCACGTGCTCCTCGCTGCCCCAGAGCGGCGGCGCCGAGGCGAACGGCGGCGGCGCCGGCAGGTAGCGCGAGAGGATCGCGAACATCTGGCCGATCAGGCCCTCCGGCGTCCAGTTGACGAGGCCGATCGCGCCGCCGGGGCGGCAGACGCGGGCGAGCTCCTGCGCCGTGCGGCGATGCCGCGGCGCGAACTCGACGCCGAACACCGAGAGCACCCGGTCGAACGACTCGTCCGCGAACGGAAGCTCCTCTGCGTCGCCCGCTACGAGGTCGATCTCGACGCCCTGCGCCGCGGCGCGGCGCGCGGCGACCTCGAGCAGCTCCGGCACGAGGTCGAGCCCCGTGACCTCGGCGCCGGCTGCGGCCGCCCGCAGCGCCACGTTGCCACTGCCGGTGGCGACGTCGAGCACGCGCTGTCCGGGCTCGATGCCGATCGTGGCGAGTAGGTGGGTGGGCGGCACGGCCTCGATGTGCTCGGCGATCGCGGGGTAATCGCCTGCGGCCCAGGTCGCCCGGTGGACGTCCTTGAGCGCCGCGACGGCTGTCTCTTCGTTGGTGGTGGTGGTCAACGTGGTCTCCTCTCGAGTGGGATTGCGAAGGGGATCCTCGTCGCCGAAGCCGCGCGCGACTTCGCCTTTCGCGGTCATTTCCGCGAGATGGCCCGTTCGGGCCATGAGCGCCCGAAAGTCCGCGCTCGGGCTAGATCAGCCCGTCGCGTGCGGCCTGCGCCGCCGCGGCCGCGCGGGACGGCTGGCGCAGCTTGGTGCGGATGTTGGCGACGTGCCGGTGCACGGTGTGCGGGCTGAGGAAGAGCCGCTCGGCGATCTCGCCGTCGCTGAGCCCGTCGGCGATGAAGCGCAGCACCTCGACCTCGCGGGCGCTGAGCTCGCCTGCGCCAGCACCGCTGGCCCGAGCGAGCGGGCGGTCGATCGCATCCGGCTCGAGCGCGGAACCGAGTTTCGCGAGCGTCTCGGCGGCGCGCTCGAGCTCCCGCGACGCGTCCTGCGAGCGGCCGTTCGCCTCGAGGTTGCGGGCGAGGGCCACGCGCGCGCGGGCCGACTCGAACGGCATCCCCGAGGCGTCCCAACCGTCGAGCGCGTCCTCGAGCGCGGGGCGCGCCTCGTCGGAGGCCGGATCTGCGGAGATCCCCTTCGCGAACGCGGCCGCGGCGCGTGCGGGCGTGGTCGAGGCGAGCGCCGCGAGCATCTCGGTGTTCCGCTGGGCGGCCTCGCGCTCGCCGGCGGCGACGTGCACTCGGGCGGCGAGCTCGAGGCCGGGCAGGTCGGCGGCGACCACCGCCTCCGGCAGGCGTCGCCGACGGCGGTCCAGGAACTCGGCTGCGGCCCGGACGTCGCCACGGTCCCACGCAAGCTCGGCGAGGCATAGCTGCGCGGCGAGATCGGAGGAGTGGCGAAGGCAGATTGCCTGCGCCTCCTCCGCGCGGCCCTGGCGACGGCGGATCTCCGCCAGCGCGAGCTCCGCCTCCGGCATCCCTCCGGGCGCAGCGGTGGCGAAGTCGGCGGTCGCGTCGGCGAGCTCGCGCTCGGCGTCGCTCCACGCGCCGCGCACAGTGAGCACGTTCGCGTAGTGCGTGCGGCAGAACCCGAAGAGCTGGCGGTTGGAGATCTCCTCGGCGCGCTCGCGGACGGTCCTGCACCACTGGTCGGCGCGCTCGACGTCGCGCACGCGCTCGCAGGCGTAGATCAGATAGCACCAAATCAGCGGACATCGTCACGGAGGCGACCTCGCCCGCCATCGCCGCGGCTGCGGCCTCGTCGAGCTCACGCATGCCGCCATCGATGTCGCCGAGGGCCACCATCGCCTGGCCGCGCATCGCGCGCGCGACGTGCTCGAGGTCCTCCTCCGGGTGGGCGCATCCGATCTCGATCGCGATGTCGGCGGCGGCCAGCGCTCCGACAGCGTCGCCGGAACTGAACTTGATCTCGCCCTCCTGATGCGCGAGCCACCCGCGCTCGGGCACGTCGTCGAGGCCCTCGAGCAGCGTCCGGGCGCGCGCGTGCCAGCCCGCGGCGACCGCGCTGTCCGGCCGCATCAAGCGCGCGTCGTTGGCGATGCGAATCGCGACGCGCGCGGCCCGCGCCCGGTCGCCACGGTCGCGGTAGAGGCGGTAGGCGGCCTCGCGCGCGGACTGGCAGAGCTCGGCGTCGAGATCCCAGCGCGCGGCTTCGGCAAGTCCCGCGAGCGCCTCGGGCGACTCCTCGATCTCGAGCGCCCGCTCGAACCGCCCCCGCGCTTCGGCGTAGCGCCCCGCGTTGAGCGCGGCGGCTCCCTCGCCGATCAGCTCCGCGGTCCCTGCGTCGCCCATCACCGACAAATCTACGCCCCCAGATCCCGGCGCAACGCGTCGAGCTTCGAGCGCAGCTCGCCAAGCTCGCGCTCCATGCGCTCGAGCCGCTCCGCGAGCGGCCCCTCTTCCGGCGGCGCAGCACCCTTCGGCACCGAGCTCGTGAGCGGCGCGAGCGGCGCCTCCTCCTCCCGCGCGCGGCCGCCGAGGCGGTGCTCGTGGCGCTCCTGCTTCTCGCCCGGGCGGCGAGGCAGGCGGGCCACCAGGTCGCGCTCGATCAGCCCGTCGAGCGTCGCGCGGAGCTCGCTCGCGTCGGCGAACCGGTGCAGGCGCTCGGTCCGCTGCTTCAGCTCCCCCGGGGTCTGCGGCCCGCGCAGCATCAGGACCGCGAGGAGCGCGAGCTCGGGATCGCCGAGGTCAAGCGCCTGATCGAGCAGGTGCCGGTACTTCGCCGCGCGGCTGCCCGCGCCGCTCGCCACCCGCGCCCAGCGCCGGTCGGAGAGCCTGCGCAGCCCGGTGCGGATCGTCGCCTCGTCGTAGTCGACGACCGGGTCGCGGTTCGTCGCCTGGTTGCAGGCAAGCCGCAGGGCGTTGAGCGTCAGGGGGTAGGCGTCGGGCGTCGTGCGCTGCTTTTCGAGCAGGCACCCCAGGACCCTGATCTCGACCGCGTCCGGTTCCACGAACGCGACGCTAACGCGCGGGATTCGCGCTCAGCGGCGCTTGACGCCCTCGCGCGCGAATGGCGCCAGCCGCTGTCCGGTGACAGCGATTCCCTCGAGCGCCTCGTCGATTGCCTCGAGCGTGTCACTGGAGAGCTCGATCCCGGACGCCGCGGCGTTCGAGTGCACCTGCTCCGGGCGGGAGGCTCCGATGATCGCCGAGGCGACCTCGTCGCGGCGGAGGATCCAGGCCAGTGCCATCTCAACCATCGTCAGCCCCGCCTCGTCGGCGATCGGGTGCAGCCGCTGCACCGCCTCGAGGACGTTGTCGTCCATATATGGGCCGATCGAGACGCTCATCTCATCGCTCGCGGCGCGGGAGTCCTCGGGGTGCGGCTCGCCGGGCCGGTACTTACCCGTGAGCACGCCCTGGGCGAGCGGCGACCAGACGATCTGCGAGATGCCGTTCTCGGCGCAGAGCCCGAAGACCTCGGCCTCGGGGACGCGCCAGATCATGTTGTACTGCGGCTGCGAGGAAACGAACTTGCGGGCTGCTGGCACCTCGAGACCGGCCTTGATCTGCTCCGGCGTCCACTCGCTGAACCCGATCTCGCGCGCCTTCCCCGCCTCGACCGCGGCCGTCAGCGCCCCCATCGTCTCCTCGATCGGGGTCTCCGTGTCGAACCGGTGGCACTGGTAGAGGTCGACGTAGTCGGTCCGCAGCCGCTCCAGCGAGGCGTCGAGTTGCTTGGAGATCTGCCCGGCCGAGAGCCCGCGGTCCTCCTGGGACATCGGGAAGTAGACCTTCGTCGCCAACACGTAGGAGTCGCGCGGGTAATCGGCGAGGATCTCGCCCCAGGCCTCCTCCGCGACGCCGCTTCCGTAGACGTTCGCAGTATCGAAGAAGTTGATCCCGGCCTGAAACGCCGCCCGGGTGCACGCCTCCGTGTGCTCGCGCTCGACGCCGCCCGAGTAGGTGAGCCAGGAGCCCAGCGAGATCTCGGATACCTCGATGTCGCTGTCTCCGAGCCGCCTCAGTCGCACGCCGACCCACCCTACCCGGGCGACCTAGTTGATGAACTCGTAGCCGCAGGTGGGGCAGCGGCGGCGGCCGAGCTCGACCATGCCCCCGCAGAGGTGGCACTTGCGCATCGGCGTATGGCGCCAGATCCGCACGGCGATCGAGAGCGCGATCAGGAGGGTCGCGATCGTGAGGTAGATCGCGAGCGGACCCATCGCGGAGCTCAGCCGCCGGGGGCGAGCGTCGCGGCGTGGGCGTCCTTAGCGGACTCGATCAGCTCCAGGAGCTCGCGCTCGCGGCCGGCCTGGATGAGCTCGATCGGGTCGGGGTCGCCGTTCACGATGCCCTCGAAGAACTCCTTGCGGTCCCGGTAGGTGGGCAGGGTCGCCTTCGCCCAGCCGCGGGCGTCGTTGAGGATCACGGCGAGGCGTGCGTAAGGCTCGCCATACGCCGCCGCGATCTCGCGCTTCATCCGCTTCGCGAGCGCCGGCGAGGCACCGGCGGTCGAGATCGCGATCGCGAGCGGTCCGGTGCGGACGATCGCCGGGAGGATGAAGTTGCAGAGCGAGGGGACGTCGACGACGTTGACCAGCATCGTCCGGCGCTCGGCGCCGTCGTAGACAGCGATGTTGACGTCCGTGTCCGCGGTCGCGGCGATCGCCAGGAACTTGCCGTCGAGGTCGGAGTCGCGGTACTCGCGTCGGTCCCAGGTGATCGAGCCCTCCGCGGCCAGCTCGGCCAGCTCCGGCACCGCCTCTGGCGCGACCAGCGTCACCCGGCCGTCGCAGGCGAGTAGGCCCTCTACCTTCTCGAGCCCGACCTCGCCGCCGCCGACCACGAGGCAGTTGCGGCCCGTGAGCCGCAGGCAGGCGAGGTAGAACGGCGTCTCGAGCATCCCGCGAACACAGCTCTGATCGCAGATTCCGCGCTGGAACTGGCAGACGCATTCCTTGCCCGCGTATGACTGAGCCGGCATGCGGGACAGGTTAATCGGCGCGTCCGGCCGGCCTTCTCCGACCGCCCTCACCAGGCACGAATCCGGCCTGAAGGGCCCGAACCCCCTGCTACGCTCGCGCCCTTCATGCGGCTGATCATCACGGAGAAGAACAACTCGGCGAAGAAGATCGCCGACATCCTCTCGGGCGGCGACGCGAAGGCGGACGCCACCTACAAGGTGCCGTTCTACACCTGGAAGGACGGCGACGGCGATCACATGACCGTCGGCCTCAAGGGCCACGTGATGGGCGTTGCCTTCCCGGACGGCTACTCGAACTGGCAGGAGACCGACCTCCACGAGCTGATCGACGCCGACCTCGTCCCGGAGCCGACCGACAAGAACGTCGTCAAGGCCGTCCGCAAGCTCGCCAAGGAGGCGGACTCGGTCGTGATCGCGACCGACTACGACCGCGAGGGTGAGCTGATCGGGCTCGAGGCGCTCCAGCAGGTGCTCGACGTGAAGCCCGACATCGCCGACCGCGATATCTCCGAGCGCCCGCCGATCAAGCGCGCCCGCTACTCCGCCCTCACGAAGGACGAGATCGAGCGCGCCTTCTCAAACCTCGACGAGCTCTCCTACGACCTCGCCTACGCCGGCTCGGCGCGACAGGACATCGACCTGATCTGGGGCGCGACGCTGACTCGCGCGGTCTCGCTCGCCAGCCGCCGCTTCGGCTCCAACTTCCTCTCCGTCGGCCGCGTCCAGAGCCCGACCCTGGCCCTGATCGTCGAGCGCGAGCTCGAGCGCCGGGCGCACGTGCCGAAGGCCTATTGGGAGCTTTACGCGAACTTCGCGCATCCCGACGGGGCCTTCGAGGCGCACCACGCCACGGACAAGTTCTGGGAGAGGGCCGAGGCGGACAGGACCCTCGCGGGCACGAAGAGCCCCGGCACCGTCAAGGAGGTGAGCTCGCGCAAGAACACGCGCAGGCCGCCCACCCCCTACAACACCACCGCCTTCACGACGGACGCCTCGAGCCGCCTCGGGATCACCCCGGCGGCGGCGATGCGAATCGCCGAGGACCTTTACATGGACGGGTTCATCTCCTACCCGCGGACGGACAACACGGTCTATCCGCGGTCCCTCAACACCCGCGAGCTCGTCACGTCGCTCGTCCGGATCCCGGAGTTCTCGGCGGCCAACGGCCTGCTCGATCAGTCGCTGCTGACCGCGACGCGCGGCAAGAAGGAGACGACCGACCACCCGCCGATCCACCCGACGCAGGCGGTCTACCCAAATGCGCTCGAGGGGCCGAAGCGCCGTGTCTACGAGCTCGTGGTGCGCCGCTTCCTCGCCACCTTCTCGCCGCCGATGATCACGGAGTCGACCCGCGCGGACGTCGAGGCGGGCTCGGAGACGTATTTCGTGCGCGGCTCGGTCGTCGTCGACCCCGGCTACGCGGCGATCTACACCTACGCCCGTTCCGCCGACGAGGAGATCCCGAAACTCGAGGAGGGTCAGACGCTCGAGATCGAGGGCGAGCCGTGGCTGGTCGACAAGGAGACCCAGCCGCCGTCGCGGATCAGCCAGGGCAAGCTGATCGAGCTGATGGAGGAGCGCGGACTCGGCACCAAGGCGACCCGCGCCGAGATCATCCAGAAGCTCTACGACCGCGGGTACGTGTTCAGCAACCCGCCGGAGCCCTCGGGGACGGGGATCGCGATGTACAAGGCCTTCCATCAGTACGTGCCGCGCATGGCGACCCCGGAGATGACCGCGGAGCTCGAGCACGACATGGACGAGATCGCCGCCGGCGACACGTCGAAGGACGAGGTTCTGCGGATCAGCCGCGAGATGCTCCACATGACGACCAGCGAGCTCGAGGAGAAGCGCGAGGACTTCGCGAAGCAGATCTGGGCGGGCATGGACGAGGACAAGTTCCTCGGCCCGTGCAAGGTCTGCGAGCACGCGGGCAGAAAGCGCGAGGACGGTTCGCCGAACCGGCTGCGGATCATCGAGCTCAAGGGCGGCAAGCGGATGTACGGCTGCGAGGGCTGGAAGCGAGACGACCCCGAGTCGCCCGACTCCTGCCCGGTGAGCGGCCCGCTGCCCGGCCGGGGTTATGAGCTCTGGCGCCTCGAGGAGCGCTGCTCGGTATGCGGCGAGCGTCCGCGGCTGACCGTGAAGGGCTTCCGCGGCAGGCCGTGGAAGCTCTGCCTGAACGATGACTGCCCGACGATGGTCGAGATGCGCGAGAAGCGCGCCGAGCGCGAGGCCGCGCGCGAGGCCGCGAAGGCCGCCGCCGACGCCAACGGGGCGACGGCCGAGGGCGACGCCGCGGCCGAGCCCGCGGGCGCGACCGGCGCCAACGGCGGCCGGCGCCGCGCACCGCGCAAGAAGCCCTCGCCTGGCACCGCGCGCACCAAGCGGGCTCGTTCCTCGACCAAGCGCTAGCCGGCCGGCCGCCGGTGTTCATCACCCTCGAGGGGATCGACCGCGCCGGCAAGACGACGCAGGCCACCCGCCTCGCCGGGGCGCTCGGACCGGGCACCCTGCTACTTCGCGAGCCGGGCGGGACCGCCGCCGGCGAACGGATCCGCGAGCTGATCAAGGACCCGGCGCTCGAGCTGTCGCCGGGAGCGGAGCTGCTCCTGTTCAACGCCGCGCGCGCGCAGCTCGTCAACGAGGTAATCCATCCGGCGCTCGAGTCCGGGCGCGACGTCGTCTGTGACCGGTTCATCGACTCGACCGTCGCCTATCAGGGCGTCGCCCGCGGCCTCGGCATCGATGCGGTCGAGGAGCTTGCGGCGCTGGTCGTCGGAAGCTGCCTTCCCGAGCTGACCGTTCTTTTGCGGATCGACCCCGAACGAGCCTTCTATCGCCAGACCGAGATCGACGACCGCTTCGAGGCGGAGGGGGTCGAGTTCCAGCGCCAGGTCGCCGAGGCCTACGACCAGCTCGCCGGCCGCCACCCGGAGCGGATCGCCGTCATCGAGGCCGAGGGCTCGCCGGACGAGATCCATGGGCGGATCATGCGCCTCGTCGAGGAGCGCCGGTGAGCGTCGCGGTCGACGTCCCTGAGACGATCGCCGAGACGACCGCCGAGCAGCCCTCCGCGCGGGTGGCGCTCGCGGCGGCGGCCGTCGAACCGTTCCACGCCTACTTGCTCGCGGGTCCGCCGGGGTCGGGCAAGGGGGCCGCGGCGCGAGCGCTCGCCGCCGAGCTCCTCGCGGTCGGCGTCGCCGATCCCGACGACGCCCGGCGGCGCGCGCTCGCCGACCCGTCGCCGCACCCCGACCTGGTCTGGCTGCGCCCGCCCGGGATCCAGCACCTCGTCGACGAGGTCCGCGAGCGGGTGATCGCGGCCTCCGTCTACCGGCCGTTCGAGGGCGAGCGGCGGGTGTTCGTGATCGAGGCCGCGGACGCGATGGCCGAGGAGAGCCAGAACGCGCTGCTCAAGACGCTCGAGGAGCCGCCGCCGTTCGCGCACCTGATCCTGGTGAGCGCCGAGCCCGAGGCGCTCCTGGAGACGGTGCGCTCGCGATGCAGGTTCGTGCGCTTCGAGCGGCTCTCGCCGGACGCAGTCGAGGCGCGGCTGCCCACGGGCGGCCCGGAGCCGGAGCGCCGCGCCGTCGCCCGGCTCTCCGGCGGCGACGTGCGACGGGCGGAGCTCCTGCTCGCCGAGGAGGGGCGGGCGCTCCGGACCGCGGTCGAGACCCTGGTCGAGGCGCTGCGATCCGGGGAGCTCGGCGAGGCGCCCTGGACCGCGCTCGGCGCGGCCGCCGACGCCGCCGGAGAGCTCGCCGCCGATGCCCTGCTGGCCGCGGCGGAGGCCGCCGAGGAGGATGCCGCCGAGCGCACCGGCCAGGCGGCGCGAAGGCGCGCTCGCGACGCCGAGGAGGGCGCCCGCCGCGCCTCCCGCCGGGCGCGCAACGAGGCGCTCGACCTGGGCCTCGCCCTGCTCGCAGCCTGGGTGCGCGACCTTGCGGCGGCGGGCGACGGGGCGGGCGACCTCGCCCTGAATGCGGATCGGCTCGATGAGATCGAGCGGCTCGCCGACGGGCTCGATCCCCGCCGCGCACGCCGCGCGGGTGAGCTCGTGATGGACACCCGGCGACGCCTCCAGGTCCACGTGTCGGAGGCGCTCGCGCTCGAGGCGCTGTCGTTCCGGCTGGAATTCCTCCTGCACAAGTAGATAATTCGCGGGATGCCGAGCACGACTGCGCAGCGCTCGATGCGACGCCGGCCGTTCGGCGTCCGCCTCTATCTCGCCCTGGCCTTCGCAGCCGTGGCGATGATCACCGCCGGTTTGGCGTACCTGCTCGTCAGCGACACCGGCGAGCAGGCCGCCGACGACGACCTCGAGCAGATCGCGATCGGCCGCACCGTCAGCCTCGCCGACGAGCTCGGCTCCCGGCCGCGCACGGCGGCCGCCGCGACGCTCGCAGGCATCACCGAGGAGGGCTACTCGGCGTGGGTGTTCGACGCCCGCGGGCGACTCAAGACCGCCGAGGTGAACGGCGAGGTCGCGCTCGCCGAGGTCCCCGGCGGGCGTCGCGCCGTCTCCTCGTCGCTGATCGGAAGCCGCTACGTCGCGGAGATCCCCGGCGGGGCGACGATCGTCGCCGTGCCGATCTTCCGCGACGGCCGCATCGCGGGCGCGATCCTCGGCCGCTCGGTGCGATCGCCCGAGGTCCAGCAGGCGATCGAGGAGCTCCGCGGCGACCGCCTCACCGCGCTCGGGGTCGCGCTGGCGGTTGCGGTCCTGATCTCGTTCCTGATCGCGAGCGCGATCACGTCGCGAGTCAAGCGGCTCGCCGACTCGGCGGCGCGGATCAGCGAGGGCGAGCTCGAGGAGCCGCTCGACGGCACCGGCGGCCGGGACGAGATCACCGACCTCGGCCGTGCGCTCGAGCGCATGCGCGGCGCGCTGCGGCTCACGTTCAGCGCCCTGCGCGAGGAGCGCGACCGGCTGTCCGCGATCCTCGAGGCGCTCACGGACGCCGTGATGGTCGTCGGCCCCGACGGCGAGGTGCGCTTCTCGAACGCGTCCGCGCACGATCTGATCACGCCCGAGGGCCATGCGATCGAACCGCTCATCCCGTGGCTTCGCCGGGCCCAGCGCCGCAGCGTCGTGGAGCACGACGCGATGCGGGTGGGGGACCGCGTCTACACGCTGAACGCCCGCCGGCTGCCCGCCGAGGAGGCGGTGCTGGCCGTCGTCCGCGACCGCACCGAGGAGCTGCGGCGCGAGGTCGCGGAGCGCGAGTTCGTCTCCAACGCGGCGCACGAGCTTCGCAACCCGATCGCCGGCATCTCCGGCGCGATCGAGGTGCTGCGCGCCGGCGCCAAGGACGACCCCGACGCCCGCGAGCACTTCCTCGTCAGACTCAGCGACGACGCGGAGCGCATCACCAGGCTGACCGAGTCGTTGCTTACGCTGGCGCGGATGGAAGCTGTGGGAGAGGGCGGCTCCGAGGCGCTCGACGTCGCGCTCGTGGTGGAGGAGGCGACCGAGGCCGTCGCGGTTCCGGAGGGGATCGAGGTGGACGTCGAGGTCGGCGGGGACCTCGCCGCGCAGGGGGACCGGGCGCTCCTTCGCCAGGTCCTGATGGGGCTGCTCACGAACGCGTTCAAGAACACGCCGGCCCCGGGCACCGTCACCGTTCGCGGCCGCCGCGGGCAGGGCGACCGGGTCCGAATCGAGGTCGCGGACACCGGCACCGGCATCGCTCCAGAGGAGCTCGACCGGATCTTCGAGCGCTTCTACCGTGGCTCCGGCTCGCTCGAGCAGGAGGGGTTCGGCCTCGGCCTCTCGATCGCGCGCCGGATGGTGGACGTGATGGGAGGGGAGCTCGGCGTCGACTCCGTCGAGGGCCGGGGGAGCACCTTCTGGATCGATCTGCGCGAGGCACAACCGGCGACAACCCCGGTAGCTTGAGCGACCGCACATCCATGGCCGACAGAATCCTCATCGCAGACGACGAGCCCTCGGTACGCGACGCGGTCGGCTATGCGCTCAAGCAGGAGGGCTTTGAGGTCACGCTGGCGGTCGACGGCGAGGACGCCGACTCGAAGCTCGGCGGCGAGGATCCCGGCTTCGACCTGCTGATCCTCGACATCATGATGCCCGGCCGCTCCGGGCTCGACATCTGCCGCGACGTCCGCGCGCGCAGCCCCATCCCGATCATCCTGCTGACCGCGAAGGACTCGGAAGTCGACAAAGTGGTGGGCCTCGAGGTCGGTGCCGACGACTACGTGACCAAGCCCTTCTCGGTCCGCGAGCTGCTCGGCCGCGTGCGGGCCCAGCTCCGGCGCCGCGAGCTCGACCGCTCGAGCACCGTCACCGAGGCGAAGACGATCGACGCCGGCCCGGTGAGGATCGACCTCGCCCGCCACCTCGTCTCGATCCGCGGCGAGCCCGTCAACCTGACCCGCTCGGAGTTCCAGGTCCTGAGGCTGCTCGCGGAGCGGCCCGGGCAGGTGTTCAGCCGGCTCGAGATCATGGAGGAGCTCTGGCAGTCGGAGTTCTCGGGCGACGTCCGCGCCTGCGACGTGCACATCTCGAACCTGCGCCAGAAGGTCGAGCGCGACCCGCAGGACCCCGAGCTGGTGCTCACCGTGCGCGGGGTCGGCTACAAGCTCGCCGAGGGCTAGGCGCGCCTCGGCGCGACGAGAGCCGGGAAGGGGATTCGAACCCCTGACCCCCTCATTACGAATGAGGTGCTCTGGCCAGCTGAGCTATCCCGGCGCGCCGACCATTCTAGGTAGCCGGCGCCTTCTTTCCGCACACGGGGCAGTCGGATCCGGCGAGGCCCTCGCCGCCGCAGTAGGGGCAGACGCCGATCTCCTCGAGGACGCCGAGCAGCTCGCCCACGCGGCAGATCAGTAGCCGCTCCTCCTCGACCTCGACCCAGGCGCCGGCGCTGGCCGGGAAGACGACGTGGTCGCCGGGCTTCACCGGCATCTCGACCCCGGCGCCCTCCCACCAGTCGAGGCCGGGGCCGATCGCGAGAACGATCCCGTGCTGCGGCGGCGGCTCGTGCGTGCCGGGAGGGACGACGAGCCCGGAGCGGCGGACGCGGTCGGGCTCGAGCTCCTTGATGATCACGCGGTCGAATATGGGTCGCAGCAGGTGCTTCATCGGTGGCTCCAACGAGCCTCATCGTACGACGCACGCACTACGGTCTCGCCCATGGCGACGCTCTCGACCGTCATCGTGACCCATGACTCGAGCGAGGCGCTCGGCGCCACGCTCCTGGCGCTCATCGCGCAGCTTCGCGAGGGCGACGAGGTGATCGTGGTCGACAACGCGTCCGAGGACGGCTCCGCCGAGCGGGCACGTGAGCTCGCGCCCGGGGCGCTCGTCATCGAGATCGGAGCCAACCTCGGCTTCTCCGCCGGCTGCAACCGCGGCGCGGAGGCCGCATCCGGCGAGCTCCTCTGCCTGCTCAATCCCGACGCCGTCCCCCAGCCGGGATGGCGAGACGGGATCGAGCTGCCGCTTGCCGACGGGCGCGGCTGGACCGCGTGGCAGGCGCTGGTCACCGCCGACGGCGGGCGGACGATCAACACTCGCGGCGGGGTCGTTCACTTCACTGGCATCGCCTGGGCGGGCGGCGCGGGGACTGCGATCTCCGAGCTGCCGGCCACGGAGTCGCTCGCGCTCGAGGAGCCCGGGTTCGTCTCCGGCGCCTGTCTCGTGATCGCCCGGGAGAGCTACCTCGGCGCCGGGGCGATGCCGGAGCGCTTCTTCCTCTACCACGAGGACGTCGACCTCTCGCTGCGCCTGCGCCTCGCCGGCGGTCGCCTCGGAGTCGAGCCGGCGGCCCGCGTCGACCACACCTACGAGTTCGATAAGGGAATCGCCAAGTGGCGCTACCTGGAGCGAAACCGCTGGGCGACGTTGATCCGGACCTACCCGGGGCCGCTGCTCGGGCTGTTGATGCCGGCGCTGATCGCGACCGAGCTCGCGCTCGTCCCGGTGGCGCTCGCCGGCGGCTGGCTGCCGCAGAAGCTCCGCGCCTGGGCTGAGACGCTGCTCGCGCTGCCGGGGCTCGCGGTCGAACGCCGACGCGTCCAGGCGACGCGTGCGGTCCGATCCCGCGACTTCGCCGCGGGGCTCACGGCCGGGCTCGACTCCGGGTATCTGGGCGGCGCCGGGACCTCGCGCGCGCTACGCGTCGTCCTCGGCGCGTACTGGGCCGCCGTGCTGCGCCTCCTCGGCGACCCGCGCGGCTGAGCCGCCGTTCGGGCTCGGCACCTCGCCGCGGGCGGCGCGAAGCTCCTGCTCGAGCCGCGCCGTCTCCTGGGCGAGGATCTTCGTCTCCTCCGAGAGCCGCGAGGTGGCGACCGAGAAGCTGAGGAGCAGCAGGAACGCTACCCCGAAGGCGAGGATGAAGATCGCGTTCGCGGGCTCCTCGACGCCCATCCCGTCGGCGATCACGTCGAGGCCGTCGGTCCAGATCGAGAGCACGAGGAGCGCAAGCCCGGCCGCCATCCAGAGGAGCGCGTAGCGCTCCACCAGCCGGCGCCTGCGGACGAGCTCGAGGATCAGGAGGAAGATCGCGAGGGTCCCGAGCACGGCGAAGATCTGCGTCTTCGTCTCGATCGCCCCGCCGTCACCGCCCCCGTTGGCCGCCGGGAGAATCGTCGCGTCCTCGACGTTGGCGGGGCTCACCGCCTCGCCGCCGCCGGTCGGGAGGACCGAGGTGACGCCGTCGCCCGCGCCGCGGATCGTGTTGTCCTGTGCGAGCAGCGTGTCGCCCTCGGTCAGCGGGTACTCGCCCCGTCCGAGCTCGATCGTGTCGCCCGGGCCTGCCTCGAGGATCGTCTCGCCGAGCGATCCGGGGCCCGTCTCCGCGTGACTCGTCGCCCGCAGTGTCTCGGCGAGCGCCGATGCGGGCAGCGCGAGGGCGATGGCCAGTGCCAGCGATCCGATCCACCGCCGCATCGCGTCAGCCCCTCGCGCGGTCGCCGTGCGCGAGCGCTTGGGCGCTGGTCGCCGGCGGCTCGACCCGCGGCTCGTCCTCGCCAGTCGCCTCGACTGGCGTCGGGCGTCGCCGGAAGAGGCCGACGAAGAGGGCCAGGAGCACCTTCGCCATGTAGTAGGCGCTGCGGGGGTAGTCGATCGAGCTGCGCCCGAAGCCGCGCGCGTTCATCCGCACCTGGACCTCGTGGATCCGCAGGTGGTGTGCGTGCAGCATCAGCAGCGCCTCGACCTCGGGGTAGTCGTGCGGATAGTCGCGGGCAAAGAGCTCGATGCCGCGTCGGTTGGTCATCCGGAAGCCGGAGGTGGGATCGGTGATCCGCTGGCGCGTCAGCGCCGAGAGCACGACCGAGAAGACGAGGTTCCCGAGCCGGCGGCCGAGCGGCACCTTGTAACCGGGGTCGCCGCGGAACCGGCTTCCATAGACCATGTCGGCCTCATCGCCCTCGGTGTGCAGCGCCCGCAGCAGCTCCGGCAGGTACTCCGGCTTGTGCTGGCCGTCGCCGTCGACCTGTACGGCGACGTCGTAGCCCTGGCGGAGCGCGTACTTGTAGCCGGACTGGACTGCGCCGCCGATTCCCAGGTTGTACGGGTGGCGGATGACGACCGCGCCCTCGGCCTCGGCCTCGGCAGAGGTCGAGTCGGTGGAGCCGTCGTCGATGACCAGCACGTCGAAATCGGGGGCCTCGCGCAGGACGTCGCGGACCACCCGGCCCACCATGCCGGCCTCGTTGTAGGCGGGCACGATCGCCAGCTTCTTCAGCTCTTCAGTGTTGGTGGACATCCGCCGGAGCGCCCAGCGTAGACGGGGCGGCCCCGGCACGCTCGGTCAGGAAGCGGCTCCGGCAGGCGTCCGAGCAGAAGTAGTGGGTGCGCCCGCCGACCGTCGCGGTGAGCGCCGTCGAGCGGTCGACCGTCATCCCGCAGACCGGGTCGCGGGCACCGCGCCGCACGGTCAGGCCGATCAGGGCGACGAAGGCGACGGTCGCGATCGCGTTGAGGACGAGCTTGTAGTCGAGCTCGAGCGAGCCGAAGACGTCCTCGGTCGTGGGGCGCTCGCTGGGTATCAGGCCGACCGCGGAGAAGAGGCCGTCGACTACGAGCGCCGCCAGAACGATCGTGACGAGCATCAGCGCCGTGATCCGGAGCGCGAACGCCGTGCCGTAGTACTTGCGGTAGGCGGCGATGATCGGGAGCACGATCAGGTCGGCGAAGATGAACGCGATCACGCCGGCGAACGAGATCCCGCCCGACCAGAGCACGGCGGCGAGGGGGGCGTTACCGATCGAGCAGACGAAGCTCAGCACGGCGATCACGGGGCCGGCGATCACGTTCTCGATCGTCTTGATGAAGCCGGGGGCGTCGGAGACGAAGAGGGAGTTGAAGAAGTCGTCGCCGAGCAGCGCGATGAACCCGGCGAGCAGGAAGCCGATCGTGATCTCCTTCCAGAGCATCATCCAGTCGCCGCGGAAGTTGTGGGCGACGTCGGACCAGGCCTGCTCGGATCGAAGTTGCTTGCGCAGGGGCAGGCGCTCGCTCGAGACGGCGTGGTGCTCGTGGCCACTGGTCGCGTGCCTGGCGTGCTCCCGGGCGGCGTGCTCGAGGCGCGGCGAGACGAAGGCCCGCAGGAGCACGGTCATCAGCGCTATCAGGACGAACCCGCCGACGAACTCCGCGAGCGTAAACTGCCAGCCGATCAAAAGCCAGAGCACGAGGCCGAGTTCCCAGACGAGGTTCGTGGACGCGAACTGAAAGGCGAGCGTGGTCGCCGCGGAGGCGCCCTTCGCGAACAGCGAGCGGGCGATGGCGATCGCCGCATAGGAGCAGGAGGAGGAGACGGCGCCCAGTCCCGTCGCCTTCGCGACGGGTCGGAAGCCTGCGCCCGAGAGCGCCCCCTCGACCCGCTCCCGGGGGACCCAGGCCTGGACGATCGCCGAGATCGCGAACCCCAACACCAGGGCCCACCAGACCTCATAAGCCATCAGCCCGGCGTTCGCGAGCCCGTCGCCGATCTTGTCGATCACGTCGGCCATCCCGTCGATCGTACCCGCAGGGGGTATCCGCGGCGGCGTGCGAAGGGCCGTGCGCAGGCAGGGGTGAGGGCCGGGCCCGCGTAGATGGGCGCGATGGCCGAGGGCGGCACGCGCTCAACCGAGGTTCACGACCGCAGGGAGCAGGAGCTCGAGTTCTCGCGCGTCGTCGCCTTCAGTGACGGAGTCTTCGCGATTGCGATCACCCTGCTGGTCCTCGGGCTCGAGGTGCCATCCCATGTCTCCGATCTCGGGCAGGCGCTGCGCGACCGTGCAGACGACCTCTACGCGTACGCCCTCAGCTTCGCCGTCCTGGGCTCGCTGTGGCTGTCTCACCACCGCTTCTACGGCTCGCTCGCCCGCTTCGACTCGCGCCTGATCGCCCTCAACCTCGTCTACCTCGCCTTCGTCGCACTTGTCCCCTTCACCTCGGACCTGCTCGGCGACTACTCCGGTAGCACCTCCGCGGTCGTCATCTACGCGCTCGTCATGGCGGCGATCAGCATCGCGTTCGGCATCCAAATTCGCTACGCGTTCCGGCATGGTCTCGTGCGCTCCGAAGTGCAACCGTACGCGCGGCGATTCGCCGGCCGGGCGAGCGTCGTGATCTCCGGTGGATTTTTGATTTCGATTGCGGTCGCGTTCGTGAGCGTCGAAGTCGCCACCTACATGTGGGTCGCGATCGCCTTCTTCGGTCCCCGAATCGCGGACGCGCTTGCGGGCAAGCGCTCGCCGTTCTAACCGGCTAGCCGCGATGCGCGAGGATCTGCTCGCGCTCGGCGAGCCGGTTCGCCCGCCGCAGCTCGGCCTCGCGCTCGCGCCGCTGCTCGTCAACGGACTCGGCGACGAGCGGCGGGACGGGCGTCGGCTTCGCGTCCTCGTCCAGGGCAACCATCGTCAGGTAGGCGGTCGAGGTGTGCCGCCGCTCGGCCGTACGCGGGTTCTCCGCCTCGACGCGGACGCCGACCTCCATCGAGGTCCTCCAGGCGGCGTTCACGGTCGCCGAGCAGCAGAGGAGCTCGCCGACGTGCACCGGGTCGACGAACGTCATCCGGTCGACGCCGGCGGTGACGATCCGCTTGCCGCAGTGGCGGATCGCCGCGATCCCGGCGACCTCGTCGCACATCCTCATCACGGTGCCGCCGTGCACGAGGCCCGCGAGGTTCGCGTCCTCGATCCCCATCCAGCGGATCAGCTCCGAGCGCGACGCGGAGGCGGATCGCGGCTCGAGGCCGTCGCTCATCCGGCGCTCGAGGCGGCCTTGACCGCGTCGGCCGGCGAGTCGCCTAGCGCCTGGTTCAGGACGACCAGGTGCTCGGCCTGGCATCCGGCGACCTCGGCGCTCGTCGTCGAGAGGTCCTCGCTATCGAGTCCGGGCGCCTCGTCGAGGTAATAGCGGAGCTCGCGCTCCTCGACCTGCACGAGGAATCGCAGGAGCGCCTCGGGCTTGGTGAGGCCGTCGAGCTTGTCGAGCAGGCCGGTGAGCTCGTTTGCGGCCTCGTCGCTGAGGCCGTCGACGTCCTCGAAGACTCCGGTGTCGGTGGCGTCGTCGGGCGGGTCCGGCGGGTCGAAGCCGAGCGAGTCGAGGGCGCTTCGCCAGGCGTCGGCGTGCGCCTGCTCCTGGGCGCCGAAGCGCTGGAGGCTCCGGCGAAGCACCGGCTCGATGCCCTTCGCGTCGGCCGCGGTCTGGTACGCGAGCACGGCTACCTGCTCGAGGCCCGTGGCCTCGAGCAGGTAGTCGCGCAGGTCGTCGTCGTCGGTCGACTGGGCCGCGGCGAGCGCGGGGCCGAGGAGCCCGGTGGCGGTGAGCGCTCCGGCGCCGAGCGCCGCGCGGCGCAGCAGCTCGCGGCGGTTGTCGACGCCCTCGCTCATCCGCCCGTGGGCGTCGAGGTCGACTCGGTGGTGGTCGTGTTCGTCGTCGTGGTGGTCGGCTCGGCGAACGGCTTCTCGGCGCCGCCGGTGACGAACGGCTGCGGCGCGGGATCCTCGCCGAGCAGCCCGCGCATCCCGGCGAGCTCCGCCGCGCTCTGCGCGAGATAGGTGATGGCGGTGGTGCGCAGGTCCGCGGTCGAGAGCTGGCCCGCCGCCGGGCGGTAGGCCGCGATTGCGTCGGCCGAGGCGCGTGCGAGATCGGCCATCGTGTCGCCCTCGGAGCTTCCCTGGCCGCCGGATGCGCCCTCTCCCAGGGTTCGCAGCTTCTCGGCCCGCGCCTTCGACGCACTCGCGATCGCTTCGATCAGCTCGTGCTCGGCCTGCGCCTCGGTCGGGGTCTGTGCGGCCGCCGCGGCCGTCGCCTGCACCGTCGTCTCGGCGCTCAGCGCCGCGTCGAGGAGCTCGGTGTCGTGGCCGGAATCGCGGGTCTCGACGCTCGTGCCGCAGGCGGCCAGCGCGACGCCGGCGACGCCCGAGCCGCCGACCGCGAGGAAGCCGCGCCGCGAGAGGGATCGCATGCGCGGCACCCTATCGGGGCCGATGCCTGGTGACCCCACCCGCCAAGAAGCCCTGAAGCGCCTCCGTGATCGGGTCGCGGCGTGCGAGCTGTGCCCGCGGCTGGTCGCGTGGCGCCGGGAGGCCGCCGCGAACCCGCCGCGGCGCTACCGGGGGCAGGCGTACTGGGGGAAAGCCGTGCCGGGGTTCGGCGACCCCGCCGCCCGGATCGCGGTCGTCGGCCTCGCGCCCGCCGCCCATGGCGGCAACCGCACCGGGCGCATGTTCACCGGCGATCGCTCGGGCGAGTGGCTATACGGGGCGCTTCACCGCGCGGGGCTCGCGAACCAGCCGACCTACGAGCGCACCGACGATGGCCTGCGGCTGATCGGGGCGTACCTCACCGCGGTCGTGCGCTCCGCCCCGCCGGCCAACAAGCCCACACCGGTCGAGCGCGACAACTGTCTGCCGTTCCTGGTGGAGGAGCTCGCCCTGCTCGAGGACGTGCGGGTGATCGTCGCGCTCGGCGCCTTCGCGTGGGACGGGGCGCTCCGGGTGCTGGCCGCCAACGGCCATTCCGCGCCCCGGCCGCGGCCACGCTTCGGCCACGCCGCCGAGGCGGCGATCGGCCCCTACGTCCTGCTCGGCTCCTACCACCCCTCGCAACAGAACACCTTCACCGGCAAGCTGACCCGCGACATGCTCGACGCCGTCTTCGCGCGGGCCCGCGAGCTGGCCGGGATGTCGCCGGCGCCGTGATACTGACTGCGGATGTTCCCGGTCAACGTCCCCAACGTCCTCACGCTCCTTCGCATCCTCGCGGTGCCGGTGCTCGTCGTGGCGCTGCTCGAGGAGACGCCGGACGGCGACGTGATCGCGGCGATCGTCTTCGCGCTCGCCGCGTTCAGCGACGGCCTCGACGGCTACATCGCGCGCCGCCGCAAGCAGGTGACGACGTTCGGAAAGCTGATGGACCCGCTTGCGGACAAGCTGCTGGTGATCGCCGCGCTGATCTCGCTCGTCTCGCTCGACCGGCTGGCAGCGTGGGTGGCGATGGTGATCATCGCTCGCGAGCTCGCGGTGACCGGGCTCCGCAGCCTCGCGGCCGAGCGCGGCGTGGTGATCGCCGCGAGCTGGCTGGGCAAGGTGAAGACGGCGCTCCAGGTGGCCGCGATCTTCGCCCTGATCGCCTTCGACCCGGCGCCCACCTGGGTCGACGTCCTCCTCTACCTGGCGGTGGCGATGACCGTGATCTCGGGCGTCGACTACTTCCTCGGCGTGCGCAAGCGCCTCGACGTGGAGGCGGCGCGGCGGACGAACGTCGAGCGGGCCTAGCCGTCTAGCGGCACGCGATCAGGCCGACGGAGCCTCGAGCCATTCGCGTGTCGTGGTGTGGTGGCGGTTGTGCTCGCCGGTCTCGAGCTCGGCGTTGACCTCGCCGAACAGGCCGCTGCGCTCGGCGACGACCGAGTGGCGGTGGATCGTCTCGAGGTTCTCTTGGCGGGCGAGGATGAAGCAATCGTCGTTGAGCGCCGGATAGGCCTCGATCACCCTGCGGACCATCTCGCGAACCACGTCCTCGACGAAGCGCGGATTGAGGTGAGCCTTCTCGACCACCGCCGCCTCGTCGGAGCGCTTCATCAGCTCGTAGATCTCCGAGCTCATCGAGTCCTCGACGATGTGGAGCAGATCGCGGGCGTCGATCTCGAGCTCGGTGTTCTCGCAGCGGCCGATGTGGAGCGACCCGATCCCGCGCTGGTTGTGGGTGGCGACCGGGACGGCGTCGAAGACGCGCTCGATCTCGTCCTCGCTGAAGCCGTCGGCGAGCAGGCGCTCGCGCGCGCGACCGGCGAGCAGGCCCTGGGCGCACGGGCACGCGGTCATCCCCTGAGCCTCGACCCCGGTGAGGGTCCGCGTGCCCCGCTCGGAGGCCACCGCGGTGCCGAGCAGCGTGTAGATCTCCTGGGTCTCGAGGCCGGAGGCGGGGGTCGGGACGGTCTCGGGGTAGCGGGCGGCGATCGATACCTCCGCGCGCAGGCCGTTCTGGCGGGAGCGGATCTGCTCGGCGATGTGGGCGGCGAGCTCCTCGGCGCGCAGCGTCTCGCCGAGCACGACGTTGTCGATCGCCTCGTTGACGATCTCCTCGAACCGGGACATGTGAACGCCCGCCTGCTGCGGGTTGAGGTCGACGAAGCACTCGAGCTCGGCGAAGTAGAGCCTGCCGCCGTCGATCCGGATCACCTTCTCGACGCCGCGCACGCCGACCCTGGTGAGGCTCACCTGCGTGCTCGGCGTGCCGGCCTGGACGTCGCCCATCCGGGCGGTGACGCCGCTGGTCTCGGTGGTCGCCATCGCCCAATAAGGGTACGGGGCCGCCGCTGCGAGCACGCCGACGTTCGCAGGCCATATACTTGCCGCCGCCCGAGCGCAGAGGAGAGGACGGGCAGTGGCTCAGAAGGCTGACGTTCTGCTGGAGCAGGAGGCTTCCGGCACATCGGATGCAAATGGGGGGGAACCGATCAACTCGGCCGACGAGTCGTCGTTGCCGGAATCGGACGATCTCCAGCGCCTCATCACCCACGGTCGCGAGCGCGGCTATCTGACCTTCGAGGAGATCTCCGGGACGCTCGAGGAGGTCGAGGTCACCAAGGAGCAGGTCCAGGCGCTGCACGCGCACCTGATCGAGCACGGCGTCGACGTGATCGCCGAGGACGGCCTCACCGCGTACAAGGAGGCGAAGGGCCAAGGGCAGACGAAGAAGCCCGAGCTCGACCTCACCGTCGAGCCGAGCCTCGACTCGCTGCGCCTCTACCTGCGTTCGATCGGTCGCGTCAACCTGCTTACCGCCGATCAGGAGATCACGCTCGCAAAGCGGATCGAGAAGGGCGACATGGCCGCCAAGCGCCACATGGTCGAGGCAAACCTGCGGCTCGTCGTCTCGATCGCGAAGGGCTACCTGGGGCGGGGCCTCGGCTTCCTCGACCTGATCCAGGAGGGGTCGCTGGGGTTGATCAGGGCGGTCGAGAAGTTCGACTACCGCCGGGGCTACAAGTTCTCGACCTACGCCACCTGGTGGATCCGCCAAGCCGTGACGCGGGCGATTGCCGACAAGGCGCGAACGATCCGGATCCCCGTGCACATGGTGGAGAAGCTGAACCGGGTCACGCACGTCGAGCGCCAGCTCGTCCAGCGCCTCGGCCGCGAGCCCGACCCGGCGGAGATTGCGGAGGAGCTCAAGGTGACGGTGCGTGAGGTGCGCGACATCCTGCGCGTCGCGCAGATGCCGATCTCGCTCGAAAAGCCGGTGGGGGACGAGGAGGAATCGGAGCTGGGCGACTTCGTCGCCGACGATCAGACCGAGGAGCCGTTCGAGACCGCGACCGAGAACCTTCAGCGCGAGGACATCCAGAAGGCGCTCGACGCGTTGCCGGAGCGCGAGCGTCAGGTGATCGAGCTCCGTTACGGGTTGCGCGGCCACGAGCCGCTGACGCTCGAGGAGGTGGGGCGCGCATTCGGCGTCACCCGCGAGCGGATCCGCCAGATCGAGAACAACACGCTGAAGAAGCTCAAGCAGCTGCCGGAAGCGCAGCGGCTTCGCGAATTCGCCTGAGCGCGCCGGTCGCGCCTCAGAAGATCGCGGCCGCAATCGACAGCACGCCATCCGGTGGCTGCGCCAGCTTTCGTTTGATCGAGCTGCAAATGTCACCGTTCCGGCACATTCTGCGCGCCATAGGTCGATCCGGCGAACATATGTTCCGATCGTGCCCGCACGCCTGATCAACCGCAGCCGCCAGGGTGCGATCGGTGAGGCCTCAGCCATCGAGTGGTTGACGAGGGTCGGCGCGACGGTGTCGCTCCCGTTCGGTCCGAGTCCTGACTATGACCTCGTTGCCGACACTGGCGGATCCTTGCTGCGCATCCAAGTGAAGACATCCACCGCCGTCGAGCTCTCGCCCCGCTGGGTACCGCCGGTATCCCGTCCACATCGCGACTAACGGCGGCAACCAGAGCTGGAGCGGCGTCGCGAAGAAGTTCGACCCGTTCGAGATCGCGTCCTGCGACCGGCTCGACGACGTCGTGTACGGAGTGGAAAATCGCTCCCTAGAATCGGAGCCCGATCGGGGGAGCGCCGGAGTAGGAGAGCCGGGCCGGTCTGTAAAATCGGTGCCTAAGTTGCTGAGTGGGTTCGATTCCCACCTCCCCCACTGTCGGCCGTCTCCGTCACCTCCGGACCCTCGCCTCCAGCCCTCGAAGTACGAGCGAAGCCTCGGCAAGCGCGGGCAGGCGGTGATCAACCAGAAGCGACGGGTTACGCTGCCGCAGCCGGCGCTTCTCGCCGCGGGCCTGCGTGATGGTGATCGGGTAGCCGCGAAGGCTGATGGTCCAGGCCGCATCATCCTGGAGAAAGTCGGTGTTCGGGTTTGGGCCGAGGCACGACCGCGGCCGGCGTGATCGGCTGACGTTCTCGCTGCCTCGGGGACGGTGGCGAGCCCCGGCGGGCCTATTCGCTGCCGTGATGCACGAGCCGCGAGAGCACGACCTGCGAACGAGTCCGCTCGACCAGCCCGTCGCGCTGGAGGTCGATGATGAGGCGCTCGAGGTCCGCGTTGTCCGATGTCCGCACGCGCGCGATCGCGTCGGCCTCCCCGGTGACGCTCCAGGCCTCGACCACCTCCGGATGCTCGCGCAGCGTCCGCGCCACCTCCGGCAGCGTCGTCCCCGGCCGGCAGAACAGCTCGACCAATGCCTCCGTGTTCCAGCCGAGCGCGACATGGTCGACGAGCGCGGTGAAGCCCTGAAGGGCGCCCGAGGCGCGCAGCCGATCCACCCGTCGCTTCACCGACGGCGCCGAGAGCTTCACCTGTCGCGCGATGTCGTCGTAGGTTCGGCGCCCGTCCTCCATCAGCAGCGAAAGAATCCTGCGGTCAGTAGCGTCCATACGGCGAATTCTTGCGCACATGCCCGCTCATATCGCCATTGACCTGCGCCGAGCCGCTCTCTACCGTTGAAATGCATGCCTTCGCCGCCGACAGCCACGCCCGCACCCCCGAAGGCGGCCCGGGTCCTCTTCGACGAATCGCACTCCGAGGCTTGGACGATCCGCCGCGAAGTGGCCGCGGAGATCCAGCCCGCCCATCCGGAGGACTCCTCGCTCGCCCGCGCCGCCGCCGTGCTCGCCGGCCGTGAGTTCGACGTCGACGTGCATGCCGAAGGCCCGCTCACCGCCGACGCCCTCGCCGGCATCTCGATCCTCGTCATCGCCCACCCCTCCGACCCGAAGTGGGAGGCGACCGTGAACGGAGCCTCGCCGCTGCTCGCACCGCAGGAGATCGAGGCGATCGAGTCCTTCGTGGGCTCCGGCGGCGGCCTGATCGTCCTCGGCGAGACCGAGGAGGACAAGTACGGCGCCAACCTGAACGAGCTCCTCGCCCCGTTCGGCGTTGAGATCGAGAACGCAACGCTCCAGGACTACGAACACCACCACGACGGCGCCCCGTCTTGGATCCTCGCCGCCCTCGAGCCGGCGCTGGCCGGCGAGCCCGGATCCGACCCGCTCGCCGGCGTCGAGGCGGCCTGCTTTTACCGCGCCGGCGCCCTATCGACCTCCAACGGCGCCCGCGTGATCGCGCGCGCCCAGGATTCCGCCTCGCTTCCGGGTGCCCCGCTCGCGGCCGTCGCCCGCCACGGCAACGGCCGCGTCGCAGTCCTCGCCGACTCCGACCTCTTCGGCGACGACTGCATCGGCGACCTCGACCACGAGCGCCTCTGGCTCAACCTCGTCTACTGGGCCGCCGAGCCCTCGTTCGCCTCGCCCGCCCCGGCAGCAACCTCGGAGGCCGCCTCCGACCCGGCCTGGACGCGCCTTCGCGACGCCGTCGCCGAGCTGCGCACCAAGCAGCAGCCCGACGGCTCGATCGACACCTCGGTCCACGACCCCGCTCGGCTTCGCCCCCTGGTCGACGCGATCGCCTCCTCCGCCCGCGAGCTCGAGCCCCGCTTCCCCCACCAGCGCGACTACATAAAAGCGCTCGGCGCCGACCTCGCCGCCTGGGCCGACGGCGGCTACGGCAAGCCCGGCTTCGACCGCTCGATGGAGGCGTTTCGCCCGGAGCGAGACCGCCGTGACGAGATCGAGCACCTGTGCGTGTTCCCGATGTACAAGCAGAATGCCTCCCCCGACACGTGCTTCGAGGCGCTGATCGTGCGCGTGCCGTGGCCGGACTGGGTTGCGGAGCTCGAACGGGAGCGCTACGACAACGCCAAGTACCTGCCGGTCACGTTCGTCGACTACACCGAGGGTTATGGCTCCGAGTGCGCGGTCCTCTTCCCGGAGACGTTCTCGACCGCCGAGCGCCCGTCCGAGTACCACTTCGGCGCCATCTTCTGCGACCGCGAGGCCGAGCGCCTGCGTCGGGTCTGCGGCTCGGCCGCCGAGATCCTCCGCCTGAATCTGCCGCCGGATGCGGCGTGCCTCCTCGCCTCGCCCGAGCTCTCCGAGAGCGCCTACATCCTCTGGGACCTCGTGCACGACCGCACGCACATGCGCGGCGACCTGCCCTTCGACCCGTTCATGATCCGGCAGCGAAGCCCCTTCTGGATGTACGCGCTGGAGGAGCTTCGCTGCGACCTCACCGCCTTCGGCGAGGCGGTGCGGCTGGAGCGCGAGGGCTTCGCCTTCGCCCGCCACGTCCAGTACGCGATCCTCTTCGACCGCCTCTTCCGCTTCCCGGTGACCGGCTCGCGGGTACGCAACTACGACGGGCTCGGCGGCCAGCTCCTGTTCGCGTTCCTGCACCGCGAGGGCTACCTGCACTGGACCGACAACCGGCTGACGATCGACTGGCCGCGTGTTGCCGAGGGCGTCGAGCGCCTGCGCGAGCGTGTCCACGAGCTCTACCACTCGGGCATCGATCGCTCGAAGCTCGCCCAGTGGATCGCCGCCCACGACCTCGTCTCCGAATACGTGGCGCCGGCCGAGAGCTCGGTCTGGGCCAGGGAGCGGCGAGACCTACCCGAGGTCGAGGAGCCGAAGGAGCTCGTCGACCTCGTCCGCGACGATGAGTTTCCGCTCAGCCTCTTCTACACACAGCTGAAGCCGAAGCTCGAGCCGGTGCTCACGTCACCCTTCGCGGCGCCGACCACGCCCTGAACGGTGGCGAGAAGCTGGGACGGCGAGGCCCTATGGCAGGCGCTCGCTCGGACCGAAGCGGTGGCCGCAGAAGCGGCAGACGTGTTCCTCGACGCGCACGTGCCTGGTGCAGTCGGGACACCGCCTGAAAGCCCCCGGTACGGCAAACCACTGCGCGGCGACACTCGCCGACCACATCGCCACCAGTCCGATCAGGGCGAGGTACGGGGCGAACTCCGTGCTTGTTTCTGACGACGTCGTCGCAGCTCGCGCTGCGACGGCCGGGTTCGGAAGCTCGGGTGGTGACGTAATCGCGACGAGTATGAGAACCAGGCCCAAGGTCGCCGCCACTAGACCGATCGCCGGAAGCCATTGCGACTCAGTCACGAACGTCCACCCGAGCGCTCCGGCACCGACCGCCACGATCACGACCAACGCAACATCCTGCACTGAGAACGCTTCCCAGCCATTGAACTCGGCCACGGACGAAGGGGGGATCGTCTTTTCGTACCAGACCAGGAAAAGCGAAAAGAGCAAAGTCGCCGCCCCCGCCAGACCGAACACCCGCGTCGCCACCGCGAACATCGCTGCCGCACTCTATCCGGGCTTGATCACCTCGCCGCCGACCGACTACGAGTGGCGCGATCAACGAAATGCCGAGCCACGATCGAAACGCCCCGCACTTCGCGGGGCGCCTCGGGTACAGGGAGGAGAGATATGTGATTGTGGCGCGTGGCCGAGGCGCGTCCCGAACCCCGGCGGTGCCGAGGTAAAGGAGGCGCGCCATCCCAGCCGGCGCAAAAGCAATCTAGGCCCGGTCAGCCCGCTGGGGCCCCGTCCGGCCTGATTCCTACCCCCGGACCGGTTTGGGGGGTCCAAACCACCCGTTAGCGCCCGTGGGCCTTTGGCTCAGCGCGATCCGTTGGCCTCGGCGTCGACTCGCCGCCGCAGGAAGGCGACGAACTCGCGTTGCTCGCGCGGCAGCGATGCCAGCGAGCGGCCGACGACCACGAACCGGCGCTCGAAGCGAAGCCCCTGCAGGCGACGCGCGTAGAGTCGATCGCGGCCCTCGTCGAGCGACAGCGCCGAGAGCAGCACCGGCGCCGAGCGCTCGATCGCCTCGCGCTTTGCAACCGCCGTGCTGCCGACCTCGACCAGCGGCGGTGCGAGCCGCAGGCCGTGCTCGTCCAGGATCGCCTCGACACAGCGCCGATCATGCGCCTGCGGATCGCGCATCACCAGCGAGGTGGCGAGCAGCGAGCGCTGCGGGATCTGCTTGCGCCGGTACCAGGCGTGGTCCCTGGGCACCGCGACCACCAGCTCGTCGGTGAGCAGATCGAGCTCATCGAGCCCGTCCGGCGCGTCGTCCCCCGGCCCGGTCGCGGTGATCCCGGTGTCGGCCCTGCCCTCCACGACCATCCGGCGCACGGCGCCCGAGTTCGCGATCGTCAGCTCGACCGGTAGGTGGTGCTGGCCGCCGGCCTGGTAGGCGACGAGCTCGGAGGGCAGATAGAACTCGGCGATCGTGTGGCTGACGGCGAGCCGGATCGGCTCGGTCTCGGCCCGGCCGTCGGTCAGTATCTGCTCGAGCCGCTCGGCCTGGTCCAGCAGCCGCCGCGCCTCCGGGTAGAGCCGGCGGCCGGCGGCAGTGAGGGTGACGCCCCGTGGCGAACGCGCCAGCAGCTCGCCGCCGGCAACCGCCTCCAGCGCGCGCAGCCGCTTCGAGAGCGCCGGCTGCGTGATCCCGAGCGCCACCGCAGCGCGACCCAGCGTGCCGAGATCGGCGGCGCTGCAGAACGCGCGCAGCTCGGCGATCTCCGGCGTTCTCACCGGGCGACGCGCGCTCGAGGCGTCAGCTCTCTGGGTGGCTCGGCGCGGCAAGGTGGGTTCTCCCTCCCTCATGCAAGCAGAGCCGCCACAGGGGTGACGCTCGATAGCCTCCAGCGCGTGAGCAGGCTCGAAGGCCGCGTGATCGCGATCGCCGGCGCCGCGGGCGGCCTCGGCCCCGTGGTCGCTCGCCGCCTGGCGGACGAGGGCGCAGTGCTCGCGCTCACCGACATCGACACCGGAAGGCTCGACGCGCTCCTCGAGGAGCTCGGGCTCGAGGGCGACCGCGTCGATGCGCGCGTCTCGGACCTGCTCGGCGAGGACGGGGCACGCGAGTGGGCCGAGGCGCTCGAGGAGCGCTTCGGGCGGACCGATTGTCTGCTTCACCTCGTCGGCGGCTGGCGGGGCGGACAGCCACTCGCCGAGGCGCCGCTGCCCGACTACGAGCTCCTCCACGATCTCCTCGTCCGAACCGTCCAGCACGCGAGCCGCGCCTTCTACGAGGCGCTTCGCGAGAGCCCACACGGGCGCTTCGTGCTCGTCTCCTCCTCCCAGGCGCAGGCACCGTCCGGCACGAACGCCTCCTACTCGGCCGCCAAGGCGGCGGCCGAAGCGTGGACGTTGGCGCTCGCCGATCAGTTCGACTCCGCGGAATCGGCCGCGACCGCGAACATCATCGTCGTCAACGCGATCCTGACGCCGCGGATGCGCGAGGAGAGCCCCGAGAAGCCCTTTAAGACGTTCACCTCGGCCGAGGACATCGCAGGCGCGATCGCCTACGTCTGCTCGGACGAGGCGGCGAAGATGAACGGTAAGCGGCTGGCGCTTCATCCGTGACCGAAGCGCCGCAGGCCACCGAGCCGGGGGTCGACTTCGCCTCCGACAACCACGCCGGCGTCCACCCCGAGGTGCTGGAGGCGATCGCCGCGGCGAACGAGGGGCATGCCGGCTCCTACGGCTCCGATCCGTGGACGCAACGCGCGGAGGCCGCCTTTCGCCGGCACTTCGGCGAGCGGGCGCGCGCCTACGTCGTGTTCAACGGCACCGGCGCCAACGTCGCCGCGATCGACGCGCTCACGGGGGCGCAGGAGGCGGTGATCTGCACCGACACCGCCCACATGCACGTCGACGAGTGCGGCGCCCCCGAGCGCCTCGTCGGCACGAAGCTGCTCACCGTGGCCACCGAGCACGGAAAGCTCTCGCCCGAGGACGTCGGCCGCTGGGAGGGGCGGCGTGGCGACGAGCACCAGGCTCAGCCACGCGTCGTCTCGATCACCCAGTCGAGCGAGCTCGGGACCGTCTATACGCTCGCCGAGACGCGGGCGCTCGCCGAGGCCGCCCACGATCTCGGGATGCTCGTCCACGTCGACGGCGCGCGGCTGGCGAACGCGGCGGTAGCGCTCGATGCCTCGCTCGGCGAGATCACGACCGAGGCGGGAGTCGACGCAGTCTCCTTCGGCGGCACGAAGAACGGGCTCATGGTCGGCGACGCGGTCATCTTCCCGCGGCCGGATCTAGCGCCGTCGTTCACCTTCACGCGCAAACAGCTCGGGCAGCTCGCCTCGAAGATGCGGTTCATCGGCGCCTCCTTCGAGGCGCTCCTCGGCGGCGACCTGTGGCTGCGAAACGCCCGCCACGCCAACGCGATGGCGGCGCGGCTTGCGGAGGCCGTCGGCGGCCTGGACGACGTTGAGATCACGCATCCCGTGGACGCGAACGCGGTGTTCGCGAGGCTCCCCGGGCCGGCGATCGATCGCCTGCTCCACGAGCTCCCTGGCGAGCACCCCTTCTACGTCTGGGACGACGCCGCCGACGAGGTGCGCTGGATGTGCGCCTGGGATACGACGGAGGCCGCCGTGGACGACTTCGCGGCCGCGGTCGCCAAGGCCGTCCGCGGTTAGCCTGGGCCGATGGCGACGATCCGCGAGCGAGCCGAGGCGGGACTCGCGTGGACCGTTGTGCGTCTGCCGCATCCGCTCGCTCGCCTGGTCGCGGGCCGTCCGATCCGCGTCGACGGGCAGGAGCTCGACGTGCAGGTGCAAATCGCGCTGCGCCTCGAGAAGCTGATCGGCGGATTCAAGCCGCGCCCGGTCAGCGAGGCGCGCGCGCTCCGGCGCAGCGAGGCCCGCGCCTTCTCCGGCCCCCGGATCGAGCTCGCCCGGGTCGAGGCGATGGAGGTGCCCGGCCCGGCCGGCCCGATCCGCGCCCGCCGCTACGTCCCGCACGGTGTCCAGGATCCCGCGCCACTCGTCGTCTACTTCCACGGCGGCGGCCACGTGGTGGGCGACCTCGACACGCACGACCAGTCCTGTCGCTTCCTCGCCCGCGAAATCCCGGCCCCGCTGATCGCGATCGAGTACCGCTGCGCGCCGGACGATCGCTTCCCGGCGGCCGTGGACGACGCCCTCGCCGCCTTCCGCTGGGCGCACGCGAACGCGGCGGAGCTCGGCGTCGACCCCGATCGGATCGCGGTCGCCGGCGACAGCGCCGGCGGCAACCTCGCCGCCGCGGTCGCCCAGCTCGCGGCCGCCGACGGCGGGCCGGCGCCGGCGTTCCAGGCTCTGATCTACCCGGTGTGCGACTACTCGCGAAAGCGCCGCTCCTATGAGCTCTTCGCCGAGGGCTTCTTCCTCACCAGCGCCGAGATGGACTGGTACCGCGACCACTACTTCGCCTCGGCCGACGACCGCAGCGACCCGCGCGCCTCGCCGATCCTCGGCGAGGATCTCTCGGGGGTCCCGCCCGCGCACATCGTCACCGCGGGCTTCGACCCGCTCCGCGACGAGGCGGAGGACTACGGCGGCCGACTTCGCGAGGCGGGCGTGCCCGTAACGCTGCGCCGGGAGAGCGACCTCGTTCACGGGTTCATCAACGCCGTCGGCCTCGGCGGCCGCTCCGCGGAGGCCGGCCGCACAATCGCGGCGGAGATCGCGGCGGGATTGACGGCCGGGGAGCGAGATCACTCGCTAGGCTGAGCACCGCGCCCGGATAGCTCAGTTGGTAGAGCACCTCCATGGTAAGGAGGGGGTCACGAGTTCGAGTCTCGTTCCGGGCTTGGTCGAGAACCACGCTGCGGCGGGGTTTTCTTATGCTCGGATGCGGCTGGCTGTTGGCGCTGGGCGGATGATGGAAGCTTTTTGGAAGCGGTGCGGCGCGGTAGCCCCCTAGTGGTTCCTCCCCCGCCGCCCCTTCCTCGGAGTTGGCGGCCCATGTGAGCTATCCGAAGAGAGCCTCGCGCCGCTCGCTCAGCTCATTGCCGACACGGTTGCTCAGGGTGGCAACGCTTCGTCGGGGTCTCTACCTAACAAGTGGATTACGTCGGAGGACGCCGCGAGTTATCTCGGCATCTCGGTTGACGCTCTTTACAAGCTCACAGCACGCGAAGCGATCCCCTATTCGCAGGACGCGCCCAACGGCAAGATGTACTTCCAGCGGTCCCAACTTGATCGGTGGCGGCGGTCTAACGCTCGCGGGCCGCAGCTTTGAGGTTTGGCGTGCTTCCAACGTGCTTCCACGAGGCTCGGGACCCGCATCAGAAAGGCGATTCTGCCGCGACTCCTTGCTGTGTCAGTAAGGGGTCGGTAGGGTCGTGCGCGCCCAACAATGTGCTCCCGCGCTGCGCCAACAGCCGGGAGCGTGACCCACGGAGGTATCAGCTCCATGAGTAAGGCTCAGGCTAGCCCTCGCCGCGTCCGCGTCGAGCACAACATCTACAAGCGGATCGCCGCGAACGGCAAGCCGAGCTACGAGGTCGTCTACCGAGACTCGACCGGCGTGCAGCGACACAAGGCGACCGGGCCTAAGATCTCGGTTGCGCGAGCGGAGCGCGACTCGATTCTGGGCCGGAGAGGAAGTGGCGAGCGAGTACAACCGAACCCGCAGCTTCGGTTCAGCGACGCCGCTGATCAGTGGCTCGCGGTGCAGGTGGCGGCGAAGCGCCCCGCGACGCAGGCCAGTTACACAGGTTCCGTAGAGAGTCATCTTCGGCCCCGCTGGGGCAACCGGCGCATGGACCGCATCACGACCGATGATGCGGCGCGCCTGATTCAAGAGTTGCGGGAGGAGGGCAAGGCGGAGGCGACGATCGAGTCGATCTGCAAAGCAGCGCGTCGGGTGTTCAAGTTC
>DATHAL010000021.1:0-8731 GCA_035296705.1 Solirubrobacterales bacterium
CGACGTCGGAGACTGGGTCGCCCGTGAGCACGTTCATGCCCTGCTTCTTGAACGTGCGCTCGACGACTCGGACCACGTCCTTGTCCTCGGCTGGGAGGATTTGGGGGAGCATCTCGATCAGGGTCACGGCGGTGCCGTACCGGACGTAGCCCGACGCGATCTCGGCGCCCGACGCTCCGGCCCCGACCACCGCAATCGACTTCGGCAGCTCGGGCAGCGACCAGGCGCCCCAGGTGTCGACGACGCGGTCTCCGAACTCGACGCCCGGGATCGGCAGGGCGACCGAGCCGGTCGCGAGGATCACCGCGCCCGCCTCGTACGTGTCCGAGCCGACTACGACGTTGCCGTTCTCATCGAGAGCGCCCTTGCCCTCGATGAGCGTCACCTTGTTCTTATCCCAGAGCATCTTCACGCCGCCGGAGAGGGTCTCCGAGACCTTCGTCCGCCGCTCGCCGAGCGCGGCCCAGTCGAGCTCTGCGCCCTTTACCTTCACGCCGAGCTCGGCGCCGTTCTTCGCGTGCTCGAGGAGCTCGGCCGTGTGGAGCATCGTCTTCGCCGGGATGCAGGCGTAATTGAGGCACCGTCCGCCGGGCTTGTCCGCCTCCACCACCGCGGTTTGCTTGCCGAGCTGGGCGGCACGGATCGCGGCGTGGTAGCCGCCCGGGCCGCCCCCGACCACGATCACGTCAAAAGATTCGGCCATGGCGGCGACTCTATAGAAGGGCGTCTGGCGTCAATCGCTCGGGCGGCGCTCGGGCATCTGGATCCGCGCCATCGCCTTGATCATCAGGTAGAACATCGCGCCGGCGCCCGCGATCAGGAGCGTCGTGCCGACCGCCTGCATCCACGTGCTCGCCTGGATCAGCCCGAGCGAGGCGGCGACGAGCACGATCACGAGCAGCGCCTGGAACCCGAGCACCGCCCAGTAGCGGGCGCGCCACATCCCGTAAGCCATCGTCCCCATGAGCAGGACGGCGACGATCACGGAGAGGATCGGCGCCTCGTGCTCGCCCTGCTCGATCCCGTCGCTGCCGACCTGCGTCACCTCGACGCCCGCGATGTAGCCGACGATCGCCGAGATCGCGATCAACGCCGAAACCACCGCGCCGACCGTCACGACCATGGGGCGCTCGCCCTCCGCGAGCGGCTCGAGCTCGGCGCGCGCCGCCTCGTTCTTAGCCTCGGCGCGCGCCGTCATTGCCTGCACGGGGTCGGCGCTCGCCGCGCGGCGGTCCTCCGAGCGCCCCTTTCGCTTCCGCCGTTCGGCGCGCTTTCGCTCTCTGCTGCTCGCCATACGTAGGCAGGAGGCTAGTCCGCAAGCGCGGCCCGGAGCTCGCGCGCCGCGGCGTCGGGAGCGGCCGCGTCGCGGATCGCGCGCACGACGACGATTCGCCGCGCGCCGGCCGCGACGACGTCGCTCACGTTGCGCGCGTCGATGCCACCGATCGCAAACCATGGCACCGCCTCGCCGGCGACCCGCGCGGCATGGTGGATGAGCTCGAGACCCGCGGCCGGCCGCCCGCGCTTGGTCGGCGTCTCCCACACCGGACCGACGCTGATCTGGTCCGGCCGCGAGGGCCCGGAGGTGGCGAGCGCGGCGTCGAACTGCTCCGCGGAGTGGGTCGAGAGGCCGACCAGCGCGCCCCGGCCGGCCGCGGCGCGGGCCTCGGCCACCGGGGCGTCCTCCTGGCCGACGTGCACCCCGTCGGCGCCGCAGGCGGCGACCAGCTCGGGTTCGTCGTTGAGGAAGAAGAGCGCCCCGTGCGCACGGGCGAGGCGCGCGAATGGCTCCGCCATCGAGATCAGCTCCTCCGCGCAGCGGGGCGCCTTCTCGCGGAGCTGGAGGATGTCCACGCCGCCGCGCAGGGCCGCCTCGAGGAGCGGCGCGGGATCGCGGCCGTTCGGCAGCCCGTCGCAGACGAGGTACAGACGCGCCGCGGCCAGCCGGCCCAGTCGCTCGTGCAGGAGGGCGTTCGCGTCGATGTCTCGCATACCGGGGAGTATCGTGAAGGGGAACGGGAGCCCGAAACCAGTGGGCTGAGAGGGCGGCGACGGGCCGCCGACCGTCTGAACCTGATCCGGATAATGCCGGCGCAGGGAGAGACCGGAGGTCCGCCCGCCCGGCACAGGAGACCGGTGACACGCACCAGCGGAAAGCAGCTCGACACCGTCATCGTCGGAGCCGGCGTGATCGGCCTGGCGTGCGCCTGGCGTGCGGCGCAGCGCGGCCTCGAAGTAGTCGTCGTCGAGCGCGAGCGTCCGGGCGCGGGCGCCTCGAACGTCGCCGCGGGCATGCTCGCCCCGGTCGGCGAGGCGACCTGGGGCGAGGAGGCGACCCTCGAGCTCGCGCTCGCCTCGCACCGCCTCTGGCCGGAGTTCGCCACCGAGCTCGCAACCGCCTCGGGCGCGGATCCCGGCTATCTCACGCCGGGCTCGCTTCACGTCGCACTCGACCCCGACGAGGCCGCAGAGCTCAGGCGCCGGTTCGAGCTCATGCGCGAGCTCAAGCTCGAGGCGCGGTGGCTGGCGCCGAGCGAGTGCCGTGAGCTCGAGCCGGGGCTTGCTTCGACGATCGCGGGTGGGGTCTCCGCTCCGCATGAGGCGGCCACCGACCCGCGCCTCGTGATCCCGGCGCTCGCCGCGGCGCTCGAGGCGGCCGGCGGCCGGATCGAGATCGCCGCGGCCACCGACGCGATCCTCGAGGGCGACCGGCTCGCCGGCATTCGCACCGAGGACGGCCGCGAGCTTCGGGCGCGCAGCGTCGTGCTCGCGGCGGGTTCGTGGTCGGCGGCCGACTGGCTTCCCGCCGAGGCGCGCCCTGCAGTGCGGCCCGTCAAGGGCCAGATCCTCACGCTCGCGGGCCCCGCACACGAGCCGGTCTGCGAGCACCTCGTGGTCACGGAACGCGTTTACATCGTCCCCCGGGGCGACGGGCGCCTCGTCGTCGGAGCGACGGTCGAGGAGCGCGGCTTCGATACCCGCGTGACCGCCGGCGGCGTCCACGAACTGCTCCGCGAGGCCTACCGGGCGCTGCCCGAGATCGCCGAGCTCGAGCTGGTGGAGGCGATTGCGGGGCTCCGGCCGGCGACCCCGGCCAACGTGCCGCTGATCGGCCCGGGCGCGATCGACGGCCTCGTCCTCGCCACCGGTCATTACCGCAACGGAATCCTGCTCGCCCCGCTCACCGCCGAGCGGATCGCGGCGGTGCTGGTCGGCGATCTCCAGGAGGCGGCGGTTCGATGACGGTCGAGCTGAACGGCGAGCCCGTGGAGCTTCCGGAGGGCGCCTCGGTGGCGCTGGCCGTGGAGTGTCTCGGCGCCGGAGAACGGCGGGATGGCGTGGCCGTCGCGGTCGACGGCGAGGTCGTCCCGCGCAGCCAGTGGGAGTCGACGGAGCTTGCCGACGGCCAGAACGTCGAGGTCGTGGGGGCGATCCAGGGTGGCTGATCAGGTTCGGACAGAGCCCTCGAGCTCCGCCGCGAGGTGGCGGCTCGGCGGGAAGGAGTGGAACTCGCGGCTCGTCGTCGGCACCGGTGGATTTCGCTCGCTCGAGCAGATGGAGGGCGCGCTCGAGGCCTCCGGGACGGAGATCGTCACGGTCGCGCTGCGGCGAGTCGACCCGTCCGCGCCCGGCTCGGTCCTCGACCTGATCTCGAGGCTCGGCCTGTTCGCGCTCCCGAACACGGCCGGCTGCTACACGGCGCGCGACGCGGTGCGCACCGCGCGCCTGGCGCGTGAAGCGTTCGAGACCGACTGGGTCAAGCTCGAGGTGATCGGCGATGACAGGACGCTCCTCCCGGATGCGCCGGAGCTGCTGAGGGCGGCGGAGACGCTGGTCGGCGAGGGATTCACGGTGCTGCCGTACACGAACGATGACCCGATCCTCGCGAAGCGCCTCGAGGGGATCGGCTGCGCGGCGGTGATGCCCCTGGGGTCGCCGATCGGGTCGGGCGCCGGGATCCGCAACCCGTACAACCTCCGGATCATCGTCGAGGCTGCCGCGGTGCCAGTGATCTGCGACGCGGGCATCGGCACCGCCTCGGACGCCGCGCTCGCGATGGAGCTCGGCTGCGACGGCGTCCTGCTCGCGAGCTCCGTCTCCCGCGCCGCCGACCCGGCGCGGATGGCGATCGCGATGCGACGCGCCGTCGAGGCGGGCTACGAGGCTCGCCGCGCCGGCCGGATCCCACGCCGGCTGCACGCCCAGGCCTCGACGCCCGAGGAGGGGCTCCCGGAGCTCGGCTAGGGGCGGGCGGCTCGTTCGCCGCGCTTCGTGTGCGGGTAGGGGGCCGGCATGGCTCAGCTCGTGCTCGGACCCCTACTCCGCTACGTCGGCGAACGGGAGGCGGTGATCTGGGTGGAGACCGACGAAGCCTGCGAGGTGGAGGTGCTCGGCCACCGCGAGCGGACCTTCCGCGTCCACGGCCACGACTACTGCCTCGTCGTCATCGACGGCCTCGAACCCGGGCGCGAGTACGAATACGAAGTGGCGCTCGACGGCGAGCGCCGCTGGCCCGAGCCCGACTCCGAGTTCCCGCCGAGCGTCATTCGCACGGTGAACGGCGACGAGCCGCTGCGGCTGTCGTTCGGGTCCTGCCGGGTATCGCTGCCGGCCCATCCTCCGTACACGCTCCCCAAGGACGTGCACTCCGACGGCCGCGAGTTCGATGCGCTGCGAACGCTCGCGCACGAAATGCGCGATGGCGCGCGCGAGCGCTGGCCGCACGCGCTGCTCCTGCTGGGCGACCAGGTGTACGCCGACGAGGTCTCGCTCGAGACGCGAGCGTTCATCCGCAAGCGCCGCGACATCTCGAACCCGCCAGGCGAGGAGGTCGCGGATTTCGAGGAGTACGCCCGTCTCTACCAGGAGTCGTGGGCCGATCCGGCGATCCGCTGGCTCTACTCGACGGTCTCGTGCTCGATGGTGATCGACGACCACGACGTCCACGACGACTGGAACATCTCCGCCGCCTGGGTCGACGAGATGGCCGAGCACGAGTGGTGGGCGGTGCGCGAGACCGCCGCGATCGCCTCCTACTGGCTCTACCAATACATCGGGAACCTCTCACCCGGGCGGCTGCGCGAGAGCCGGCTGCTCGAGGAGGTGCGCTCGGCCGAGGACGGCTGGCGGGTGCTCGAGCGCTTCGCCGAAAAGGAGCGGTTCCGCCGCGACGGCGAGCGCTGGAGCTACTGCCGCGACTTCGGCGGGACGCGGCTGATCGTGATCGAGTCGCGCTGCGGCCGGGTGCTCGAGGAAGGCCGCCGCTCGATCCTCGACGAGGAGGAGTGGGACTGGCTTCGCGACCATCTCAGCGGCGATTACGAGCACGTCCTCATCGGCAGCTCCGACCCGCTGCTCCTCGCTCCCGGCCTGCACTGGGTCGAGCACTGGGGCGAGGCAATCGCCGGCGGCGCCTGGGGGCCGAGGGGCGCCCGACTGGGCGAGCGCCTCCGGCGCACCCTCGACCTCGACCATTGGGCCGCGTTCGGCGACTCGTTCGAGCGGATGATGGGCCTGCTCGCCGACTGCGGCGCGGGCCGCCTCGGCGCCGCGCCCGCCGCGGTGACGATGCTCTCGGGCGACGTCCATCACGCCTATCTCGCCGAGGTCGCCTTCCCGCGCTCGGCCGGCGTGAAGAGCCACGTCTGGCAGGCGGTCTGCTCGCCGTTTCGCAACGCGCTCAACCGCCACGAGCGGTTCATCGTCCATGCCGGCAACACACGCGCCGGCGCGCTGCTCGGCCGCGGCCTCGCGCAGCTCGCCGGCGTCGCGCGCGAGCCGGTGCGATGGCGGCTCGTCGAGGGCCCCTTCTACGACAACCAGGTGGCGACGCTCGAGCTCGAGGGGCCGCGGGCGCGGGTGCGCCTGGAGCGAACGGTCGGCGAGCCCGAGGAGGATCAGCGCCGGCTCCACACCTCGTTCGATCGACCCCTCACCGGCTAGGGCTCGCGGCAGGCTCGTCAGCCCGGCGTCGGTCCCTTCTCGATCGGGAACCCGCGGCGCTGCCAGGTGCCGACCCCGCCGTCGGCGACGTGGATCAGCCCGCCGAACCCCTCGCGCTGGAGGATCGACGCGGCCAGGCCGCTGCGCTTGCCGCCGCTGCAGACGGCGGCGATCGGCCGGTCTCGCGGCAGCTCCTCGAGCCTCGCGGGCAGCTCGCCGTACGGGATGTGGACGGAGCCGGGGATGTGTCCCGCCTCGTACTCGGAGGAGTCGCGGACGTCGACGATCAGCGTCTCGGCGTCATCGGACAGCCGCTTCGCGAGACCGTCCGGGTCGAGGAGCTCGAGCCGGGCCACGTGGCGCCCCTCCGAGCGCCAGGCGGTCATCCCGCCCTCGAGGAAGCCGCGGACGCGCAGGCCGACCGATGCGAGGAGGTTCGCGGCCTCGAGCTCGTAGCCGTCGGAGGCGGCCACCACGATCAGCTCGACGTCAGGCGGCACCACCTTCGCGACCTTCGTGCCGAAGCCGGTGTCGTAGGCGGAGGCACTGATCGCGCCTGGGATGTGCGCCTCGTCGAACTGATCGTTCGTCCGCGCGTCGACGACGACCGCGCCCTCGGCGATCGCGACCTCGACCCCGCGGGGGCTCAGGGGCGTGGGCGTCCCGAGGTCCTCGATCAGCGTCCCCCGGTTGAGCGAGACGATGTGATCGACGTTCGGCGGCCGGCCGCCGAGCGACGCCACCGCGTCCGCGGCGAAGTCCTCCGCGGACTCGAAGCTGAGCGCGCTGTTGCGGCCACGCTCCACGCCAATCGTCGAGGAGGTCCGGTGATCGATGGCGGCGCTGCCCGCGCACAGCGACCCACCGAGGTGGGCCGGCCACACCTCGACGCTGTCGGGGAGTGAGAAGAGGCGCTCGTGCAACGCGCGGAACAGGTCGACGGCGCCGTCGTGGGCATCGATCGCGAGGTCCGGACGCGCGATGTCGCCGACGAACAGGGAGTCGCCGGTGAGCACGGCGACCGGCTCGTCGCCGCGGGCGCGGTCGCGGAGGACGAACGACGTGTGCTCGGGGCGGTGTCCGGGCGTGTGGAGCGCCTCGATCTCGACGTCGCCGAGCTTCAGGACCCAGCCATCGCTGAAGGCGTCGTGCGGGTATTCGGCGTCGGCGAGCTCGTGGATGTGGATCCTCGCGCCCGTGGCGCGCGCGAGCCGCCCGTGCCCCGAGACGTGGTCGGCGTGGTTGTGCGTCTCGAGAACGTGGTCGATCGAGACTCCGTGAAGCCTCGACAGGTTCAGGTAGGGCTCGATGTCCCACTGCGGGTCGACGACCGCGGCGACCCCGGTGCCCACATCGCCGACCAGGTAGGAGGCGCATCCGAGGTCCTCGTGGATCACCTGTCTGAACAGCATCGCGGCTCCTTCATCTCACCACGTCCCGCGGACCGACGCGCCTCATTTCCCACCGGCGCGCTCGACAACTCGATTCCCGCGTCCGCTAGTGGGCGACCCAGGCGGCCGCCCGCGGCCGCGAGCTCGATCACCGCCCGCACCGCGTACTCGCCTTCGCCGTCACCCGCATCGACCGATTCTCCCTCAAGCCGGTAACCGACGTGGGCGGGGACGGCCTGCTAGGCTGCCGCGCTATCGGCAATAGCCAAGTAAGCCAGTCAAGAAAGGTGAAAAGGACATTCAGATGATTCGCTTCATTTCGAAGCCTCGTCGCTCCGGGGCCGCGGACGCGGTTCGCGCGGATGCGCGGCCCCGCGGCGCCGTCAAGCTCCTCCTCTCGCTCGCGCTCGCGGGCGCTCTCGCGACCGGCATCGCCGCATGCGGGGGATCCTCGGAGGAGGCTACGGGCGCCAGCGGCGGCGGCGGGTCGATCGACCTACTCGCCTACTCGACGCCGGAGGAGGCATACACAGACGACCTCGAGCCGGGCTTCAACTCGACGCCCGACGGCGAGGGAGTCGAGTTCTCGAACTCGTTCGGATCCTCGGGCGACCAGTCGCGGGCCGTCGAGGCCGGGCAGCCGGCTGACGTCGTGCACTTTTCGCTCGAGCCCGACATGACTCGACTCGTCGATGCCGGCATGGTCTCCGAAGACTGGAGCCAGAACCAGTACGACGGCATCGTCGAGGACTCGGTCGTGGTCTTCGTCACCCGGCCCGGGAACCCGAAGAGCATCCAGAGCTGGGACGACCTCCTGAATGATGACGTCGAGGTCCTGACCCCGAACCCGTTCACGTCCGGCGGCGCCCGCTGGAACCTGATGGCCGCTTACGGCAACCAGGTGCTGACCGAGGGCAGGTCGCCCGAAGAGGGTCTTCAGTACCTCTCCGATCTGCTCGGGAACGTCCCGGTGCAGGACGAGAGCGCGCGCGACTCGCTGGGGACCTTCCTCGGCGGTCAGGGCGACGTGCTGCTCGCCTACGAGAACGAGGCGATCGCGGCGCAGGATGCGGGCGAGGACATCGAGTACACGGTCCCCGACTCGACGATCCTGATCGAGACGCCGATCGCGGTCACCGAGGACGCGGATCCCGCGGCGCAGTCCTTCGTCGACTACCTCTACACGGACGAGGCGCAGCAGGCGTGGGCCGACGATGGCTACCGCCCGGTGGTCAAGTCGGTGTTCGAGAAGAACAAGGACAAGTTCCCGACTCCCGCTGACCTGTTCACGATCGCCGACCTCGGCGGTTGGGACAAGGTCTCGACCGAGTTCTTCGATCCCGAGAACGGTTCGGTCGCGGAGATCGAGCAGAACCTGGGGGTCGCGACGGAGTGAG
>DATHAL010000022.1:0-5187 GCA_035296705.1 Solirubrobacterales bacterium
CCGATCGCCCCCATCGCGAAGGCGGCGGTGAAGCCGGCCTCGGCCGGGATCGACGTACCGCCGAGCGTGTTGGCGGAGATGATCGTCGCCGCCACCTGCGCCCCGAGCGCCGCGCCGATCGTCCGCATGATCGTGTTGATCCCGGTGGCGACCCCGGTCTCCTCGCGGCGCGCGTTGTCGACGGCGAGCTTCCCGATCGACGCGAACGCGAACGCGATCCCGACTCCGAGCAACGCCATCCACGCGAAGACGTGCCACGGCTGGCTGTGGAAGAGGGCGAAGAGCAGGAGGCCTGTGCCGGCGCTCAGGAGGCCGATCCGTAGAGGAATCGTCGGGCCGAGCCGCGTCCCGAGCGAGCCGGCGAAGGGCCCCGCGACGATCATGGCCAGCGAGGACGGGATGAAGAAGAGGCCCGTCTCGATTGGGGAGGCACCGAACCCGTAGCCGACGCGGTCGGCGATCGCCTCCGGCAGGCCGGCCGGGATCTCGACGAAGGCGGGGAGCGAGATGAACGTCGAGAACATCGAGAAGCCGACAAGGGCCGCGACGACGTTCGTGGCGGCCATCTTCGGACGCGACAGCATCTCGAGATCGACCATCGGCTCGGGAACTCTGCGCTCGATCAGCACCCATGCGACGAAGAGGACGGCGCTTGTGATGATCAGGCCCAGGACGCGAGCCGAGGACCACCCCCAGGCGTTGCCCTGGCTGATCCCGAGCAGGAGGGCGGCGAGCGCCAGGGACAGCACCCCGGCCCCGACGAAGTCCGGCCTGGTGTGGGTCTTGATCGGCGACTCCGGAACGAGCAGCGCGATGAGCGCCGCGGCGAGCAGGACCGGGATCCCTCCGATCAGGAAGAGCCAGTGCCAATCGAGGTGCTCGAGGATGACCCCGCTGAGGACGAGTCCGATTCCCCCGCCGGCGCCGAAGACGGAGCTGACGGTGCCGATCCCGAGCCCGACCTTGTCGGGTGGGAACTCGTCGCGGATGATTCCGAAGGACAGCGGGAAGACGGCCGCACCTGCGCCCTGAAGCACGCGGAAGGCGATCAGCGCCCCGAGGCTCCACGCGAGCGCGGCGCCGAGCGACCCGAGTCCGAAGACGGTGAGCGAGAGCCACAGGAGGCGCTTCTTCCCGTAGGTGTCACCGAGCTTCCCGAGCAGCGGGGTGAGGACCGACGAGGAGAGCAGGAACCCCGTCGCGATCCACGTGGCACCGTTAGCGGTGGTCGAGAACTCGCGCTGGAAGAAGGGCAGCGCCGGGATAACGAGCGTCTGCATCAACGCAAAGGCGATCCCGGCGGTCGTCAGCAGGACGAGGGTCGCCTGCCACGCGCGGCGATGGCGCTCGTGTGCTTCGGCTTTCTCCGGCACGGCTCTCCTTTCGCTGCGTGCTAGGCCGCTAGTGCGGCTTCGGCCGGCTCTTGAGCGCCCGAAAGACCCGCGTACCGTCCGCGGCGCTTGATCAGCTCGTCGTGCGTGCCGAGCTCCAGGACCTCACCCTTTTCGAGCACGGCGATCTGCTGTGCGTGGCGCACGGTCGACAGTCGGTGCGCGATCGCGATCGTCGTCCTTCCCCGCGAGAGATCGTCGAGCGCGCGCTGGACGAGGCGCTCCGTCTCCGTGTCGAGGGCGCTCGTCGCCTCGTCGAGGATCAGCACGGGCGGATCGCGAAGGACCGCACGAGCGATCGCGATGCGTTGCTTCTCGCCGCCCGAGAACCGGTAGCCCCGCTCGCCGACCACGGTCTCGTAGCCCTCGGGCAGGCTCGCGATGAGCTCATGAATCTGTGCCGCACGCGCCGCCGCCTCGATCTTCTCATCGCTCGCCTCAGGACGCGCGAAGCGCAGGTTCTCGCGCACCGAGGCGTGGAAGAGGTAGGTCTCCTGGGATACGAGCCCAATGATGGCGGCAAGCGACGCGTGCGTTAGATCGCGGACGTCGACCCCGTCGATGCGCACGGCGCCCGCGTCGACGTCGTAGAGCCGCGCGAGCAGATAGGCGAGCGTCGTCTTGCCGGAGCCGGTCTCGCCGACGAGTGCGAGCGTGGTCCCAGGCGGGACCGTCAGGTCGACGTCGCGCAGGATCGGCTCGCCCTCCTCGTAGGCGAAGCTGACGTCCTCGAAAGTGACCTCGCCCCTGACCGCCGACGGCGAGAGGGCGACGGCGCCCTCACGCTCCTCCACCTCGATCGGCAGGTCGAGATACTCGAAGACGCGCTCGAAGAGCGCGAGCGAGCTCTGGACGTCCACCCCGACCGAGAGGAGCGACTGGATCGGGAAGAAGAGGCGCGTCTGGAGCGTTGTGAAGGCGACGAGGGTTCCGATCGAGATCGCCGCTCCTCCACCGGCCATGCTGAGGCCGCCAAACAGGTAGACGAGCGCGGGCATCGCGGCGAAGGCGATCTGCACCGAGGCCATCCGCCAGCGCCCCGCCATGCGCGAGCGGACCTCGAGATCCGCGAGCTCGGTGGACTCGCGCTCGAAGCGCTCGGCGAGCGAGTCCTGCCGTCCCATAGTGCGGCCGAGGAGCATCCCCGAGACCGACAGCGACTCCTCGACGAGGGCCGATATGTCGGCCAGACGACCCTGGCGGACGCCCGTGATGCGCCGGCGCTCCTCGCCGACCCGGCGAGTCAGCCAGATGAAGAACGGCAACAGTCCGAGCGCGAACACCGCGAGGCGCCAGTCGAGCAGGAACATCGCGGTGGCGGCCGCAATCACCGTGGTCGCGTTCGAGACGATCGAGGTGGCCGTCGAGGTGACGACGCTCTGGACGCCGCCGATGTCGTTGGCGATGCGGGACTGGATCTCACCGGTGCGGGTGCGGGTGAAGAAGGAGAAGGACAGGCGCTGCAAATGCCGGTAGACCGCGGCGCGCAGGTCGTGCATCACGCGCTGTCCGACCGTGTTCGAGAAGAGGGTCTGCGCCACACCGAGCGCGCCGTTCGTGACGGCGATCGCGATCATCCCGGCGACGAGGGCCCCCAGGAGCGTCGTGTCGCGTGCGGGGATGGCTTGGTCGAGGATGCCGCGCAGGAGAAACGGCGAGACCATCCCGAGCGCGGCGGAGACGAGGATGAGGAAGAGCACCGCTCCGAGCCGCGCCCTGTAGGGGCGAAAGAGGGCGAGCATGTGGCCGCGGTCGAGGCCTCCTCGCGCCTTCTCGGGTCGAGACCTGCGGCGGCTCAGCATCGGCGGCCCCCGCCTCGCCGGGCGGAGCACGCGCGCGCGGCGATGCGCTCGAGGTACTCCTGGAGCCGGATCCGGTCACCGGCCTCGAGCGGCGCGAGCAGGTCTTCCTCCGCGTCCTCGACCGCCCGTCGCGCGCGTGCGACGCGCACCCGGCCGGCCGTCGTTAGTGCGAGCACATGACGGCGACGATCGGCGGGGTCGCGCCGGCGCTCGACCAGTCCCCCGTCCTCGAGGCCGTCGACGAGCGCGACGAGATTGCTCGGATGCACTCGCAGGGCGGCGGCGAGCTCCGACTGGGAGGCGGCGTCCTCCTCGGCGAGCGCGTGGAGCAGCGCGTACTCGTGGGGGTGCATGCCGAGCGCGTCGAGAGCGGCACCGATCCGAGCGCCGGCGGCGCGCCCGAGACGGAGCATGAGCAGGCCGCACGCCGTCGCCTGCGGGGGGTCGGCCTGGCCCGAGCCCGAAGCCGACGCCGCGTCCGAGGGGGCGGAGGTGAGCGTTTGGCGGCGAGCGTCCATGCCGCTATGGTAGCTCGCTATAACCATTTGTGCTGCAAACGATTCGCAGCTACACTGTCTCGGCGCACACCGAACTCGGAGACACGCCTCATGGACAACCTTCTCCTCATCCCCCTCGACGACTCGGTCATCTTCCCGGGCATGACGGTTACGCTCGCCCTCGATGCGGGGGACGAGGACCAGGTCCTGCTCGTGCCGCGCAAGGGCGAGGCCTTCGCCGACGTCGGCACGGTGGCCGAGGTCTCGGAGCGCGTTCGCCTGCCGGGGGGAGCCTCGGCGCTTCAGCTGACCGGACTCCATCGCGGGAGCCCGGGGGCGGCCGCCACGGACGCCGCCGGAGACCTCCGCGTGGCCGTCGAGGCGAGGCCGGACGAGTCCCCTCCGCCGACCACGACGCGCGAGCTCGAGCGCGAGTACCGCGCGGTGGTCGGCGAGATCCTCGAGCTGCGCGGCGACGACGGGCGCATCGCCGCCTTCGTGCGCTCGATCACCGAGGCGGGCGCGCTCGCGGACACCGCCGGATACTCCCCGGACCTCACGCACGAGCAGAAGGTCGAGCTGCTCGAGACGCTCGACGTCCTCGCCCGCCTCGAGCTCGCTACGCGCCTCCAGCGCGAGCGCCTGACCGAGATGCAGGTGCGCAAGCAGATCCGCGACGACGTGCGCTCGGGGGCCGAGAACCAGCAGCGCGAGTACTTCCTGCGCAAGCAGATGGAGTCGATCCGCCGCGAGCTCGGCGACGACGAGGAGTCGGTCGTCGAGGAGTACCGCGCGAACATCGAGGAGTCCGGCATGCCGGAGGAGGTGCGCGAGCAGGCCGAGCGCGAGCTCGGGCGGCTCGAGCGCACCGGCGAGCAGTCGGGCGAGGCCTCGATGATCCGCACCTACCTCGACTGGCTGATCGCCGTGCCGTGGTCTGAGCGCTCCGAGGAGCGACTCGACCCCGTCCACGCGCGCGAGGTGCTCGACTCAGACCACGCCGGGCTCGAGGATGTGAAGGACCGCATCACCGAGTACATCGCCGTGCGCAAGCTGCGGCGCGAGCGCGGGATCGTCGAGGATCGCCGCTCGGGCGCGATCCTCACCCTGATCGGCCCGCCGGGGACCGGCAAGACCTCGATCGGCGAGTCGATCGCCCGCGCCACCGGGCGCGAGTTCGTGCGCATGTCGCTCGGCGGCGTGCGCGACGAGGCGGAGATCCGCGGCCACCGGCGCACCTACATCGGCGCGCTCCCCGGCCGCCTGGTCCGCGCGCTGCGCGACGCCGGCACGATGAACCCGGTGATCATGCTCGACGAGGTCGACAAGGTCGGCGCCGACTGGCGCGGCGACCCGAGCTCGGCCCTGCTCGAGGTGCTCGACCCGGCCCAGAACCACTCGTTCCGCGACCACTACCTCGACGTCGAGCTCGACCTCTCGCAGGTGCTGTTCATCGCGACCGCGAACGTCGCCGAGACGATCCCCGGCCCGCTGCTG
>DATHAL010000023.1:0-2718 GCA_035296705.1 Solirubrobacterales bacterium
TCCGCGCCGCGGGCGTCAACTTCGCCGACATCCTCGCGCGCGTCGGGCTGTATCCCGATGCCCCGAAACTTCCCGCCGTCGTGGGCTATGAGGTCGCCGGGGAGGTGGAGTCGGTCGGTGAGGGGGTCGACGGCGACATCGCGGTGGACGATCGCGTGGTCGCCGGCACACGCTTCAACGGGTACGCCGCGCTGGCGGTCGCCGACGCGAGGGCCATCGTTCCGCTCCCCGATGGTTGGAGCTTCGAGGAGGGGCCGCCATGCCGGTCAACTACGCGACCGCCTACGGCTGCCTCGTCCGCTACGGCTCGCTGCGCGAGCGCGAGCGCGTCCTCATCCAGGCGGCGGCGGGAGGGGTGGGGATCGCCGCCACCCAGATTGCCAAGATCATGGGGGCTGAGGTGTTCGGCACCGCTTCCGCGAAGAAGCACGACGCGGTGCGCGAGAACGGCGTCGATCATCCGATCGACTACCGCAGCGAGGACTTCGCGAAGGCGGTCCGGAGGATCGCGGGGTCGGAGCGCCCACTCGACCTGGCGCTCGACGCGATCGGCGGGCGCAGCTTCAAGAAGGGCTACGACCTCCTGCGTGCCGGCGGGCGGCTCGTCGTCTTCGGAGCCTCAACCTTCCTCGAGGGCGGGGAGCGCAACATCCCCAAGGCGGCGAAGACCCTCGCCCAGACGCCCATCTTTCACCCGCTCCAGCTCATGCCGAGCTCGCGGGCGGTCATCGGGTTCAACCTGCTCCGCCTCATGGACGAGGGAAGGATCGACGACCTGATGGAGCCGGTCGTCGAGTGGGCCCGCGCGGGCCGCGTCCGCCCGATCGTCGCCGAGTCCTTCCCGCTCGAGCGCGGCGGCGAGGCCCATCGCTACCTGCAGGAGGGCTCGAACATCGGGAAGGTGGTGTTGGTTCCTTAGTCGGAGGGGCGCCTCGGGGAACGAACGCCCACCGACCGTCGGTTGTCGCTGTAGGGGGAGCGGCTGAGCGACACAACGGAGGAACAGATGGCTCGAGAGGACCGCCGCAACATCGCCCGTCAGAGCTACTTGGCCTTCGCTCGCGGCGACCGGAACTTCTTCGAGACGCACCTGAGCGAGGATTTCACGTTCTCTAGTCCACCGGACCCACACCTCGATCGCGCCGGCTGGTTCGAACGCTGCTGGCCCGCGGCGGGGCGGCGCCCGCAATTCCGGTTCGTCCGACTCGTCGAATCAGGTGACGAGGTGATTATTACCTACGAACTTCGCCGCCTCGACGGGAGCGGCGGCTGCAATACCGAGATCCTGACCTTCGACAACGAAAAGATCGCGCGAACGGAGGTCTACTTTGGCTGGACCTGGCCTCCGGCTGAGACCAGCAAGGACTCCCCACCTCCCTAGATTACAAGTGCTCCATGAGGATCGGCCTACTCGGGGACGTCATGCTCGGACGGGCGTCACGAAGGCGCTCGCGACGACGCCGGCCGAGGAACTCTGGGCTCCCGAGGTGAGGGCCCTCGCCACGGAGTGCGAACTCCTGGTCTGCAACCTCGAGTGCTGCATCTCCGAACGGGGTGCGCCGACCGAGCTGGTGCCCGGCAAGCCGTTCTTCTTCCGGGCGCCACCACGGGGAGTGGGAGCGCTTCGCGCGGTCGGCGCTAGGGCCGCCTCCCTCGCCAACAACCACGCGCTCGACTTCGGCCCGGAGGCGCTCGCCGACACCCTGGGACACCTGCACGACGCCGGTATCACCGCGGTGGGAGCTGGGCAGGGCCTCGATGCCGCCCGCGCGGGGTGCGTGATCGAAGCATCGCCGTCGCTGCGGCTCGGCGTCGTGGCGGTCTCCGACCACCCGGCCGAGTTCTCCGCGGGCGAGCCGGACCGTCCCGGGATCGCACACGCCGATCTGCGCGCCGGTGCCCCGAGCTGGCTCGTCGGCGAGATCGCCCGCCTGCACGCGAGCTGCGACCGCGTGGTCTGCTTTCCCCACTGGGGGCCCAACATGACCACCGAGCCGACGCGCTGGCAGCGCGAGCTCGCCGGCGAGCTCCTCGCCGCGGGCGCCGATCTCGTCGCCGGCCACTCGGCGCACGTCGTCCACGGCGTCGAGCGCCGCGACGGCGCGCTCGTCGCCTACGACCTGGGCGACGCGCTCGACGACTATCGCGTCGACTCCCACCTGCGCAACGACCTCGGGGTACTCGCGCTCTGGTCGCCGGACACCGATCCCGTGCTCGAGCTCGTCGGACTCCGGTTGCACTGGGCGCACACGGAGCTCGCCCACGGCTCGGATGCCGACTGGATCGCCGCCCGGCTCGAGCGTGCCTGCGGTGCGCTCGGTACCCAGGTCGAACGCGTCGGAGAGCAGCGCCTCCGGATCGCATAGCGGTAGGAACGGGGATACATGCCCTCCAAACCCGGAGAGCTCGCCCGCCTCGTGGTGGCGCATGGGGTCCGCGACGAGCGCGTGCTCGCGGCGGTGCGGGCGGTCCCGCGCGAGGCCTTCGCCCCGCCCGTCGAGCGCGAGCGCGTCTACGAGGACGAGCCGCTCCCGATCGGCCACGGGCAGGTGACCTCGCAGCCGTCGCTCATCGCGACGATGGTCGAGGCGCTAGCGCTCTCGGGCGACGAACGGGTCCTCGAGGTGGGCACCGGCCTCGGCTGGCAGACCGCCCTGCTCGGCCGGCTCGCGCGGGAGGTCTGGAGCGTCGAGTACCGCGCCAAGCTCGCCGATGCGG
>DATHAL010000024.1:0-45044 GCA_035296705.1 Solirubrobacterales bacterium
CGAGGCGCTCTACTACCTCGCGATCGCGTCAGCGCGGCACTCGATCGATCTCACTGCCGCCTACTTCGTGCCGCGGCCCGCCTTCACCGACGCGCTCGCCTCCGCGGCCGAGCGCGGTGTCGAAGTCCGCATCCTGGTGCCGGGGCCGCACATCGACAAGGAGATCGCCCGGGTCGGCGGCCGCGCCTCCTATTCCCGCCTGCTCGAGGCGGGTGCCCGGATCTTCGAGTTCCAGCCCACGATGCTTCACGCAAAGAGTCTCTGCGTCGACGGAACCTGGTCCTCGGTGGGCACGGTCAACTTCGACAACCGCTCATTCCAGCTCCACGATGAGGTGACCCTGTGCGTCTGGGACGAGCGCTTCGCCGGAAAGCTCGGCGAGGCATTCGAGCGCGACCTCGAGCGCACCGAGGAGATCGAGCTCACTCGCTGGCGGCGGCGCCCGCTCCACCAGCGCGCCGGGGAGGTTGCGACCACCCTCCTGCGCCGCGAGCTCTGACGAGGCACCCTTATCCTCCTGCCGGTGCTCGAGCTGCGACAGCGAAGGGCGAAGCGGCCCCGCGGGTTGCTTCCCGGGCGACGCGTCACTCGGCGCCGTAACCCCGTCCTCGCAGCGCTTGGCGATGCCGACCAGGGGCTGCTGCGGCTGCTTCGTACGCGCGGTCACGCGGAGCCCGTCGAGACGGCGATGAAGACGCTCGGCATGGCCGGCGAGTACGCGGCGATCTGGATCCTCGCCGGAGCCGCCGGAGCCTCGATCGACGAGCGCCGCCGGGGCCAATGGCTCGCGGGGGCGGCGATCGGTCCGCTCGCGGTCGGTCTCAACTTCGCGATCAAGGTCGGGATCGGCCGCGAGCGCCCCCTGATCGAGGAGCACCCTCCGCTGGCGCGGGCGCCCACGAAGCTCTCCTTCCCGTCGGCCCACGCGACCTCGTCCGTCGCCGCGGCGACCGCGCTCGCGCGGGTCGAGCCCCGGGCGCGCCCATACCTGTTCGCACTCGCGGGTGCCATCTGCGTGGGCCGGCCCTACCTGGGCATGCACTACCCGTCGGACGTGCTCGGAGGGGCGGTGCTCGGAGCGCTGGTCGGGAAGCTCGTGCCGGGTCTCGGCACGGCGCCGACCGAGGAGCGGATGTTCGCCCTGGCGATCGACGCCAACGAGCGCGCTCAGGCGACCGCCCGCGCCCTCGGTAACGGCGGCGCGGGCGCGGCCGAGCGCGCGGGAGCCGACGCGGACGCGGATCCGGCCTCACCGGGGGCGTGAGGGTCGGGATCGTCGGCCTGCCGAACGCCGGCAAGTCGACCCTCTTCAACGCCCTGACCCGAGCGGGCGCGGAAACGGGCGATTACGCCTTCACCACGATCGACCCGAACGTCGCGATCGTGCCCGTCCCCGACGAGCGCCTCGAGCGGGTCGCGGAGACGGTGGGCTCGAGTGAGGTCGTCCCCGAGACGACCGAGTTCCGCGACATCGCCGGACTCGTCCGCGGCGCCTCGCGGGGGGAGGGGCTCGGCAACCAGTTCCTCGCGGCGATCCGCGAGACCGACGCGATCTGCCACGTCATCCGGGCCCACACGAGCGGTGCCGTCCCGCACCCGGAGGGACGGATCGACCCGCTCGACGATGTGGAGTTGATCGAGACCGAGCTCCTCGCCGCGGACCTCGAGAGCGCCGAGCGCCGGCTTGAGCGAGTCACCAAGCAGGCGCGCTCGGGCGACCCCGAGGCGATCGCCGAGCGGGAATGGCTCGAGCAGGTGGTCGATGCACTCGCCCGCGGCCGTCCGGTGCGCGAGGTGCCGGTCCCGGACGCGGCCCGCGACGCTCCCCGCCGGCTCTTCGCGCTCACCGCCAAGCCCGTGCTGTACGTCGCCAACGTCGACGAGGGCTCCGACGAGGTCCCGACGGCGGTCGCCGAGCGCGCGCGAGCAGCCGGCGCCGCCGCGGTGGCGATCTCGGCGCGGGTCGAGTCGGAGCTCGGCGAGCTCGACGAGGCGGAGGCCGCTGAGATGCGCGCCGAGCTCGGGATTGCCGAGTCCGGGCTCGAGCGGCTCGTCCACGCGGCATTCGAGCTCCTCGAGCTGATCGTCTTCTTCACCGCCGATGAGGACAAGGAGGCGATGGCGCGCAGCATGAGGCGCGGCTCGACCGCTTGGGACGCTGCCGGCAAGGTCCACACGGACATCCAGCGCCGATTCGTGCGGGCGGAGGTGATCTCCTGGCGCGACCTGATCGAAGCGGGAGGCTACGTCGCGGCCCGGGAGCGCGGCCTACTGCGGACCGAGGGCCGCTCTTACGTGGTCGCCGACGGCGACGTGATCACGATCAAGGTCTAAGCGCTGCTCAGTGGGGCAGGAGCTCCGCGCCGTGCCCGGAGACCGTCACGTGGATCGCGCCCGGCTCGACCGCGTAGTCGAGCAGCGCGAGTGCACGGAGGCGGTCGAGCTCGTACTGAAAGGCGGCCGCCTGCGCACTCGAGGCGTAGTCGCGCAGAACGTCGAACGACCAGCCGGTTGTGTGCAGCGAGTACTCCTGGGTCGCCTCGGGGTTGGTGGCGATCAAGAGGCCCTGGTATTCCAGGTCGCGAACGGCGCTCGTCACCCGAAGCGGTGTCGGGTCGTCGCTCTCGTTGCGCACGAGGCCCGCCAGGTACGTCAGCGTCGCGAGCGCCTCGGGGCGCAGAGCCCGGTAGAGCGCGGGCTCCTCGTCGAGCTCCGGAGCGTGCTCGCCCATCTCGTGGTCGATCTCCCAGCCGAGCCCCGGGTCGTCGGGCAACGGGACGAGGTCACCGTCGCGGATCGCCGCCTCGATCTCGCCGGGATCCTCGAAGACATCGGTCTCGTTCTCCGGGTGGAAGACCTCCTCCAGCGTCGCCTTGTTCGTGGCGAGCTCCGCCGTGGCCGCGAGCGCCTCCGCGTCGTCGCGGTAGCCGCGCATGATCTGCTCGGAGGCGAGCGCCTTCCAGGGGTAGGTCGACGACTCGTCGCCGAACCCGGCGAGGAGCTCGTACGCGTCGGCGTGGCGGCTTGGGCCCGAGTCGAAGTAGAGCTGGGCGTAGGACAGATCGGCGTCGGCCACCACCTGTCCGATCGGAACCGAGCCGTCGGCGCCGGTGTAGGCGCGGATCACGCTCTCGAGGTTGCCGATGCCCATGTGGTAAGAGGCGAGCGCGAGGTCCTCAGCACCGAAGCGGCCCTCGGCGATCTCCAGGTAGCGCGCGCCGCCATCGAGGGCTGCCGCGGGCTCGAAGCGCTGATCCACGGCGGCCCGCTCGGCCTGGAGCCGCTCGGTCTCGCCCGGCGAGCGCGAGCGCCCGATCCGCTTCGTCAGCTCGATGCTTCGTGGCAAGTCGACGGACATCCCGAGCAGGTCCGTGGCCGTCCCGGGGAGGATCTGCGCCAGGCCCGCTGCCGATTCAGGAGTTGGACCGGCGATCACGTCGGGGCGGCCGGCGCTCTCGATGAAGACGAGCGCCTCGAGCGTGTCGGCGCCGACGCCGTGGCGCTCCGCGGCCGCTTCGATCTGCGGCCGCCACGCGGCGGTGCGCTTGGCCGACGCGACGGCGCCACCTGGGCTCATCTCATAGATCACGTGCGACTCGCCGAGCGCGGCGCGGCGCTCGAACGCCGGCTCGCGCGCGCGTCGCCAGGCGAGCGGGTCCGAGGCCGGACGGGCCGCCGCCGAGGCGCTGGTCGCGATCCTCGCGACCCGGACGTCGAGCGGCTCGTTCTCGCCGAGGCCGAGCGCGATCGCCACCGTCACGAGCGCCGCCGCGGCCCCGACGAGCAGCAGGATGCCGCCGGCGACACGAACGAAGAAGCCCCTGCCACGTCCGCCGTCGCTCACGGCGGGCCATGTTAGGCTCGGGCCCGTGGTTGGGGACAGGGCCGTGACGCGGACGGCGGCCCGCTTCCCCTCGTTGGGCGCGGGCGCAGGGCACTACGAGAGCTTCTACATCAAGGCGACCCGGCCGGGCGGCGGGCGGGCGATCTGGCTTCGCCACACGGTCCACAAGCGCCCGGGCGCCGAACCTCAGGGCTCGCTGTGGTTCACACTCTTCGATGCCGACGCGCCGCGCCCGCGCGCGACGAAGCTGACCGTTCCGGCCGGCGGGCTCTCCCCTCCGGTCGGCGGGTTCATCGAGATCGCCGGGGCGCTCTTCGAGCCAGGTCGCGCGCGCGGCGAGATGACCACCGACGCGATGACCGTCGCCTGGGAACTCGAGTTCGGCGACGGAGCAGAGGCATTCCGCCACCTGCCCTACGAGTTCCTCTACGGCGCGCCGCTGCCGCGCACGAAGTTCCTCTCGCCCTACCCGGACACGCGCTTCACCGGGGCGGTGACCGTCGACGACGAGCGGATCGAACTCCCGGGGTGGCCGGGGATGGTCGGCCACAACTGGGGCACAGAGCACGCCGAACGCTGGACCTGGATCGAGGCAAACGAGTTCCGCGATGGCGATGGCTACTTCGACGCGGCGCTCGGCCGGATCAACGTGGGCCCCTGGACGACGCCATGGGTCGGCAACGGGATGCTCGCGCTCGACGGCGAGGAGCACCGGCTGGGCGGCTTCGAGCGGATCCGCTCGACGCGAGTGGCGGACGAGCCGACCTCGTGCTCCTTCGAGCTCGCCGGAAGGGACATGCGCGTGCGCGGCCGCGTGTCCTCCGAGCCGCGCAACTTCGTCGCCTGGGTCTACGCGGACCCGAAGGGGCCCGAGCACAACACGCTCCACTGCTCGATCTCCGACCTCGAGCTCACCGTTGAGCGCAGCGACGAAGCACCGCGGCGGCTCGAGTGCGTCGGTGCTGCCGCCTATGAGATCGGCATGCGCGAGACCGACCACGGCATCCCGCTCGAGCCGTACCCCGACGGCTAGCGGTGCGCGAAGCGCGCCCAGGTCGAGCGCAGGCCGAGGCGCGCGCGCAGCGTGTCGCCGCTCACCCCGCTCGAGCCGCGGCTGCCGACGACCCTGGCGCGGACGATGCGCGGCGACCTGCCCGTCTTCACCACGTCGACCTTTCGCAGCTTGCCTGAGAAGAGGCCGTCGAGCTCGCGCTCCATCTCCTCGTCGGAGAACCGCATCGTCCAGGTGTGGACGGGCGAGATGTCGTCGAAGGGGTCCTTGACGGACTTCAGGTACGGGACGGCCGTCCCGCCCGAGAAGCCGAAGCGCGCGTCCTCGGTCTGCCCGCCGGAGGTCGAGAAGTAGTAGGTGACGGCGACCTTGCCGCGATACTCCACCGCTTCCCCCCTTGTCGCCTCGACCGCCCGGTTCGTCGCCTTCGTCTCCGAGCCCTTGCCGCCGTACACCTGGCTGCGGGTGTCGGCGTACTGATCGAAGGCGCCGCCCTGGCCGGTGGCGAGCCCGTATGAGCGCGCGACTACGGCCTGCGCGCGCAGCGCGTCCTGCGGCCACGAGGACGGCATCTCGTTCGGGACCACCCCCTTCACGTAGTCCTCGAGCCCCACGGCGTTGATCACCAGGAGCTCGCCGCCATCCGCGTGCGCGACGAGCTGACCCCGAAAGCGGCCGAAGCCGTCGATCAGGACCCCGCCGCCCGCCTTGCCCTCGCCCCCGCACCCGGTGATCCGCTTGCCGTCGGAGTCGCGGAGCTCGATCGAGCCGCCGCCCGCCGCGAACGAGTAGCGCCGGCGCGAGTTCAGTTTGTGGCCGCACGCGGAGCCCGAGCCACGGAAGCGGACCGAGCCGTTGCGCGAGCCAAGCAGGACGCGGACGGTGCCGCCGGCGCCCTTGCCGACCTTCGTGTGCGAGTAGTAGTGGCCGAGGATCTCGCGGTAGGAGCGACCGTGCTGCGCATACCCGTAGGCGCCGTACTGTGAGAGCCCGACGCCATGGCCGAAGCCCCGCCCGTGGACCTTCCAGGCGGCGTCCGCGGCCGCGGGCGCGAGCAGCGCGGCGGCGGCGAGCAGGATCGGCGCTGTGCGCTTGAGGAGGCTCATCGATGCCTACGAGGTGCAACAGGGTAGGAGGCGGTTAGTAGCGGCCGTCCCCGGCCGGCCGAGGCCGGCCGCTAGGCTGCAAACGGTTGCCATCGCGGGTCGAATGGAGGTCGAAGTGAGCGTTGTCGAGCGGGAGAAGACGATCGTCGACGAGGTCCCCAAGCAGCTCCTGATCGGCGGCCAGTGGCGCGACGCGAGCGGCGGCGCGACGCTCTCGGTCGAGGATCCGTCGACCGGCGAGAGCCTCTGCGAGGTCGCGGACGCGACTCCCGAGGACGCGAAGGCAGCACTCGAGGCCGCCTGCGACGCGCAGGCCGACTGGGCCGCGACCCCGCCCAACGAGCGCTCGGAGATCCTCCACCGCGCCTTCCTCGCGCTGAACGAGCGCGCCGACGAGCTGGCGCTCTTGATGACGCTCGAGATGGGCAAGTCGATCGCCGAGTCGAAGGCCGAGATCGCCTACTCGGCGGAGTTCTTCCGCTGGTTCTCGGGCGAGGCGCTGCGGATCGACGGCTACTACAAGGTCGCCGGCAATGGCGCCTCGCGCGTGCTGGTCATGCGCCAGCCGGTCGGGCCGTGCTACTTCATCACCCCCTGGAACTTCCCGAACGCGATGGGTACCCGCAAGGTCGGGCCCGCGATCGCGGCTGGCTGCACGATGGTGATCAAGCCAGCCCAGCAGACGCCGCTCTCGATGCTCGCGCTGGCGAAGCTGCTCGAGGACTGCGGCCTGCCGCCGGGCGTCCTCAACGTCGTCGTCGGCTCCTCCTCGAGCGAGATCTCGAAGCCGATCATTTCCGACCCGCGGCTTCGCAAGCTCTCCTTCACGGGCTCGACCGAGGTCGGTCGCAAGCTGATCGCGCAGGCCGCCGACAACGTGCTCAAGGTCTCGATGGAGCTCGGCGGCAACGCTCCGTTCCTGATCTTCGACGATGCCGACCTCGACGACGCGATCGAGGGTGCGATGCTCGCCAAGATGCGGAACATCGGCGAGGCCTGCACCTCGGCGAACCGCTTCCACGTCGCCGAATCGGTGGCCGACGAGTTCGCGGAGAAGCTCGCGCAGCGGATGTCGGGCCTGAGGCTCGGTCGCGGTACAGAGGAGGGCGTCGACGTCGGCCCGCTCATCGACGAGGACCAGCGCCAGAAGGTCTCCGAGCTGGTGAGCGATGCCATCGGGAAGGGCGCCACCGCCGTGATCGGCGGCCAGGCCCGCGACGGGAGCGGCTACTTCTACGAGCCGACGGTGCTCGGCGACGTGCCCGAGGGGGCGCGGGTGCTCACTGAGGAGATCTTCGGCCCGGTCGCGCCCGTGAAGGGGTTCGGCTCCGAGGAGGAGGCCGTCGCCGCCGCGAACGCGACCGAGTACGGGCTCGTCGCCTACGTCTATACGAGCGATCTGAAGCGGGCGCTCCGCGTCTCCGAGGGTCTCGAGACCGGCATGATCGGCCTCAACCAGGGCATGGTCTCCAACGCCGGTGCCCCGTTCGGCGGCGTCAAGCAATCCGGGATCGGGCGCGAGGGCGGCAACGAGGGCATCCACGAGTTCCTGGAGACGAAGTACGTCGCCGTCAACCTCTGAGCCGCCCCCGACCCTCTATGAGTGGGCCGGTGGCGAGCCGGCGATCAGGAGGCTGCTGGACGCCTTTTACGACCGGGTCGAGGGTGATGAGCTCCTCTCGCCGTTCTTTCCGGGAGGGGTGACCGAGGAGCACCGCGACCACGTCACCGCGTGGTGGTGCGAGGTGTTCGGCGGCGCGCAGCGCTATACGGAGGAGCTCGGGGGTTACGACGCGATGCTCGCCCACCACCGCGGCCTCGGCATCACGCCCGAGCAGCGTTTCCGCTTCGCGTCCCTGCTCAGCGTCGCCGCCGACGACGCGGAGCTGCCGGACGACGCCGAGTTCCGCTCGGCGCTCGTCGCCTACGCCGAGTGGGGCACGCGCCTCGCGATGCACAACTCGACTCCGGGCGCCGAGGTCGCCGAGCACGCTCCGGTCCCGCGCTGGGGCTGGGGCGAGGCGCCGCCGTTTCAGCCCTAGCGCGCCCTACGGCGCCGCGGCCGCCCTCAGCGGCCGAGGAGCTGCCCGATCAGGCCGCCGCTGCCGCGCTTCTCGAGGTAGCACTGGTGGTACTCCTCGGCGCGCCAGAACGGCTTCGCCGGCTCGATCTCGGTGACGATCGGATCGCGGAAGCGCTCCTGGTTTCGCTCGAGGACGCGCCGTGCCGCCTCCGCCTGCTCGTCGGAGTGGGCGAAGACCACCGACCGGTACTGCCAGCCGACGTCCGGCCCCTGGCGGTTGAGCTGGGTCGGGTCGTGGATCTCGAAGTAGAGCTGGACGAGGTCCTCGTAGCTCACACGCGCCGGGTCAAACTCGACCTGGCAAACCTCGACGTGACCCGTGGTCCCGGTGCACACCTGCTCATAGGTGGGGTTATCGACGTGGCCGCCCTCGTAGCCCACCGCGGTGTCGAGCACGCCGTCGAGCTCCCGGAACCGCTCCTCTACCTGCCAAAAGCACCCGGCGCCGAACGTCGCCTTCTCGGTGCCGATGCCCGTCGTCTCGTTGCCGTTCTCCATCGTCATCCCTTCGTCTTCGTCGCTCACTGAACAGTCTCGCAGGGGCGCGTTTCGTTACGCGCCGAGCGGCTCGGCCGGCGGGCGCTCGAGCGCCAGCGCGGCGGCCGCGGCGACGACCAGGACCGCGATCTGGGCGATCGCCGAGATCTCGGTGCCGATCGGGATCGTCGCGATGGCGACGGCGGCGACCAGCAGGCGGGTCCCGGCCGCGCCGATGTCGAGCACGCGCCTGAACATCGCCTCGCCGAGCATGTACGCGGCGACTCCGCCGCCGAGGGCGAGGGCGCGCGCGAAAGCGAGCTCCTCCGAGGCGTGGGCGATGGCGACCTCGAGCGCCGAGGCGGAGGCTATGACCCCGAGCAGGATCGGGATATGCCAGTACCCGTAGGCCGCGATCACGAGCGGCGGCCTCGTCTCTCGCGGCGCGGTCGTCAGCGCGTGCTCAGCGCGCGTGTCATCGCCGCCGAAGTAGGTCCACCAAAAACAGGCGCTGAGCGCCAGGCCGAGCACCGCGACCGCGATCATCCCCGCGTCCACCTCGAGCTGCGAGGCGCCGATCCCCACGGCGATCACCGACTCGCCGATCGCAACGATGACGACCAGGCCGTGGCGCTCGACGAAATGGGCGGGGCCGATCTCGAAGCCCGACTCGTCGTTGCCCTTGGGGAGGAACCACCCGACCGCGAAGGCGGCCGCGAACAGGACGTACTCCACCGTTCCGCCGATCGCCCCGCCGAGGATCACCAGCGCGCTCATCGCGAGGTTGTAGGGGACGACGCCCCGGAACGAGGCGGCGACCGAGGCCGGCGAGGCGCGCAAAAAGAGCCCGGCGTGGATCGCGACGACCAGCAGGTAGGCGACCCCGAACAGGGGGCCGTCGCCGCTGAACGCGGTCGGGATCACGAGCGCGAGGACCATGAACCCCGCCATCCCGCCGAGCAGCAGCAGCCGCACGATGCCGATGTCGGCGCGGACCGTGTTCGTGAGCCATGCGTAACCCCCGTACATCCACCAGATCACGCCCAGCATGAGCACGACCTGGGCGAGTCCCTCCCAGCTCGGGTGGTGGGCGAGAACCGCCGTGAGCTGGGTGATCGTGAAGACGAAGACGAGGTCGAAGAACAGCTCGAGCGTCGAGACCCGCTCGATCGCGGGGGCGTGGCGCGCCGTCGCTGTCAAGCGACCCTCACCCGTGCGGGCGGGCCATCTTCACGTAGTCGAGCGCCTCGTCGAGCACCGCCTCGTCGACGCCCTGCTCGCGCGCGACCTCGCGCACGGTGCGGTGGCTGGTCGCCGCCTCCTTGACGATCTCCGCCGCCCTGTCGTAGCCGATGTGCGGGTTGAGCGCGGTCGCCACCTGAAGCGTCGACTCGGCATGGCGTCGGAGCATCTCCTCGTTCGGCTCGATCCCGCGCACGCACCTGGTATCGAGCAGGCGGCAGGCGGACGCGAGCAGCTTGATCGAGTCCAGGAGGTTGCGCGCGATCAGCGGGACGCGGACGTTGAGCTCGAACTGCCCCTGCGAGCCCGCCGCTGTGATCGCGGCGTCGTTGCCGATCACCTGGTCGCCGACCTGGATCGCGACCTCCGGCATCACCGGGTTGACCTTGCCGGGCATGATCGAGGAGCCCTTCTGGAGCTCGGGCAGGCGGATCTCGGCGAGGCCCGCTCGCGGCCCGGAGCCCATCAGGGCGAGATCGTTGGCGATCTTGATCAGCGAGACCGCGACGACCTTGATCGCCGCCGAGAGCTCGACGAGCGCGTCGCGGTTGGCCTGTGCCTCGAAGGGGTCGAACGGGGCCGAGATATCGAGCCCCGTCGCCTCGGAGAGCTTCTGGCGAACGCGCTGGGCGAACTCGGCGTGCGTATTGATCCCCGTGCCGGTGGCCGTGCCGCCGAGCGGGATCTGCCCGACCCGCGCGAGCGTTCCGCGCACCCGCTCGGCGCCGAGCCGGATCTGCGCTGAGTAGCCGCCGAACTCCTGCCCGAGCGTCACCGGGACGGCGTCCATCAGGTGCGTGCGGCCGGACTTGACGTGGCTCGCGAACTCCTCGGCCTTCGAGGCGAGCGCATCCGCGAGCCCGTGGAGCGCCGGCAGCAGATCCTCGTCCACCTCACCCAGCGCGGCGAGGTGCACCGCCGACGGGAAGACGTCGTTCGAGGACTGCCCCATGTTCACGTGGTCGTTCGGGTGCGCCTCGTCGCCGGCCAGGTTCGCGATCACCTCGTTGGCGTTCATGTTCGAGGAGGTACCGGAGCCGGTCTGGAAGACGTCGACCGGGAACTGGTCGTCGTGCTCACCCGCCGCGACCGCGTCGCCGGCGGCCGCGATGCGCTCCGCGATCTCCGGATCGAGCTTCCCGAGCTCGGCGTTGACGCGAGCGGCGGCCGCCTTGATTCGGCCGAGCCAGTGGATCACGGGGGCTGGAACGGGCTGTCCGGAGACCGGGAAGTTCTCGACCGCCTTCACGGTCTCGCCACCCCAGAGATGCGCCTCCGTCTCAACTGCCATTCGGTGCCTCCTGATTGCAAGTTCTCTGTCTCCGAGGCTATCGGTCGCCGTGAGCCGGCCGGCTCAGCCCTGGTCGAGCCCGGCGCCGCGCCCATACGCGAACGCCTGCCGGAGGGACGCCGGCAGCCGCGGTGCACCGGCACCCGTGTAGCCGGCCGCGGATTCGACGCGCAGGACGAGGTCGCGATGGATGCCGCCGGTCTCGTCGGCACCGCGCTCGACCGCTCCCGCGAGGTAGCCGAGCTGCACGAAACCGTCGGGATCACGCGTCCTCAGCGCCTCGCGGTTGAGCTCGTTCGCGGCGTCGACCATCGACTTACCGACTGTCTCGAGCTGGCCCGCCGCCTGCTCGTCGACGAGGCAGTCGCTGATCGGCGTGCCCCCGGCGAGCCGGACGTCGTTTGGCGCCGAGCGCAGCGCCTCGACGTACGCGGATGCCGGCGCGAGGCACGCCGCCGGGGTGTCGGGCGTGTCGGACGAGCCGCAGCCGGCGAGCACCAGCGCTCCCGCGATCGCGGCGGCGACGCAGCTCGGCCTCATGCGACCCATCGTACGGGCGTGCCCGCTCGTATCAGGTAAAGAACGTCGCCGCCGCGTGTTTGAAAGAACGTGGTGCCCGCTGACGTCGTGAGCGAGCGTCGCCTCCGGAGGAGATGGAACGACATACGAGATTGCAGCCGCTCGCCCGGGCGGTGCTTCGCGCTCAGCCCGACCGCCGCCTGGTCGCCCTGGCTCGGGAGGGCCGCGAGCCCGCGTTCGAGGAGATCGTGCGGCGCTACCGGCAGCCGCTGGTCGCCTTCGCCGCAGCCTACGCGCCGCCCGCGAGCGCCGAGGACGTCGTCCAAGAGAGTCTCGCCGCAGCGTGGCGGGCTATGGAGGCGTCGCCGGGAGAGATCCGCTTGAAGCCGTGGCTCTACACGATCGTTCGCAATCGCGCGCTGAATGCCCGCCGGGACGCGCGCCCGGCCGAGCCGCTTCCCGACGACGTCGGCGGCGTCCACGAGCTGCACGAGGTGGTGCTGACGCGGGAGGAGCTGAACCGCGTGGTGGCGGCCATCAACGCGCTGCCCGAGATGCAACGGGCGGCCCTCGTGCGCAGCGCCGTGGAGGGACGAACGCTCGATCAGATCGCCGGCGAGCTCGGCTCGAGCCCCGGCGCGGTCGGCCAGCTCGTGTTCCGCGCCCGGGCCGCACTTCGAAGCGGCGTCGGGATGCTGGTTCCACTCCCGCTCCTGCGGGGCCTGCTCGAGCCGGCGGGCGAGCTCGCGGCGGGCGCCGCGGCGGTGGGCGGTGCGGCCGCGGCGAGCGGCGGCGGCGGCTCGGTATTGGTCAAGGGCGCCGCGGTCGCGGCGGTCGGGCTCGCGGCGGCATCGGGGGTCGCGATCGAGCGGGGCGAGGTCGCCCTCGACCGCCCGCAGGCCACGAAGCCCTCGCGGGATGCCCCGCGCGACGGCGCGGGCGATCCCGCCCCCGTGAGCCAGACCACCGCGGGCGACGAAGCGGGCTCCACCGCCTCGAGCTCCTCGAGCTCCTCGAGCGCTGCCGACGGGAGCTCCGGGCCGAGCGAGAGCTCGGGACCCGGCGGCGGGAGCTCCGGTCCGAGCGGGAGCTCCGGTCCGGGATCGGGAGAGGGCGGCTCTGGGCACGACGGCTCCTCGAGCGGACCCGGAGGCGGCGGCGGCTCGGGCTCCGAGGGGCCCGGCTCCGGTGAGGAGACGACGGCGCTTGAGACGACGACCACCACCACCACCACGACGACGACCACGACCGATTCCTCCGGCAGCCCGGGGACGTCGGGAAGCTCGGGCTCCGGCACCTCGGCAAGCTCCGGTTCGGGCGACGGCGGCCCCGGCGGCTCGTCGGGCCCCGGCTAGCGCCAGCGCGGCTTGAGCGGCGCCAGGCGCGGTCGCGGCTGGTCGTCGAGCACCGCCTCGAGCGCCTCGACGACCTCCCGGGCGCTCGGGCGCTCTGGAGGTGCCGGCGCGAGGCACGCGGCTATGGCTTCGACGACCGACGGGTGCATGCGGCCGCCGATCCGCTCGGGTCCCCGGACGAGCTGAGGCCAGCGCAGCGCGGGCTCGGGCGCACTGGGCTCGCCCTCTCCGAACGGGCGGTCGCCGGTCAGTGCCCTGTGCAGCGTCGCCCCGAGGCCCCAGACGTCGGCCGGCGTCCCGACGGGGCCCCGGCCAAGCGGATCGCATTGCTCGGGCGCCATGTAGGAGTCGGTGCCGACCGGGTGCGCGAGCCGCGCCGCCTCGTCGACGTCGAGCGCGACGCTCAGGTCGATCAGCCGCGGCGGCGCGCTCATGATGATGTTGGCGGGCTTCACGTCGAGGTGAACGATGCCCTCGGCGGCGACGTATTGGAGCGCCGAGCCGATCTGGATCGCGAGCGGGACGAGCTGCTCGACCGGAAGCGGGCCGTGCCGGCGGATCAGCGTCGACAGCCGCGGCCCCTCGAGGTGTTCGAGCACGAGGTGCGGCCGCGAGGCGCCGAGCTCTGCGTCGAAGCGCCGCAGGATCACCGGATGATCAAGCCGGGCGAGCATCTCCGCCTCGGCCGCCAGGCCGGCCAGCGTGTGCGCGTCGTCGATCAGGTGGGGACGGACGACCTTCGCGACCACGATCGCGTGCAGATGGTCGTCGAACGCCAGGTACGCCTCATAGCGGCTGCCGCCCCCAAGGCGCCTCAGCGCGTGGCGGCCGGGGACGATCTCATCCCCCTCGGCGAGCCGCCACTTCGTCTCGGCGTTCTCGATCGTGGTCCTCAACATCCGCCTCACGCGGCCGCGGCGGGCGAAGCCGTGACGGCCTCGCCCGCCTGCGCCGCTCCCTGGTCAGCCCGCGACCGTCTTCGTTCCGGTCGCGGTGTCGTTCGTGGCCGTGTTGCTCGGCCCGGTCCCGCGGGTCGTGCCGGTGGCCGTGTCGCCGCCCGTCCGGGTACCCGTCGCGGTGTCGTTCGTGGCCGTGTTGCTCGCGCCCGTGCCGAGCGTCGTGCCGGTGGCCGTGTCGCCGTCGTCATCGCCGTCGCCGCCGCCGCCCGGACCCGAGTGGTCATCGTCGTCGCCCGAGCCACCGTCGTCGTGGCGCGCGACGATCTTGTCGTCGGCGTTCGCCACCCCGGTGATCACGCTCATCGCGCTCACGCAGAACGCGGCGAACAGGAGCAGCACGATCACGTAGCTGACGCGGTTCAGGAGCGTTGGCCTTGCCTGCTCCATCTCGATCCTCCTCGCGTTCGCTTGCCTTGAGGCCCGCGCCGGCCGGCGCGCGCCCTCACCCCCTGAGACACCAGGCACGCGGGCGTTTTACGGAGCCGAGGCGGCAGGGTTGCGCTGATCCCGCGCTCCTAGAATCCTCCGCCCGTGTCCGGCTTTCGCCCCGTCGACCCGAAGCAGTCGTTCCCCGAGCTCGAGCGCCGGGTGATCGAGGGGTGGCGCGAGCGCGACGTGTTCGAGCGGCAGGTCGCCCAGCGCCGCGAGGCCGGGGCGCCGATCTGGACCTTCTACGACGGGCCGCCGACCGCGAACGGCCGCCCCGGCTCCCACCACGTGCTCGCCCGCGCGTTCAAGGACGTCTATCCGCGCTACCGCGCGATGCGCGGGCACTACGTCCCTCGCAAGGCCGGCTGGGACTGTCACGGACTGCCGGTCGAGCTCGAGATCGAGAAGGAGCTCGGGATCGCCTCGAAGGTCGAGATCGAGGAGTACGGGATCGCCGCCTTCAACCAGCGCTGCCGCCAGTCGGTGCTCCGCTACGTCGAGGACTGGAACCGGCTCACCGAGCGGATTGGGTTCTGGATCGACCTCGACGACCCGTACGTGACGATGACCAACGGCTACATCGAGTCGGTCTGGTGGGGGCTGCGCCAGATCTGGGACCAGGGTCGCCTGTACGACGCGTACAAGGTCGTCCCCTACTGCCCGCGCGACGGGACCGCGCTCTCCTCGCACGAGGTGGCCCAGGGCTATCGCGACGTCCAGGACCCGTCGGTCTACGTGAGGCTTCAGGTGACGTCGGTGCCGCCCGCTGACGAGATCCCGGAGAACGCGGTCGAGCCCGGCGACAACCTGCTCGTCTGGACGACGACGCCGTGGACGCTGATCTCCCACGCGGCGGTGGCGGTCGGCGCGGAGATCGAATACGTGCGCGCCCGCCTCGACGACGAGGTCTTCATCATCGCGCGGCCGTTGGTCGAGCGGGTGCTGGGTGAGGACGCGCAGGTGCTCGCCCACTTCCCGGGCACGGCGCTCGAGGGAGTCCGCTACGAGGCGCCGTTCGACTTCATCAGGGGCGAGGAGTTCGGACCGCTCGGGCACTCGGTGCTGCTGGGCGACTTCGTCTCGACCGAGGATGGCACCGGCCTCGTCCACACCGCGCTCGCGTTCGGCGAGGACGACTTCAGCCTCGGGCAGCAGTACGGGATGACGCTCCAGAACCCCGTTCGCGCGGACGGCACATACGACGAGCGGGTTCCCGACTTCCAGGGGAAGATGGTCTTCGAGCACAACCCGGAGATCGTCGAGGCGCTGCGCGCCCGCGGCCGACTCTTCCGCGCCGAGGTCTACGAGCACTCCTATCCGCACTGCTGGCGCTGCGGGACGCCGCTCCTCTACTACGCCAAGTCGAGCTGGTACATCCGCACGACCAACGTCCGCGACCGGATGCTCGCCGAGAACGAGACGATCGGCTGGCGGCCCGAGCACGTCAAGCACGGCCGCTTCGGGAAGTGGCTCGAGGGCAACGTCGACTGGGCGCTCTCGCGCGAGCGCTACTGGGGCACCCCGCTGCCGGTCTGGGAGTGTCAGTCGCCCGACTGCGACGAGACCTTCTGCGCCGGCTCTGTGGCCGAGCTGGCCGAGCGCGGGGGCTCGGTGCCGACGGACCTGCACCGTCCCTACATCGACGAGGTCGAACTCGACTGCGAGCGCTGCGGCGGGACGATGCGCCGGGTCGAGGAGGTCATCGACGCTTGGTTCGACTCCGGCGCGATGCCGTTCGCCCAGTTTCACTACCCGTTCGAGGGCACCGAGGAGTTCGGCGAGCGGTTCCCGGCCGACTACATCTGCGAGGCGCAGGATCAGACCCGCGGCTGGTTCTACTCGCTGCTCGCCGAGTCGACGCTGCTCTTCGATGAGACCAGCTACCGCAACTGCGTCTGCCTGGGGTTGATCTCCGACCCCGAGGGGCAGAAGATGTCGACCAGCCGCGGGAACGTCGTCGATCCGTGGGAGGTGATCGACAGCCACGGCGCCGACGCCTTCCGCTGGTACTACCTGAGCTCGCAGCAGCCATGGACCGGCTACCGCTTCTCGGCCGACACCGTCGGCGAGTCGCTGCGCCAGTTCCTGCTCACGCTCTGGAACACGTACTCGTTCTGGGTCCTGTTCGCGAACGCCGACGGCCTCGGCCCCGCGGACCTGCCCGCTTCTGCGGAGCCCGCGACCGAGCTCGACCGCTGGGCTCTCTCGCGCCTTCAGGGGACGGTGCGGACCGTGATCGAGCGGATGGAGGACTTCGACTGCACGACCGCCGGGGCCGCGATCGCCGCCTACGTCGACGAGCTCTCGAACTGGTACGTCCGGCTCAACCGCCGGCGCTTCTGGGACGGCGACACCAACGCGTTCTCGACGCTGCGCCACTGCCTGCTCGAGGTCGCGAAGCTGCTGGCGCCGTTCACGCCGTTCGTCACCGAGGAGATCTACTCGAACCTCGTCGCGGGACACCCCGGCGAGTTCGGCGATGCGCCCGACTCAGTGCACCTGGCCGATTACCCGCAGCCTGACGTCGAGCTCGAGGACGGCGAGCTCGAGGCGGGGGTCGAAGCGGCGCTGCGGGCCATCGAGCTCGGGCGCGCCGCGCGGGCGACCGCGAAGGTGAAGGTCCGCCAGCCGCTCGCGAAGGCGGTGATCGTCGCGACCGAGCTCGAGCGGGCCGAGATCGAGCGGCTCGCCGAGATCGTGAAGGCCGAGCTGAACGTGAAGGAGCTCGAGTTCGTGTCGGAGGAGGGTGAGCTCGTCCGCTACTCGGTGAAGCCGAACTACCGGACGCTCGGCCCCCGGTTCGGCAAGGCGATGCCCCAGGTCGCGGCGGCGGTCCAGGCACTCGAGCCGAGCCACGTCGCCGGCGCGGCGCGCGGCGAGCGCCGCGTCGGAATCAACGTGGACGGCGCAGATCATGAGCTCGAGCCGGACGACCTCACCCTGGTCATGCAGCCGCTTGACGGCTACGAGGTGGAAGCCGAGGCCGGCCGGGCCGTCGCCCTGGCGCTCGAGCTCGATCCGGAGCTACGGCGCGAGGGCCTCGCCCGCGAGGTCGTGCACGCGGTCCAGAACGCCCGCAAGGCGGCCGGCCTCGACGTCTCTGACCGCATCCGGCTGGAGCTCGGCGGCGACGACGAGCTCCTGGACGCCGCGCGCGCACACGAGCCGTACGTCGCGCGTGAGACGCTCGCGCTGGAGGTCGGCTACGGCGCCGACGGCGACGCGGCGACGACGATCGAGGGTTGCGAGCTCGTGATCGGGATCGAGCGCGCGGGCTGACGGGGCTGGCCTAGGTCCCGGCGCCAGCAGCGAGTTTGTGTCGAATACGGGGGATAAGTGCGATCTCGCGGGGTCGCGGCCCGCCAGCGAGTGCGCTAGACCAGAGCCGGATCGAGCTCCGCCTCGAGGCGGCGCTTCGGGAGGGCGCCGACCACGCGCTTCGCCTCGGCGCCATTGCGAAACAGGATCAGCGTCGGGATCGAGAGGACCTCGTACCGGGCGGCCGTCTGCTGGTTGTCGTCGACGTTGAGGCTGACGACTCGGAGCTCGCCGTCCCGCTCGGCAGCCATCTCCTCGAGGATCGGATGAACGACGCGGCAGGGACCGCACCAGGGCGCCCAGAAGTCGACTAGGACCGGGGACTCGGATTCCAGGACCTCGGTCTGGAAGTTCGCGTCGGTCACGTCGGGGAGCTTGCCTGTCACTGTCGGTCTCCTAACGCTCGTCTCTTACTTCAGAAAATATAGTACCCGCTTCGTCCCCATCGAGGCAGCATAGGCGCCGTCACCGACGGCGCGAGAAGCGCATCGCGGGAACCCTGAGGGCGGCCTCGACAACGATGTGGCCACTCATCTTCGAGTCCCCCACCCGGCGGTCGCGAAACACGATCGGCACCTCGACGACGCGAAAGCCCGCATTCAGCGCGCGGTAGGTGGTCTCGACCTGGAAGGCGTAGCCGAGCGAGGCGATCGTCTCGGGCTCGATCGCCTCCAGCACCTCCCGCCTGAAGACCTTGAACCCCGCGGTCAGGTCGCGTATCCCGATCCCGAGCATCAGCCGGGCGTAGGCGCTGCCGCCCCGGCTGATCAGCCGCCGCGCCGGCCCCCACTCCGCCACGGCGCCGCCGCCCACGTAGCGGGAGCCGATCACGAGATCCGCGTCGTCGGCCGCGGCGAGCAGGCGCGGGAGGTCGGCGGGGTCGTGCGAGAAGTCCGCGTCCATCTGCGCGACCAGAGCCGCGCCCTCGGCGAGCGCGCGCTCAAAACCGGCCACATAGGCGGGGCCGAGGCCCAGCTTGGTCGCCCGATGGAGCACCTCGACGGCCGGCTCGGCGCGCGCGAGGCGATCGGCCCTCTGCCCGGTGCCGTCCGGCGAGCCGTCGTCGACGACCAGCACCCTCGCGCCCTCCGGCAGGCTCTCGAGCGCCGCGCCGACGATCGCCTCCACGTTTTCGGCCTCGTTGTAGGTCGGCAGGACTAGCCAGACCGCTTCGGTTGCTGGCACCCGCGGCAATCTAGAGTGACCGCCGTGCGCAACGCAGAGATCGCAGAGGCGATGTCGGAGCTAGCCACTCTGTACGAGCTCGACGGCGCGATTCGCTACCGCGTCCTCGCCTACAGGGAGGCCGCGCGCGTGATCCGGCAGAGCCCGGTCTCGATCGAGGAGCTCGCCCGCGACGGCCGGGCGACGGAGCTCCCCGGGATCGGGGAGACGCTGCAGCAGAAGATCGTCGACCTGCTCGACACGGGCGAGATCCCGGCCGCGGCGAAGCTGAAGGCGAAGTACCCGGCTTCGCTGATCGAGGTGACGCGGATCCCGGGCCTCGGCGCGAAGACCGTGCGCCGTCTCTACGACGAGCTCGGCGTCTCGAGCCTCGACGACCTGCGCGAGGCCGCGGAATCGGAGAAGATCCGCGACCTGAAGGGGCTCGGGGCGAGGGTGGAGGAGAACGTCCTCGCAGCGCTCGCCCGGCTCGGAGAGGAGGGGCCCGCCGAGCGGCTGCTGCTCTCCGAGGTGCTCCCGATCGCCGAGCAGCTCGCGGAGACGCTCCGCGAGCATCCGGCGAGCGATCAGGTCACTGTCGCGGGATCGGCGCGGCGCATGGCGGAGACCTGCAAGGACATCGACCTGATCGCCACCGCGAGCGACCCGAAGGCGCTCTCGGCGGCGCTCGTCGAGCACGAGCTCGCCGCCCAGGCCGGCACCGCGGGGGACGCGGGAACCCGCATCACGACCTTCAACGGCGTCTCGGTCGACCTGCGGATCGTCGCCCCTGACGCCTACGGAAACCTCCTCCAGCACTTCACGGGCTCCGCGAAGCACAACGTGGAGCTGCGCGAGCGGGCGGTGAGGATGGGTCTCTCGGTCTCCGAGCACGGGATCACCGAGGTCGAGTCCGGGGACGTCGTGCGCTACGCGGACGAGGCGGAGGTGTACGAGCGCCTCGGCCTCGCCTACATTGAGCCGGAGCTGCGCGAGGGCAACGGCGAGATCGCTGCCGCGGCGGCCGGCGAGCTCCCAGGGCTGGTCGAGATCACCGATATCCGCGGCGACCTGCACTGCCACACGACGCTCTCCGACGGACGCAACACGCTCGAGGAGATGGCGGCCGCGGCCCGGGCGCGCGGCTACAGCTACCTCGCCGTGACCGACCACTCCGCCAGCCATGGGTTCGGAAACCACGTCACCCCCGAGGCGCTGCTCGAGCGGGTCGAGGAGGTGGCCGCCTACAACGCGTCCAACCCGGGGCGGTTTCGCCTCCTGGCCGGCTCGGAGGTGAACATCCTCCCGGACGGCTCGCTCGACTACGAACCTGCGGTGCTCCAGCGGCTCGACTGGGTGATGGCGAGCGTCCACACCTCGTTCCGCATCTCCGAGAAGCGCATGACCGAGCGCGTGATCGAGGCGCTTCGCAACCCGCACGTCGACTGCATCGGCCACCTCACCGGGCGGCTGATCGGGAAGCGCGAGCCCTACGGGGTCGACGTGGGGGCGGTGATCGACGCGGCGGTCCAGAACCGCAAGCTCATCGAGATCAACGGCAACCCGAACCGCCGCGACCTCAACGAGGGCTATGCGCGGCTGGCGGCGCAGGCCGGGCTGCCGATCGTCGTGAACACCGACGCGCACGGAGTCGACACGCTCTCGAACATGACCTACGGGATCGCGACCGCGCGCCGCGCGTGGCTGACCAAGCGCGACGTGGCCAACACGCGGAGCTGGAGGGAGCTCCTCAAGCTGCGGGGACGCCGGAGCTGAACGCCTGAAAGGGTAGTTCGCTAAGCTAATTAGCGATGGAAACTACCCAGCCAACGGTCGTCGAGATCGCATCCAGGCTTCGCTTCGCGATCGTCCGCACGGCTCGTCGGCTGCGCCAAGAGGCCAACGCCGCGGAGGGCAAGGGGCTCCTCAGCCCGACGCTGACCGCAGCCCTCGGGACGATCAATGCCCACGGGCCGCTGACGCCGAGCGAGCTCGCCGACCGCGAGCGCGTCCGCCGACCGACCGCGACCAGGATCGTCTCGAGCCTCGGCGAGCTCGGTCTCGTGAGCCGGACTCCGGACCCGAGCGACGGCCGCGCCTCGTTGGTCGCGACCACCGCCGAGGGACGGGCGCTGCTCATCCGGCTGCGCAAGCGGAAGAACGCCTACCTGGCGAGACGAATGCGGAACCTGGACGCCGACGAGGTCGCGACCCTGGAGCGCGCCGCGGAGATCCTGGAGCGGATGCTGGATGACGGGAGGGTCGCGCGGTGAGCGCGGCCCTTCGGCGCTCGTTCAGCTCGCTCGAGATCGGCAACTACCGGCGCTACTTCGCCGGGCAGATCGTCTCGCTGAGCGGGAACTGGATGCAAATGGTCGCCGAGATGTGGCTCGTCCTCGAGCTCACCGGCAGCGGCGTCGCGGTCGGCGTCACCTCGGCACTCCAGTTCCTGCCGATCCTCCTGTTCGGCGCGTGGGGCGGCGTGATCGCCGACCGCTGGTCCAAGCGCAGGCTCCTCATCGCCACCCAGGCGACGATGGCGCTCCCGGCGCTCGCGCTCTGGGGGCTGACCGCGAGCGGCGCCGTCGAGCCGTGGATGGTCTTCGGGCTTGTGTTCGCGCGGGGCGCCGTCAACGCGATCGACAACCCGACCCGCCAGAGCTTCGTGATCGAGATGGTCGGGGCCGACCGGGTCGTGAACGCGGTGGGACTCAACAGCGTTCTCGTCCACTCGGCCCGCATCTTCGGTCCTGCCGGCGCCGGCCTTTTGATCGCCACGGTGGGGGTCGCGCCGTGCTTCCTGCTCAACGCCGCAACGTTCGCCGCGATGATCGTCGCGCTGCGCGGCATGGATCCGGCCCGGCTCTCGGAGCCTTCGGCCGGCGACAGCGACCGCGAGGCTGCCGGAGTCGGCGCGGCGGTCCGGTACCTGCGCGGCGAGCCGCGGCTCCTGATCCCGCTCCTGATGATGGCACTGGTCGGCACGCTCGCCTTCAACTTCCAGGTCCTCCTGCCGCTGCTCGGGAGCTTCACGTTCGACGGTGGCGCCGCCGCCTACACGGCCCTCGCGGTCGCGATGGCGATCGGCTCCGTGACCGGGGCGCTCGCGACCGGAGCCCGCGGGCGCGTCAGCGAGCGGCTGATCGTCGGCGCCGCGCTCGCCTTCGGCGCCTGCGCGCTGCTGGCCGCGGCGGCCCCCTCGCTGCCGCTCGCGATGCTCGCGCTGGCGCCGCTCGGCTTCACCTCGGTGACGTTCGCGGCCACGATCAACTCGACCCTCCAGCTCGGCGCGCGGCCCGACATGCGCGGGCGCGTGATGGCGCTCTACTCGGTCGTCTTCCTCGGCTCGACGCCGATCGGCGGCCCGATCGTCGGCTGGCTCGCCGAGGTCGCCGGGCCGCGGGCGGGGCTCGTGGTCGCCGGCTGCGCCGCGATCGCGGCGGCGATCGGCGGCACGGTCGCCTTCGCGCGGCACCGCGACCCGGAGGTGAGCCCCACGGAGGCGCTGCGCGCGTCGGGCGCCGCCCTCGCGGTGCCGCTCCTAACCGCTCGGTACCGGGGGCGGCGGCGGTGGCGCGGCGGTGGGGGCGCGGTCGCGGTAGAGGCCGGGGGTGCGGATCAGCTTCAGCGGCTCGAGGGCGGAGGAGGGCTCGACGTAAAAGCGGACGCCGTCGCGCTCCTCGATCGCGACCACGGCGGTCTCGCGCCCGCGCCAGGCGAGCGCCATCAGGATCGCGTAGCCGGCGCCGATCAGCGCGACCTGCGGCCAGACCCAGCCGGCCCCCCCGACGACGATCGCGAACGCGGCCACCGGCCAGAGGCGCAGGAGGGCGATCCGGGCCGGGCTCTCCCGCGGCAGGCTCGTCGCCGTGCGCGCACCGGCGAGCACGCGCACCATCGCCCCGGCGGCGCGCGACGGCCGACCTAGGTAGAGGCCGATCGCAACGGCCGCGACCCACCAGGCGCCGGCGACGATCAGCGCCGGCTGATCGACGTCGCGCGCGGCGACCACGACGCCGACCGCCCCCAGCGCCGTGGCCACGCCGCCGATCAGGAGCACCGTGACGCGCAGCAGATCGATGAAGAGCATCAGAGCGACCTCAGCAGCTCGAGAAAGCCCTCGGTGCCGTCGACGAGGAGGTCCGATTTCGATTCGAGCTCTGGTGGCCCCTCGGCCGATGCGACCCCGACGCAGATCCCGCGCTCGAGCGCGCCCGATGCGCTGAGCTCGCGCAGAGCGGCGAACGCGTCGAGGTCGGTGCGATCGTCACCGCCGAACATCGCCATGGCGGCGCCGGCGTCGGCGACCAGTCGCCGCGTCGCCGCGCCCTTGTCGACCGGGACCGGCGGCCGCAGCTCGACCACCATGCGGCCGAAGTGCGGCGCGAGCCCGTCGGCGGCGGCGCGCTCGGCGAGCTCGCGGGCGCGGGACTCCGCGACCTCCGGATCGGCCGCACCGCGCCAGTGGACCGCCTGGATCGGCCCCTTGTCCTCGAGGCGCAGCCCGCAGCTCCCCAGGGCCCGCCAGTCAAGCCGCGAGACGAACCCGGCCGCGGCGCCCCCGTGCCCATGGAGCGCCGGGTCGAGCCGCGACTCGACCTCGCCCGGGCCCAGCAGCTCCAACCCGTGGTTGCCCGCGTACGTGAGCTCGGCGAGGCCCACCATCCGGCGCGCCGCGGACGCCCGCCGGCCGCTCACGCAGCCGATCAGCAGGTAGCGGGCCGCCAGCTCCGCGAGCACCGTCCGGGTCTCCGCGCCCACCCGCGCGGCGCCCGGATCGCCGACGATCGGCGCGAGCGTCCCGTCGATGTCGCAGAGGAGCGCAGAGCGACCGGGCTCGGCGCGCAGCGGGTCGAGCGGGCCGGAGGTCTCAAGCACGGCACTAGTATCGTGGCGCATGCCCGGCTCGCGGTTGCTGAAGCTCGCCGTGATCGGTACCGCAGCGGGGATCTTCAGCGGCCTCTTCGGCGTCGGCGGCGGGAGCGTGATCGTCCCGCTGCTGATCCTCTGGTTCGCCTACCGCGAGCGCGAGGCGACCGGAACCAGCCTGCTCGTGATCGTCATCATCGGCGCGCTCGCGGCCGCGATGCAGGGCCTGCACGGAAACGTCGACCCGCTCGAGGGCCTCCTGATCGCGATCCCGGCCGTCGGCGGAGCGCTCGCCGGCACCGAGCTCCAGCAGCGGGTGCCGGAGCCCGTGATCTCGCTGCTCTTCGCGGTCCTGCTCGTCGCGGTCGCGGCGGAGCTCGCGATCCCCTGATGGAGTACGTGGCGGCAGCCCTGCTCGGGTTCGCCGGCGGTGCCGTCGGCGGCATGCTCGGCGTCGGGGGCGGCATCCTCTTCGTCCCGGCGCTCGTGATCTTCCTCTCCGAATCGCAGATCCGGGCCGAGGCCACCTCGCTGCTGGCGATCGTTCCGGTCGCGATCGCCGGCGCCTGGCGCCAGAACAGCTACGGCAACGTGCGTGTTCGCGACGGGCTCCTCGTCGGCGCGCTCGCGGCCCCCGGCGCCGTGATCGGCGTGCAGCTCGCCAACGCGCTCAGCCAGCGGGCGCTCGAGCTCCTGTTCGCCGCCCTTCTCGTGGTGGTCGCGGCGCAGTTCGTGCGCCGCGGGCTCAGGCCGCCGCGAGACCCCGCTCGAGAGCGCCCTTGACACTCGCGTCGAGCGCATTGAGGCGGTAGAGCGCGAGCGCCTCGGGGCTCGCGAAGCCGCGGCCACCGGCGCGCGCCCGGGCCGGGCCGGCCTCCGGCCCGTGGTGGGAGAGCACGCAGTTGAGGAGCGCGAGCCGCCGCTCCGCGGGGAGCGGCGCCGACGCCTCGCCGACAATCTGCGCCCCGAGCGTGAGATGGCCGAGCATCTCGCCCTCGTCGCTCAGCGCGAACTCGGCGCCGTAGGTGAACTCGCGCGCCCTGCCGACGTCGTGGAGCACCGCGGCCGCCATCAAGAGATCGGAGTCGAGCTTCGGGTGAAGCGCGCACGTCTCGAGCACCAGGGTCGCGACCGACACGGTGTGCTCGAGGAGGCCGCCGAGATAGGCGTGGTGTGAGCCGCGGGTGCACGGGGCGCGGCGAAAGTCCTCGGCGATCGGGCCGTTCACCACACGCTCGCAGACGCGGCGCAGGCCGGGATCGTGGACCTCGCGCATCAGGTGCTCGAGGAACCCGTCGAGCTCCTCGACCGAGCGGTAGGCGGCGGGCAGGAACTCGGCCGGGTCGAAGCTGCCCGGCTCGATGCGACGGACGTCGTCGAGCTCCGCCGAGAGCTCGCCGCGGTAGCGGTCGGCCTTGCCGCGCACGACGACCGCGTCGCCGGCCGCGAACCGCAGGCCGATCCGGTCGGCATCGCGAAAGACCCGGGCCGCGATCGTGCCGCTGCGGTCACGGAGCCGAAGCGACAGGTAGGAGGACCCGTTTCGGGCCGTCAGCCGCTCCTTGGAAACGCAGGCGTAGCGGCCCTCGAACCGCTGCCCCGGGCGGAGCTCGGCAACCGCGGGGTGGATCTGGGCGACAGCTGCCTCCATCGCCTCGATCTTGAACTCCTTGCCGGATCGAACCGGTGCCGCTGCGGGAGCCGCTCGCTACTCTCGTCGCCGTGGAGGCCTTGAGGTGGGAAGCGGAGGCGCCGGACCTGCGGGAGCCGGTGCTCGTCGCGGCCTTCGCGGGTTGGAACGACGCCGCGAGCGCCGCCACAACCGCGCTCGAGGCGATCGCCGTCTCCCTCGCCGCGGACCGGGTCGCAGAGATCGACCCCGAGGAGTTCTACGACTTTCAGGTCGCGCGCCCGACGATCCGGATGGCCGGGGGCGAGACGCGCGAGGTCGACTGGCCGCAGAACTCGATCTTCGTCGCCCGGCAGCCGAACGCCGAGCGCGACCTCGTGATCGTCTCCGGGATCGAGCCGAATCTCCGTTGGCGCACCTTCGCGAGCGCCATCGTCGAGGCGGCAGAGCGCCTCGACGTCGAGATGGTGGTGACGCTGGGGGCGCTGCTCGCCGACGTCCCCCACACCCGCGCGGTGCCGATCACGGGGCTGGCCTCCGATCCGGAGCTCGTCGAGAGCCTCGGCCTCAGCCGCTCCAACTACGAGGGGCCAACGGGGATCGTCGGCATCCTCCACGACGCCTGCCGCCGGCGAGGGCTCACGTCGGCCAGCCTCTGGGCCGCGGTCCCCCATTACGTCGCCGCGGTTCCGAACCCGAAGGCGGCGCTCGCGCTCCTTCGCCGGCTCGAGGGGTTCACCGGGATCGCGATCGAGGCTTCGGAGCTCGAGGACGCGATGGAGCGCTTCGAGACGCAGGTCGACCGAGCGGTCGCCGCGAATCCGGAGATCGAAGAGCTCGTGCACCGGCTCGAGGCCGAGTACGAGGACGAGCCGGTCCTGGGCGAGGGCCAGGACGTCCCCTCGGGCGACTCGATCGCGCGCGACTTCCAGCGCTTCCTGCGCCAGCGGACCGACGCCGAGGACTAGGCCTCAGAGCCCCAGTCCGCGGACGCCGGGCTCGCCCCAGCCGAGATGGTGAGCGACCTCGTGGCGGACGGTTCGCTGCACCTGCGCGCGAAGGAGCTCCGGGTCGTGGCCGAAGTCGCGCTCGAGCGTGTCCTCATAGATCACGATCCGGTGCGGGTAGTCGTCATGGGCGACGGTGCCGCCCATGTAATGCCCATACGCGCGGTGCTCGGCGCCCCGGCTCGAGACCACCACGGGTGTCCGCTCGAGCACCTGCTGGAACTCCTCCGGCAGCCCGTCGAGCGCCTCCATGACGAGCAGGTCGAACTCGCTCGGCGGGAAATCCGGCGGCGGCAGCGCCGCGAGCGCCTCGCTTCTGTCGACGAGCTTGCGGAACTCGGGCTCGGGCATCTCCCTACCGATCATCAGGACGACCGCGCCGGCGACGACCAGCACGAAGAGCGCGGCGCCGGCAAGGATCGTCAGCAGGCCACCGAGGCCCGCGAACGACGGCGGATCGAGGAGCAGCCAGACGAGGCCCGCCCCGAACGCGGTGATCGCCGCGGCCCGAAGCGGCCGGTTGAGAGCGTCCCACATGCCCTAGGCCTCCGAGGCCGGGCAGATCAGCCTGTAATCGCACCACGAGCAAATCTCATAGGACGGTCGGGGCTCGAAGTCCTGATCCTCGATCCCGGCTGCGACCTCGAGCACGGTGCGCTCGACGCGCTCGGCGTCGTCCGGCTCGGCGCGCGCCGGGATCCGCTCGTCATCGAGCACGTACCAGTAGGTGCCGACGTCGGCGTCGATCCGCCACGCCTCGCGGGCCGCGAGCCTGTAGAGGGCGAGCTGCACGTCGCCGCTGAGCTTCGGCCCCGTCCCGGGCTCGCCGGTCTTGTAGTCGATGAGCTCGTAGCCGCCGTCCGGCAGCCGGTCCACCCGGTCCACGCGGCCGCGGAGCTGGTGCGGGCCGATCGCGAAGGCGAAGTTCCGCTCGAGCCAGACCGGGTGCGACTCGGAGTGGACGTGGCGCTCCTGGTAGCGGGCGAGCGCCGCGACCGCCCGGTCGCGGTACTGAAGCTCGTCGTCGGAGGCGGCGAATCCCTGGCGCCGCCATCCCGCCTCGAACAGCGCCAGCAGCCGGTCGAGGCTGCCGGCCGGCGCCGAGAGCGGCTCGCCACCGCCACCCGCCGCGCGCATCTCCTCCGAATGGAAGCGCTCGAGGACCTGGTGGATCAGGATCCCGAACCGCTGGTTGATCGTCGGCTCCTGCGGGATCGCGAATACGCGCGCGAACTTGTACTTGAGCGGGCAGGTCCGGTAGAGGTCGATGTCGGATGCGGAGAGGCCGAGTCCGCCCTTACGCCGCGGCAGGAACTGCTCGAGCGACGGCTCCCGCCGCGCCGCGACCTGATCGCGCCGCGTGCTGCGCTCGCGCTCCTCGCCGATCACGTAGGCATCCAGCGCCGAGGCCTCGATCGCCATCCGCTGCTCGGGCGAGGCGACGCGAGCGAGGAGCTCGTTGATCGCCGAGAGCGCCTCCGGAGCCGGCTCGGCGCCCGGCCGCTGGATCAGCGCCGCGAGCTTGATCAGCTCGAGGTAGCGGGCGATGGCGGAGTTGACATCGTCGGCGGTGTCGAGCCGCATCTCCGAGATCGCCGCGCCGGCGCGCCACGATGCCTCGAGCACCTCGTCGCGGAGCATCCGGTACGTCGAGTGCAGGCCCTCGGCGGGACCGAAGAGCTCCTCCTCGTGAAGTTCCTCTGTGCCGCCATGGCGCTCGAGCGCCTCGAGGTAGATCCGCGAGGGTGCCGCGTTCGTCTCCTCCGGGCGGTCCGGCCAGGAGAGCACCAGCCCCTCGGTCGCGCGGGTCATCGAGACATGCGCGAGCATCCGCCGCCGTCGCGCCGTGAGCTCGTCGCCCGGCGGCGGAAGCGCCTCGTCGATCAGCTCGTCCGGGATCCACGCGTCCTCCCAGTCGCGGGAGGCGACGGCGCCGCGCCTCAGCCCGAGCAGGTAGACGTGGTCGAACTCGAGCCCCTTCACCTGCTCGGGCTCGGCGACCATCACCGCGCCATGGGCCGGGCGGTCGCAGTCCTCACCGCCGAGCTCGCCCGCATCGGCGATCGCCGTCAGGTGGCGGACGAAGTCGCGCACCGAGCCGCGCGGCTCACGCCGCGACCAATCCGCCGCGAGCTCCGCGAGCCGTGAGAGGTTGACCAGCCGTTCCGCGGTCTCCGGGCTGGCGGCGAAGAGACGATGGCGGCGCAGCCCGACGCGCTCGACCAGCCGCCGGACGAAGACGTCGGCCCGCATCTGGTCGAGCGCGTTCGCGGCGGCCCGTTGCAGGCGCAGGAAGCCCTGGATCCGGTCGCGCGCCTCGGGCGGAAGCTGCGGGCTCTCGAGCGCGGCCTCGAGCGCCGAGACCATGTCGAGCTTGCGGCGGCGGGCGATCGTCGTCACCTTCGCGAGATCGACCGAGCGCAGGTCGACCGGCGGGCGCGTCAGCGCGCGAACGACAGCCGCGGCGTCGCCCGGGTCGGCGAGCATCCGCAGCCAGGCCAGCACGTCGCGGACCTCTGGACGCTGAAAGAACGCCGCGTCACCGGCGAACCGGAACGGGATGCTGCGCTCCTCGAGCGCCGCCGCGACGAGCCTCCCCTCGCGCCAGCCGGAGCCGGCGATCGCGCACACCCGCTCGGCGCTCACCTCCCCCGAGGCCAGCAGGTGCTCGATCTCGCGCGCCACGGCCTGCGCCTGCGCGCGATCGTTCTCGCACCTCCAGAACCGCACCGTCCGCGGCTGGCGCAGCGGCGGGTCGAGCTCGACCTCGGCGACGTCCGGGTGGGCGGCGCGAAACGCCTCCAGGGCGGCTTCCCCGGCGCCACGGAAGCGACGGACCGCCTGCTCGGGGTCGCAGGCGACGACGAGACTCCCGCGGGCCGCGAGCGCGTCGAGGACGCGGCGATGCGCCGGCCCCGCGTCCTCGAGCTCGTCGGCGAGCACGTGCTCGAACCTGTCGGCGACGGCGACGGCGACGTCCGCGCGGTGCGCGAGGAGCTTGCCGAGCTCCAGCACCAGATCGCCGGCGTCGAGGCTGCCCGCCTCGCGCAGGATGCGGTCGTGGCGGGCGTAGAGCTCCGCGAACTCGATCTCCCGCTCGGCGCGTTCACGCTCGGCGGCGCTGCTCGCGGAGCGCTCCAGCGCGACCGCCCAATCCCGCAGCGCGGCCGGCGCCACGCCCTCGATCTTGAGCACGTCTATTCGGCGCAGAAGCCGCGCGAGGAGGCCAGCCGGGTTGCCGCGGATCTCGTGGCGGCGAAGTGGCAGGTCGTCGACCCGGTCGAGGAGGATCGCGAGCCGGTCGGCCGACCCAACGGTGGTGAAGAACGGGTCGAGCCCGGCCTCCACCGAGTAGTCGCGCAGGAGCGCCTCGGCGGCCTCCTCGTAGGTGTGGACCTGGAGTCCTTCGTGCGGGCGGTCCAGGAGCTCATCCGCCCGGTCGCGAAGCCGTGCGCGGGCGGCGCGGGAGCGGGTCAGGACGAGCACGCTCTCGGACGTCACGCCGCTCCCGGCGAGCGCCCCTAGGCGAAGCGCGAGCGCCGCGGTCCGCCCCGAGCCGGCCGGGCCGAGCACGAGCAGCTCCCCGCCGCCGTGCTCGACCACGCGCCGCTGGGCCTCCGTGGGCCGCTCGGCGAGCACGGCAGCGTGCCTATCGCTCCTCGAAGCCACCACTCACCTTCTAGCATGGCCCGGAATGGGCTCCGAACACGCCGGGATCGCCACCGAGCGGTGGCTGGACGCGTTCCGGAGGGTCGTCGGGGCACAGCGCGAGCTCTTCGCGCGCACGGCGGGGATCGCCGCCCGCACCGAGTACGCCGGGATCGGCGAGGGCGGGGACCGCTCGCTCGTCATCGACCGCGAGGCCGAGGAAATCGTCTTCTCCGAGCTCGAGCGGCTCCGCTCCGACGGCGGCGAGTTCACCGCGATCTCCGAGGAGCGTGGCGAGGTCGTCTTCGGCGACGGCGCGGCGGGCGCCCGGGTGGTAATCGACCCGATCGACGGCTCGCTCAACGCGCGCCGCACGCTGCCGACCTTCGGTCTCTCGATCGCGGTCGCGTCGGGAGACTCGATGGCTGACGTCACCCTCGGGTTCGTCCACGACTTCGGCGCCGAGGAGGAGTTCTTCGCCGAGCGCGGCGGCGGGGCGCTGCTCGACGGCGCGCCGCTCCTCGCGCGAGGGCCCGGATACGGGCTCGAGCTGGTCGGCCTCGAGGCAGCGAAGCCCGAGCTGATCCTGCCCCTGATCGAGGGCCTGCAGGGGAACGCGTACAGGATCCGCTCGATCGGTTCGCTCGCGGTCACGCTCTGCTACCTCGCGGCGGGGCGGCTCGACGGCATGCTCGCGGGGCGGCCGACGCGCTCCGTGGACGTCGCCGCGGCTCAGCTGATCGCGCGCGAGGCGGGCGCGAGCCTCAAGTTCGGTGCGCTCGAGCCCGCGGAGGCCGGGCTCGGGCTCGACGAGCGCTACGAGATCGCGGGCGCGCTCGACGAGGAGATGCTCGAGACGCTGCTCGGCATTCGGCGCCGCAGCCTGGCCGACGGGAGATGAGCGGCCCCGCCCTCGTCGACTGGGGCCTCGCCGGGCGGGTCGCCGAGACAGTCGCGGAGGTCCGCGGGATCCCGGGGCGCGACCGGCCGTCACCCCTCTACACGGCAGCCGACGTCGAGGCGGCGACGGCCGACGCGCTGGTCGTACGCCGGACTGGGCGCGGTCGAAGCGCCGCCCCCCGTCGAGCTCGTCGGGCGCGGCGCATGGGCGCGCGGCGCGCTGCGCACACTGTCCGACGCCGCCGGCCCGCTCGAGCGCCGCCTGGGCGAGGACGTCGCGCTTCCGGAACCTCTCGGTGGGATCGCGCGCCGCGCGATCGGGGGCGCCATCGGCACCGAGGCCGGACTCGCGGCGGGGTACGCCGCGCGACGCGTGCTCGGCCAGCTCGACGTGCCGCTGTTCGGCGCCGACCGACCCGCAAGGCTCGTGTTCGTCGGCGAGAACCTCGAGGCTGCGCGCCGGGAGCTGCGGGCCGACTCCGACCTCTTCCTGCGCTGGATCGCGCTCCACGAGAGCACCCACGTGATCCAATTCGAGCGCGTCCCATGGCTCGTCGAGCACCTGCGGAAGTCAATCTCGGCCCTGATTGAGGGAGCCGCGGAGGAGGTCCGCGCGGCCTCGCTCGGAGGTCTCGGGCGGCGGCTCCTCGGCGATCCGCGCGAGCTCGTTGAGGCGCTCCTGCGCGGCGAGCTGGCGCGGGCAATTGCGCTGCCCGAGCAAGGCGAGCTCCTCGACCGGATCCAGGCGACGATGGCAACGGTCGAGGGGCATGCCGAGCACGTGATGGATGTCTGCGCCCGCAAAAGCGACCCGGCGCTCGATGCGCTCCGCGGCCGCCTCGACGAGCGCCGGGCGCGCCGTGGCGGCCTGTCGGAGCTCCTCGGGCGACTCGTCGGGGTCGAGCTCAAGCTGCGCCAGTACGAGCTCGGCAAGGCGTTCTTCGACACGATCGCCGCCGATGGCGGCGCGGAGCTCGTGCGACTTCCGTGGCGCTCTGAGGCCGACCTGCCGACGCTCCCGGAGCTCGAGCGCCCGCGCGCCTGGCTCGAGCGGGTCGGCACGGCCTCCGCCGCTGCCTGAGCGCCTGTAACCCCTGCCGCCGCCCGGGGTACAAACACGTGTTCGCCTTGATATAGTCGAATATCCTTAGAGATAAGGAAGTTACAGACGTGAAGCAATCGACACCCATCCGAGGGGAGTTGAGGTAACAAATGCCCACCAACGCCAAGAGCACGAGCACCAGCAGGAACACGTCGAGCACGGCGGCGAAGAGCGCCCCGAAGTCGACCGGCCGCAGCGACACCTCACAGGTTCGCGAGGGGGTCACGAAGGCCCGCCACGGCGCCATCTCCATCGTCCGGGAGAGCGCCGAGCGCGCCGTCGACATTCCCGTCGGCGCCGCCCTCACGGTCCGTGACCGCGTCACCGAGGCCGTCGAGCCCTGGACCTCGAGCACGGCCCGCGAGCGCGAGCTCAACGGCCTTCGCACACAGGTGACCCGCGAGCTCAACAGGTTCGAGCGGCGCGGCGGCCAGGCGCGGCGCAAGGCGAAGCAGCGCGTGCGCACGAGCCGGACCCGCGTCGAGCGCGAGGTGAAGGCCCGCCGTCGTGAGGCCGAGAGGGCCGTCAAGCAGAACCGCACGAAGGTCGAGAAGGCCGTCAAGGAGAACCGCGTGCGGTTCGAGGAGCAGCTCAAGAAGGCGCAGAGCGTCGTCCAGGAGCGCGTCTCCTCGCCGTACGCAGCCTGACGTCGGCTTAGCCCGGGCCGCCTTTGAGGTTGCGGCGGCCCCGGAGAAGCTGTCCGCACTCATACTCGCGGGCAGACACAGCAACCTCTCCTCCCCGATCGGTCGGCGTTCGCGCCGGCCGATCGTCTTTGGGGAAGCGGCCCTCTGCTTGAATGAACTCGATGAGCCTTCCAACCAACCAGCAGGTCACCGACGCGCTTCGCGCTGTGATCGACCCCGAGTTGCGGCGCTCGATTGTCGACCTCGGCATGGTGCGCTCGATCGAGGTCCGCGAGGGCGGCAAGGTCGAGGTGGTCGTCTCGCTGACGACGCCCGGCTGCCCGATCCGCGCGCATTTCCAGCAGGCGGTGGCTGCGAACGTCGCCGCGCTCGAAGGGGTGAACGAGGTCGGCGTCGGCTTCGACGTTCTCTCCGACGAGGAGAAGGGCCGGCTGCAGCAGGCGCTCGGACGACCCGGCGGGCTGCCCGAGGGCGCGCTCGCGGCGGTTCGCAACGTGATCTGCATCGCCTCCGGCAAGGGCGGCCTCGGCAAGTCGACGATGACCGCGAACCTCGCCGCGGCCCTGCAGGCCGAGGGCAGGACGACCGGCGCCCTGGACGCCGACGTGTACGGCTACTCGATCCCGCGCATGCTCGGCATCGACCGCAAGCCCGACGTGAACGGCGAGCGCAAGATCCTGCCGCCGGAGGGCCCGGCCGGGATCAGGGTGATGTCAATCGGCTTCTTCCTCGAAAGCAACGCCGCCGTGGTCTGGCGCGGCCCGATGCTCCACAAGGCGATCCAGCAGTTCCTGGAGGACGTCGCCTGGGGTGAGCTCGACTATCTCCTGCTCGACCTGCCGCCCGGAACCGGCGACGTATCGATGACCCTCGCGCAGCTCCTCCCGCAGGCGAAGGTCGTGGTCGTGACCACGCCGCAGCCCGCGGCGCAGTCGGTCGCCCGCCGCGCCGCCGACATGGCGGCGAAGGTCGACCTCGAGGTGCTCGGCGTGATCGAGAACATGTCCGGCTTCACGACACCCGATGGCCAGCGGTTCACGATCTTCGGCGAGGGCGGTGGCCAGTTCCTCGCCGACGAGCTCGACGTCCCGCTGCTCGGCAAGGTGCCGCTCTCCGAGGAGCTCCGCTCCCACGCAGACGCGGGCACGCCGCTCGTCCTCGCCGATCCCGACGCTCCGGCGTCGATCGCGATTCGCGACGCGGCGCGCGGCATCGTCGCCGCGACGCCGCAAGAGCTGCCGGTGATGCAGGCCGCGACCCCGACGGCCCCAGCGCCCGCCGCGCCGGTCAGCGGCACTGAGCTGCCCGTCGTCCAGGTCCAGGCCTGAGCACCCTGGACCCGCGGCTCTCAAACAACCGCACGTGGTGGGACGAGCGCGTCCCGATCCACGTCGCGAGCGACTTCTACGACGTCGAGGGCTTCCGGGCCGGGGGCTCGACGCTGCGGCCATTCGAGATCGAGGAGGTCGGCGACGTTGCCGCCAAGCGCCTCGCCCATCTTCAGTGCCATTTCGGCCTCGACAGCCTCTCGTGGGCTCGCCGCGGTGCCTCGGTGGTCGGACTCGACTTCTCCGAGCCCGCGGTCGAGGCCGCGAACACGCTGGCGAAGGAGGCGGACGTCGACGCCCGCTTCGTCGCCGCCGACGTCCACGACGCCCCCGACGCCCTCGGCGGTGAGCGCTTCGACGTTGTCTACACCGGCCTCGGCGCGCTCAACTGGCTGCCCGACCTCGAGCGGTGGGCGGGGATCGTGAGGTCGCTCTTGGCCGACGGCGGCTTCCTCTACCTGAGCGAGTTCCACCCGTTCACTTGGGTGTTCGCCGATGAGACCCTCGACGTCACCACCGACTACTTCTACAGCCCGCGGGGCGAGTCGTTCGACGACGGCGGGGGCACCTACGCCGACCTCGAGGTCCCGACCCGCAACAACGCCACCCTCGAATGGGCGCACCCGATTTCCGACGTCGTCACGGCGGTATTGGCCGCCGACCTCGAGCTCGAGCTCCTGCACGAGCACGACTACACGCTCTTCCCTCGCTTCGAGCACCTCGAGATCGACATGGAGTTCCTGAGTGCGGGCTTGATCTACCGGCAGCCCGAGGGCACGCCCCGGCTGCCGCTCATGTACTCGCTGCGGGCGCGCCGGCGCTAGCCGGCGGCGCCGTTACTTGCCCGCGAAGTACTCGGCGTTGATCGCCGTGTACTTGGTCCACTCCTCCGGCAGCTGGTCCTCGGCGAAGCAGGCGTCAACCGGGCACGCCTCGACGCAGGCGTCGCAGTCGATGCACTCGTCCGGGTCGATGTAAAGCTGCTCGACGTTCTCGTAGTCGGCCTCGTCCGGAGTGGGATGGATGCAGTCGACCGGGCACACCTCAACGCACGAGTTGTCCTTCTGGCCGATGCAGGGCTCGGCAATGACATACGCCATGTCTTTCCCTTTCCGGTCGTGTGTGCGGTGTGCGCGCCGCGGGCGAGCGGCGATCCAGCGGTGCGGCGCATTCTAGAGTGCGGCGGAATGATCCTGGTCACCGGGGCGACGGGGACGGTAGGCAAGGCGCTGGTGCCGCAGCTCCTCGAGCGCGGCGAGGAGGTGCGCGTGCTGGTGCGCGATCCTCGGCGCCTGGGGCGCCTCCGCGTCGAGGTACGGATCGCGCTCGGCGGCCTCACCGACCTGGCGGATGCGCGGGTCACGCGCCAGGCGCTGCGCGGCGTGACGACCGTGATCCACCTCGCGGCGGCGATCCGCGATCAGCCACGGGCGCGCGTCGAGGAGCTGAACGGCCTCGCCACCGCGCGGCTACTGCGCGCCGCCGAGGCCGCGGACATCAAGCGGTTCGTCTTCTTCTCGGCGATCGACGCGACCGAGTTCCAGCGCACCCGCTTTTTTCGCGCGAAGGCGCTGGCGGAGCGCGCCGTGCATGCCTCGGAGCTCGACACGACCGTGTTCGCGCCCTCGATCGTCTACGACCGCGACGACCCGTGGATCCGGATCCAGCGCAGGCTCTCGCTGCTCCCGGCGATCCCGATCTCGGGCGAGGGGCGAGCTCGCTTCGAGCCGATCTGGGCGGGCGACGTGGCCCGCTGCGTGCTCGCCGACGTCGAGCGCGGAAGCGGGTCGCGGCGCCATGAGCTCGCCGGGCCCGAGGAGCTCACCTACAACGAGATCGCCCGGCTCGTCGCCCGTTCGAGCGGCCGCGATCGCGCCGTCGTCCACGTTCCGCTCGGGCTCGTCCACTACGGCCTCGCGGGCCTCCGCCGGCTCGTCGGCGACGCGGCCTTCGCGACGTGGGAGGAGGCGGAGCTGATGGAGGTCTCGATGGTGAGCGAGCGCGGGCCGCTCGACGTCCGGGCGCTGGGCATCGAGCCGCGGCGGATGGCCGAGGTTCTCGGCCGCACTGCCTGACCGCCAGCGCAGGCCGCTTGCGTAGGCCTGAGCCTGTGGTAGCTCGTAGCCCATTTCAAATGCTCAGGCACCCATCGGGGCGCGTGGCGCGGCCGCGCCCCCACCGGCAACCGCTTCGAAGGAGTCGACGAGATCTACATCTTCCGGGTTGAGGGCGGCCGGCTCCGCGGCGCGGTCGCGGTGGAGGACAACCTCGACCGCGTGAAGCAGCTCGGCTTTGAGCTGTAGCAGAGCAGGAGCGGGCCTCGAAACGACTGCTGCGCTGCTACCGTCTGGTTCAGCCGCGCATCCGAGTGTGGCGTAAAAAGTGCCCGCGCCGCAGTCGTTGCATCACGCATCCTCCGCGTCCGCCCGCACCGCACGTGGAGGATTCACATGCCTAACGGAACCGTGAAGTGGTTCAACGACGAGAAGGGCTTCGGTTTCATCACGCCCGAGGACGGCTCTGCCGACCTCTTCGTCCATCAGAGCGCCGTACCCGATGGACGGACCCTGGCCGAGGGAACGAAGGTCAGCTTCGACGCAGAGCGCGGCGACAAGGGGCCCCGCGCCGCCAACATTCGACTCGCGTAGCACCCGGCAAGCCGGGCATATACGCACCGCTGCCGGGCTCAGCACCCGGCGGCCGCCAACGTCCAGGCGCCTTAAGGAGAGAGCATGGCTTCAGGCAATAAGCGGAAGACCACGATGGCGAAGCGAAACCGTGAGCTTAAGCTCCTCGAGCGTCGGCTGGAGAAGCAGGCCAAGAAGGCTGCGCGGAAGCAGGCGGCCGCGGACGACCGCGCGACCCATGACTAGCTAGATCGCGACGTAGCGACGGTCCGGGGCGGGAACGGAAAGGCCCGGGCGCTGGGCCCGGGCCTTCCGAAACACTCGCCTGTTGAGGCGAATTACATCATCCCGCCCATGTCGGGCATACCGCCGCCACCGGCCATGGCCGGCTCCCTCTCCGGCGGCTCGGCGACGATCGCCTCCGTCGTGAGGATGTTCTTGGCGATAGAGGCCGCGTTCTGCAGCGCGGACCGGGTCACCATCGTCGGGTCGATGACGCCGTCGGAGACCAGGTCGCCGTACTCACCGGTCTGCGCGTTGAGACCCTCGCCCGACTTCAGGCCACGGATCCTCTCGACCACGACCGAGCCCTCGAGGCCCGAGTTCTCGGCGATCTGCCGGAGCGGCTCCTCGAGCGAGCGCCGGATGATCTCCGCACCCGTCGCCTCGTCGGTGTCGAGCGCACTCGGGTCAATCGCCTCCTGGGCGTTGAGCAGAGCGACGCCGCCGCCCGGCACGATGCCCTCCTCGAGGGCCGCGCGGGTGGCCTGCAGCGCATCCTCGACGCGGTGCTTCCTCTCCTTCATCTCGGTCTCGGTCGCAGCGCCGACCTTGACCACGGCGACACCGCCGGCCAGCTTCGCCAGACGCTCTTGGAGCTTCTCCCGGTCGAAGTCGGAGTCGGTGTTCTCGATCTCCTGACGGATCTGGTTGATCCGGCCCTCGATTGCCTGCTTCTCGCCGTTGCCGTCGATGATCGTCGTCGTGTCCTTGGAGACGACGACGCGGCGCGCGTGGCCGAGCTGCGTGAGCTGGGTGTTCTCCAGCTTCAGGCCCATCTCCTCGGTGATCACCTCGCCACCAGTGAGGATCGCGATGTCCTCGAGCATCCGCTTGCGGCGATCGCCGAAGCCGGGCGCCTTGACCGCCACACCGGTGAAGGTGCCGCGGAGCTTGTTGACGACCAGCGTCGCGAGCGACTCGCCCTCGACGTCCTCGGCGACGATGACGAGCGGCTTGCCCGACTGCATCGTCTGCTCGAGCACAGGGAGCAGGTCACGCACCGAGCCGATCTTCTGGTTGGCGATGAGGATGTACGGATCCTCGAGCACCGCCTCCATCCGATCCTGGTCCGTGATCATGTACGGCGAGATGTAGCCCTTGTCGAACTGCATCCCCTCGGTGAATTCGAGCTCCATGCCGAAGGTCTGGCCCTCCTCGACGTTCACGACGCCGTCCTTGCCGACCTTCTCGATCGCGTCGGCGATCACATTGCCGATCTCCTCGTCGGCCGCCGAGATCGCGGCGACGCGGGCGATCTGCTCCTTGCCGCCGACCTCCTTCGACTGCTTCTCGCGCAGGTGATCGACGACCTGATCGACCGCGGCCTCGATGCCGCGGCGCAGCGCGAGCGGGTTCGCGCCCGCGGCCACGTTCTTGAGGCCGTGCCGGACGATGGTCTGGGCGAGCAGGGTCGCCGTCGTCGTGCCGTCGCCGGCGACGTCGTTGGTCGCGGTCGCGACCTCGCGGACGAGCTGCGCGCCCTGGTTCTCGAACACGTCCTCGATCTCGATCTCGCGCGCGATCGTCACACCGTCGTTGGTGATCGTCGGCGCGCCGAACTTCTTGTCGAGGACCACGTAGCGGCCCTTCGGGCCGAGCGTCACCTTGACCGCGTTGGCGACCGCGTCGACGCCCGCCTGAAGCGCGCCACGCGCCTCTGTGTCGTACTTGAGCTCCTTGTGAGCCATATTGGTCAGTTCCTCCTTCTAAGTTCCGTGTTGGGTCTCAGACGACCTTCGCGAGGACGTCCGACTCGCGCAGCACCAGAAGCTCGTCGCCATTGACCTTGATCTCGGTGCCGCCGTACTTGCTGTAGAGGACCTCGTCGCCCTCCGAGACGTCGAGCGGGATCCGCTTCTCGCCGTCGTCGTCCCAGGCGCCTTCGCCAACCGCGACGACCTTGCCCTTCTGCGGCTTCTCCTTGGCGGTGTCGGGGAGGACGATGCCGCTCGCGGTCGTCTCCTCCTCCTCGATCGCCTGGACGATCACGCGATCGCCAAGGGGCTTCAGGTTCATTCGTCAATACCTCCAGGCTTGTGTGGATTGCGCTTCTAAATCAGGCTTTCGAAGCCTCGTTTGGCACTCTACAGGCGAGAGTGCCAGGGCTCCGGCGCATCAGTGTAGCGAGGCGCGATCGGCAGTCAAGTATCTGAGTCTGAAAGACTCAACCCGGCCAGCGCGGGCTGCGGTCGTCTCAGTCGACAGCCAAGAGCCGGCAGCCGAGGAGCTTCGCGATGCCGACGCCGCCGTTTCGCATCACCCAGTGGTGGTTCCAGACGAAGACCGGGCGCAGGAGCGGTGCGAGGGCGTTCATCCACGGCTTCGTCGTCGAGACGTTCCACTCATAGAGCACCGCCGTTACGCCGCCCTGCTCGAAGAGCCGCCAGCGGCCGGTGCCGGTGAGCTCGCCGAAGGCGTCCGCCTCGATCAGGTGTGGCTTGGAGACCGTGTGGGTCCGGGCCTCGAAGACGAGGTCGTAGGGGAGTCGCGAGCGCCACACGAGGCGCGAGTGGGAGCCGACGCCGGTCTCGTCACCAGGCTCGAGCTCGACGACGTCCTCGACGCCGCGCCACCACGTCGGCCACGAGCGCTGGTCGAAGATCGCCTCCCAGACCGGGCCGCGATCGCAGTCCAGCAGCCAGGTGGTGAGGAAGCGGTACTCGACGGCCACCGGGGCCGGTCAGTTGCGCGACGGCGGCTCGCCGTTTCCGAAGCGGCCGCCATGCGGCATCTCGATCACCTGCGAGAAGCGGACCACGGTGACCGTCTCCTCGAGGCCGATGTCGCGGCCGTAGATCTGGCGCATGAATCCGAGCGTCTCCTCGACCCGGCGAAACTCCGGGTTGTCGTGCTCGATGTCGCGCGGTGAGAGGTCCCTGGCGCGCTTCACGTCCACATCGTCGATCACCGCCGTGAAGATCTTCTCCCGGGGACTGTGCTGGTGTCCGACGGTCACCCAGACGAGCTGTCCGCGCTCGTACTTGTTCGATTTGTCGCCGAGGCGAATCGTCGCCGTCTTGCGTCCGCGCTTGAGCTGGTCGACGAACGCGGGCGAGAAGAAGTTGAGCGCGTAGAAGCCCCGGGTCATCGCAGCGCGAGCCTATCGTGCGGAGTGGAACCCCTCCTCGCCGAGCAACGGCACGAAGCGGCAGGGCGCGATCACGTGCCGCTCGAAGCCGTCGTCGACGGCGACGAACGCGGTCAGCATGTCCGCGGTCCGCTCGGTGAGCGGGACCACGAGCCGCCCTGCGGGCGCGAGCTGCGCGAGCAGGCTCGCCGGTGCCTCCGGCGCGGTGGCGTGCACGGCGATGGCCTCGAATGGCCCGTCGTCGGGCGCCCCGACCGTGCCGTCGCCGACTCGGACCTCGACGTTTCCGAGCCCGAGCTCCTGGAGCGCCAGCCGCGCGCGCTCCGCCAGCCCGGAAAGGCGCTCGATCGTGATCACGCGCGCGGCGAGCCGCGCGAGGACCGCCGCCGAGTAGCCCGAGCCCGTGCCGATCTCGAGCACGGTCTCGCCCGAGCGGAGCTCGAGGGCCTGGCAGATCGCGGCGACGATCCACGGCTGGGAGATCGTCTGGTCGTCGCCGATCGGAAGCGCCGAGTCGGCGTAGGCGCGGGACCGGTAGCGCTCGGGGACGAAGAGCTCGCGCGGCACGTCGGCGATCGCCGCGAGCACCCGCTCGTCGTGGATGCCGCGGCGCCTGAGCTGGCGCTCGACCATCCGCAGCCGCTGTCGTTCGAAGTCGCTCAGAAGATGTAGGCGCGAAGCCGGCGCGGCTCGAGCACGCTGACGCGGCCGCGGCCCACCGCGACGACGCCGGCGCGCTCGAGCGTCGCCAGGAAGCGGCTCACGCTCTCGCGCGACGTCCCCGCGAGCTGGGCCAGGTCGGCCTGGGTCATGCGGACGGTCACGCCCTCGCGATCCTCCGGGATCGCCTCCTCGGCGATGAGCTGCGAGAGCACGCCCGCGACGCGGCTCGGCACGGTCTGAAACGACTGCCGCGCGACCCGCTCGTTGGTCTCGCGCAACCTCCGCGTGATCGCGACGATCAACTTCGCGGCGATGTCGCCATGCTCGGAGATGACCCGCCGGACGTCGCTCGCCGGGAGGGCGAGGAGCTCGGCGTCGCTGAGCGTCTCGACACTCGCCGAGCGGGTGCCGCCGTCGAGCATCGCAAGCTCGCCGAAGATGTCGCCCCGTCCCAGCGTGGCGAGGGCGATCGCGCGCCCGTCGGAGTGCTCGCGCGTCACCCGCAGCTCGCCGCCGCGAACGATGTAGCACGCATCCGAGTGATCGCCCTCGTGAAAGACGCGCACGCCGCGCGGGAACGAGCGCGGGATCGCGACCGCGTCGATGCGGTCGAGCTCGCCGTCCGAGAGATCCGCGAACAGCGGCACGCGCGCCAGAAGGTCTCGCGTCTCCTTCCCCATCGTCGCTCCGATTATCGCGGCTGACAGCTCGGACACCAATACGTCGCCCGGTTCGCATCACCCTGACCTCGCACCGAGACGCGGCCGCCGCAGCGCGGGCAGCCACGCCTCACCGAGCCGTAGACGCTCCGCGGACGGTGGCCGCTCTCGACCGCGATGCGCATGATCCGCAGCGACTCGGCGATGAGGCGCCGCGCGTCGTCGGTGCTCAGCTCGTCAACCGGACGCCAGGGGCTGACGCGAGCGGCGAAGCAGGCACCGATTGAGATCGCGTTGCCGATGCCCGCGACGATCTCCTGGTCCAGGAGCGCCTCGCCGACCGCGCGGCCGGCGCCCATCGCGCGCAGCCGCTGGGCGGCGCCATCGAGGTCGAAGCCGGGCCGTAGTGGATCCGGGCCGAGCCGCGCCAGGAGCGGGTCGTTTCGCGCCCGTGACTCGCTGACGATGCGCAGGATCTTGCCCCCGACCTGAATCGCGAAGCGGCCTTCGCCGGAGAGGAGGAGCCAAGGCGCGGGGCGCGGGGGCGGGGCCGCTCCCGCCTCGACCCGGAAGCGGCCGTTGATCCCGAGGTGGCTGTGGATGACGCGGTCGCCCGAGAGGTGGATCACGAGGTGCTTGCCGTAGGCCTCCGCCCCAGCCACGGTCCGGCCGGCGAGCTCGTTGGCGCGGTGGTGAATCGGCGAGCGCGGGTTCGGAGCGGCGGCGCTCACCTCCCGCCCGGCCAGGGCCAGCTCGATCCGCCGGGCGATGCGGTGGATCGTGTCGCCCTCGGGCATTTCGCGCCGCTCAGCCGGCCGCCACGAGGCGCCGCGGCTGGCGCGAGAAGCCTGCGGCGATGATCTGCTCCTCGTATCCGGAGCCGATCACGGCCTCGCCGTCGACCCGCTCGATCGCGAGCCTGCCGATGAGCCCCTCGCGCGCGGCGTCGGCGAGCTGCGTGATCGCCTCCGTGAGCTCCTCGCCCTCGAGCTCGATCAGGCGAACGATGCCCTTGCCGCCGCGCTCGACGTAGAGGATCGGGTTGCCGTCGCGCAGCAGGACGTAGGCGCCCGGGGTGCGCGCGGGGCGGCGGCCCTCGGGACGTTTCGGCCACGGCAGCGCCGCGCCGTAGGGCTGCGCAGGGTCGGTGGCGGCGAGCACGATGTACTCGGGCTCGTCGCGCTGCGGCAGCCCGCGCAGCCGCTCGATCGCTCCCGAGAGCGCGAACTGCGCGCCGCCGAGCCCCTCGACGAAGTAGCCGCGCCGGGCGGTGCCGAGCATCTCGAGGTTCGATAGCTCCCCGTAGAGCGTCGAGAAGCCGCCGGGGACGCCCTCCGCGAGCACCGTCTCGCGGGTCACGATGCCGTAGCGCTCGAGCATCAGCTCCGCCTGGGCGCGAAGCCTTGGGCCCGCCCCCGGCGCGCTCCGGAATAGGGTCTCGGCCAGCGACCAGCGCCCGACGCTCGCCTCGGAGGACGGGGTGCGCCGGGTCGAGAACCGGCGCGAGCCCCGACGCCTCTGGGGCACGGCGGTGAGCCGCCGGGCGCGCAGCGGCGCGAACGCGTCGTTCGTGACCTCGCCCGCCCAGACCAGGTCCCAGAGCGCGGTGTGGAGCTCCTCGGAGTCGAACTCGAGGTCCGCGACCAGGTCGAGCCAGAACGACGGCGAGCCTTCGAGCCGAGCCCGGATCGCCTCGTGAACCTCATCCTCCGGGCGCTCGAGCTTTGCGTTCGACGGCGGTGGCCCCGCGAGGTGGACGTCCTCGCGGAAGTAGAGCGCGACGCGCCCCGTCCGCCCGAGTGGGCCGGCACCGATCCAGACCAGCTCCCCACTCGTGGTGAGCTGGTCCAGCCAACTCGGGCTGTAGGCGCCGAGCCGGCGCGGCAGGACGTCGCGCTCCCAGACCTCGGGCGTGAGCGCGATCCCTTGGAGCGGCACGAGCTGCTCGCGAAGCCGGTCGATCCCGGCGCCCGCCGGGCGGTGGACGTCGACGTTCTGCCAGGCGGGCACAAAGCGCGCGAGCTCCGCCGGGTCGACGGCCTCGGCCTCCTGGCGAAGCGCGGCCACGCTGGCGCGCCGCAGCCGGCGCAGGACGTCGGCGTCGCACCACTCGCGCTCGGTTCCGCCCGGCATCAGCTCGCCGCGGACGAGGACTCCGGATCGCTCGAGCTCCTTCAGCGCCGGGGAGATGTCGAGTCGGTACCGGCTGTTGATCTGCGCGGTCGGAAACGGCCCGTGGGTCCGCGCGTGGCGGCGCACCAGCGCCTGCATCGGGGCGTCGACCGCCTCGAGGAAGGACTCAGGCAGGCCGCCCGGCGGCGGCACGCCGATCGCATCGCGGTAAAGGCCGGCGTCCTCCGCGGCGATCCACCGCTCCTCGCCAGCGATCCGGACCTGCGCCGCCCGTCGCTCGCGCTCGAGCTTGGAGAGCATCGAGCCTGCGGAGTAGCCCTTCGCAGTCCGCTCCTCGAGCTCCTCGAGCGTCAGGTCGCCCAGCCGGCGGAGGACCTGCTGGAGCGCGTCGCGGTCCTTGGCGAGAACGTCGGGGTGAAGGAGCTGGAGCGAGCGCTCGACCTCGGAGAGTGCCTCCGCGTTGATCAGCTCCCGCAGCTCGTCGGCGCCGAGGAGCTCGGAGAGGAGGTCCCGGTCGAGCGCGAGCGCCGCCGCCCGCCGCTCCGCGTTCGGCGTGTCCCCCTCGTACATGTAGGTGGCGACGTAGTCGAACAGGAGCGACGACGCGAACGGCGACGCCGTCTGCGTCTCGACCTCGACCAGGCTGATCCGCCGCGAGTGCAGGTCGCGCAGCAGCTCTGTGAGCGCCGGCAGGTCGAGGACGTCGCGCAGGCACTCGCGGTAGGTCTCGAGGATCACCGGAAAGCGCGGAAAGTCCTTGGCGACCTCGAGCAGGCTCTGGGACTTGAGCCGCTGCTGCCAGAGGGGAGTCCGTTTGCCAGGGTACGCGCGGGGGATCAGGAGGCTGCGCGCGGCGTTCTCGCGGAAGCGGGCACCGAACAGCGCGGAGCCGGCCAGCTCGCGGACGACGAGGTCCTCCACCTCCTCGGGCTCGAGCAGCACGAGGGCCGCGTCCGGCGGCTCGTCGGCGTCGGGCAGGTGGACGACGATGCCGTCGTCGGACCAGATCGCGTCCGCCTCGAGGTCGAGCTCGTCCCGGATCCTCGCCGAGAGCGCGAGACCCCAGGCGGCGTGGACGCGACCGCCGAACGGCGAGAGGACGCAGAGGCGCCAATCCCCGATCTCGTCGCGAAAGCGCTCCACTACCAGCGTCTCGTCCGAGGGGACGACCCGCGTCGCCGCCTGCTGCTCGTGCAGGTACGTCACGAGGTTCTCCGCCGCGCGCCGCTCCAGGTCGTAGCGCTCCGCGAGCTGCTCGGAGGTCATCGAGACGGCCTCGCGCGCGAAGGCCCCGATCGCCCGCCCGAGCTCGGGCGGGCGCCCCACTCCGTCGCCGCGCCAGAACGGCACCGCGCCGGGGACGCCGGGCGCCGGCGTCACGATCACCCGGTCGCGGGTGATGTCCTCGATCCGCCAGGTGGTCGCGCCGAGCAGGAAGGTCTGCCCGGGGCGCGCCTCGTAGACCATCTCCTCGTCGAGCTCCCCGACCCGGCGCCCGTCCGGCAGGTGAACTCCGTAGAGGCCGCGGTCGGGGATCGTGCCGGCGTTCGTGACCGCGAGCTGGCGCGCGCCCTTGCGGCCGCGAACGACCCCTGCGGTGCGATCCCAGACGACTCGTGGTCGCAGCTCCGCAAACCGCTCCGACGGATAACGGCCGTCGAG
>DATHAL010000025.1:0-6427 GCA_035296705.1 Solirubrobacterales bacterium
TGCGAACACGGGGAAGCCGGCCAAAAGTATCGCGGCGTCCCGGTCCTCCCGGCGGGGGGACGGCCTCCCGACCGCACCGCCGGCGGCGCGCGCGATCTTCGTGGCTGCCCCCTCGCCGTCACCGCGACGCGCGCCGCGACCGGAGCGTCCGTGGCCGCGCGATTATGCCCCCGCTCTTCGAATACATAGCGCTCGCTCGGCTAGGTCGTTTGGTACGGGAGCCGCTGCCCGTCGGTCGGCCCTCGGCGGCCGGTCGACCCGCGACGTCGTCGCGCATACGAGCCCGCGCCGGTCGCTGGCTAGAACTCGGAGGGCGCCTCGGGGCTCCCGCGCGTCAAAAGGCTGCGATCACGGGAAGCGTCGGCAAGACCTTCACCAAAGACGCCGCCGCGCATGCACTCGGTCGCCAGGGATCTTACGGCGGCCACCTCGAAGAACGACAACGACAGCCCGGGGGTCCTGGTCAGCCTCGCGGCGACGCCGCCAGAGGCGCAGTACGCGGTCTACGAGCTCAGCATGCTCGGTCCCAACAGCGTGCGCCGCAAGAGCGAGCGGGTGCGACCTCACGTCGCTTTGATCACCCGGATCGGTCAGGCGCACCTCGAGTACCACGAGTCCGTGGAGGCGCTGGCCGATGCCAAGGCCAAGGTCTTCGCCGGCCTCGAGCCCGGCGGCGTGGCGGTCCTCAACCGCGACGATCCCTTCTTCGACCGGCTCAAAGCTCATGCCGACCAGCGGGCCTCCGAGGTCGTCACGTTCGGGGCCCACCTGCGCGCGGACGTGCGGCTCGTGGGCTCCCGTCGGGCAGCCGATGGCGGCTCATACGTCGAGGCGCAGATCGGGCCGGTCACCGTGGCGTACGAGCTCGGGGCCACGGGCAGCCACCACGTCAGCAACAGCCTCGGCGTCCTCGCCGCCGTCAAGGCCCTGGGGGCCGACCCCGAGGCCGCGGCCCAGACGTTTGCCGAGCTACGAGATGCGCCGGGGCGCGGCAACCGCTATTGCGTCCCGCTCGCCGAGGGAGAGGTGACGGTCCTCGACTTCACCCGCAGTGCCGAGCCACTGTCGGTTCGAGCGGCCCTCGTTTCCCTGGGCGAGCAGCACCCGGCTCCCAGCGCACGGCGCATAGCGGTGCTAGGCGACATGCACATGCTCGGCGACGCCTCCACGGTGCTCCATACCGAGCTCGCACGAGACGTCGTCGGCGCCGAGGTCGACCTAGTCTTCGCCGCCGGCGAGGAGATGCGACATCTGTACGAGGCGCTACCGCCGACATCACGCGTGGCCCATGCGCAGACGGCCGACGACCTCGCCGCCACCGTCGTGGAGGAGGTGAAACCCGGCGACATCCTACTCATCCAGGGAGCCCGACGGATGCGCATGAACCGCGTCGTCAAGGCGATCGTCGGCCCCGACCGCTACCATCCATGGTAGGGGACACGGCAAAGCCCTCGAGTGCCGGCTGCTCTGTCGCTTTGCAGCGACTCTCAGAGCATCACGAAGTCGCCCTCAGCGGGTGCCTCGCCGCCCGCCGCGACGTCGACCTCGGCCACCAACGCCTTCGCCGGCCCGGTCCTGCACCGCCCGACGAGGCTCTCGACGGCCCTCCCCGGCCCCGAAAGCACCGCCTCGACCGAGGTGTCCTTGTTCCGAACCCATCCGGACAACCCCCGCAACTGCGCTCGGCGCCAGATCCAGCGACGGAAGCCGACCCGCGTCACTGCCGCCATCGCACGTCACGCGATCGAGCTGGTCGAGCGTCGCCTGGGGCATTGCCTCGCATCCGATTGGAACGGCCCGCCGGGCGGGCGAGCATGCGCTCGTCGGGATGCCCTCGAGGCGCTCGGCGGCGACACAGCCGCCTTGCCCAGGCGCTGATTTCGGGCTTACCGGCGCGCCTCCTGACCGACGAGAAGGTGACCGTCGAGGACCCGCGAGCCGCCCGGCGCCGGGTCCTGACGCCTGAGGGGAACATGCGCAGGCGATCCGAGCCTCACGGGTAGGCGGGAGTGGCGGAGTCGCGGCGATCGGTCCGGGCGGGCCCCAGCGGCTGAGGTACCGCCCCATACCCAACAGCGCGTCTTGAGCGGGTGCGAGGGCGCGCCGGGTGGATGGTCCAGGCGACCCTCGAGGGTACGGGCGCAACTCCGCCGTACGCCCAATTTGTGCCTCAGCGGGACCCGCCCTGCTCCTGCCGCGGCACGAGCACGCTTCGGCGGAAGGTGGCTACCACCGTCCCGTCCTGCTTGTAGGCGTCCGTCCTCACCTTGACCACGCCTCGGTCGGGTTTCGATCGCGACGGCGTAACCTCGAGCACCTCGCTCTCCACGAAGAGCGTGTCGCCGTGGAAGACGGGCGCGGGGTGCTTGAGCTCCTCCGTGGCTAGGTTGGCGATCGCCTTTCCCGAGACGTCGCCCACCGACATGCCGAGCATGAGCGCGTAGACGAGGGGACCGACCACGACGTTACGCCCCTGCTGCGACTGCGCCGCATAGACGTCGTTGATGTGGAGCGGGTGATGGTTCATCGTCAGCAGGCAGAAGAGGTGGTCGTCAGCCTCGGTGATCGTCTTGGCCGGCCAGTGCTTGTAGACGTCGCCGACCTGGAACTCCTCGAGGTAGCGGCCGTACTGGCGGGCGCCCGAGGCCTCGCGCGCGGTCTGGCTCATCTCGAGGGCGTGCGTGGCGGTTTCGGTCATCGGCTCCTCTGGCGTCGTAGTCATGTCGTCTGGGGTGGCACGATGGGTCGGTCAGCGGGCGCGAAGCCTAGACGGCGGTAGAGTGTTCGCCGCCCGCGCGCCCCGCGCGCCGGACGGCACCGAGAAGCGGCGCCGGGCAGAGACGACACGACGTGCGCAACCCGCGAGCCTTCACCGCCCCCCTCGCCGTCGGCGCCCCCGCGCCCCCGCTCGAGATCCCGCTCAAGCCCTCGCGGATGGTCCACTTCCTCGACTTCTCGAACGAGAAGATGGTCGCCAAGGCCGGCGACATCGCCGCCCAGACCGACATCCTGCTCGGCAACCTCGAGGACGCGATCCCCGTCGATCGCAAGGAGGCCGCGCGCGAGGGGCTCATCCGCGTCGGTCGGGAGATGGACCTGGGCGAGACCGCGCTGTGGACGCGCGTGAACGCGCTCGAATCGCCATGGGTGCTCGACGACCTGACCCAGCTCGTAACCGAGATCGGCGACCGGCTCGAGGTGATCATGGTTCCCAAGGTCGAGGGCGTGTGGGACATCCACTACGTCGACCGGCTGCTCGCCCAGCTCGAGGCCAGGGCGGGCCTCGAGCGCCCCCTGCTCGTTCACGCGATCCTCGAGACCTCGCTGGGCGTGGTGAACCTCGAGGAGATCGCCACCGCTTCCCCGCGCATGCAGGGAATGAGCTTCGGCCCCGCCGACCTCGCCGCGTTCCGGCGCATGAAGACGACGCGCGTCGGCGGCGGGCACCCCGGCTACCGGGTGATCGAGGACCCCCACGCCGGTGACCCGGAGGCGCCACGGGCGACCGCACAGCAGGACCCCTGGCACTACTCGATCGCGCGCATGGTCGACGCGTGCACGAGCGCCGGCATCCTCCCCTTCTACGGCCCCTACGGCGACATCAAGGACACCCAGGGCTGCGAGACCCAGTTCCGCGCCGCGTTCCTGCTCGGGTGCGTCGGGGCGTGGTCGCTCCACCCGGCGCAGATCGACATCGCCAAGAAGGTTTTCTCGCCCGATCCCGAGGAGGTCCGCTTCGCCAAGAAGGTGATCGAGGCGATCCCCGACGGACGCGGCGTGCACATGATCGACGGGAAGATGCAGGACGACGCGACCTGGAAGCAGTGCAAGGTGATGGTCTCGCTCGCCGAGATGCTCGCCCACAAGGACCCGGAGCTCGCCGAGCAGTACGGCCTCGAGGGCAAGAGCCCCGAGGAGGCCGGCGCAGAGGTCGGCGAGCCCGTGCCCTCGGCGAGCTGAAGCGCTAGCGCTCGCTAGCCTTCCGCGCCGCCCATGCGCTTCTTCGAGTACGAGTCGCGTCAGATCCTCGCGCGCGCGGGCATCCCGATCACCCAGTCGGGCTTCGCCACGACCGCCGACGCGGCGCGCCGGATCGCGGAGGAGGTCGCCGGCCCGGTAGTGATCAAGTCGCAGGTCCTGACCGGCGGGCGCATGAAGGCGGGCGGGGTCAAGTTCACCGACACGCCCGAGGAGTGCGAGGCGCACGCGCGCGACATCCTGGCGCTCGAGATCAATGGCCATGTGCCCCGCGGGGTGCTCGTGGCCGCCAAGGCGCCGATCGCGCAGGAGTACTACGCCGGCGTGATCTACGACGGCGTCCGCAAGCTCCCGACCTTCGTGTTCTCCGACATGGGCGGTATCGACATCGAGGAGGTCGCCGAGACCCACCCCGAGCACATCGGGCGCGGCCACTTCTCGACCGTCCTCCCGCACATGGACTTCCGGGCCAAGGACGCGATCGCCCAGGTCGGGATCACTGGTCGCGACCTCACCCGCCTCACCCCCATCCTCTCCAAGCTCGCGCGCCTGTTCGTCACGTACGACATGACGCTCGCGGAGATCAACCCGCTCGTGAAGCTCGAGGACGGCTCGTTCGTGGCGGTCGACGCCCACATGGACATGGAGAACGAGGCCCGCCCACGCCAGGCGGCGCTCCTCCAAGAGTTCGGCGTCGGCGACGACGAGACGCGCGAGGCGCGCGAGCCGACGCCGTTCGAGATCGAGGGTGAGCGGATCGACGCGGTCGACCATCGCGGCGTCGCCGGCAACGTGACCGAGTTCGACGGCAACCTTGGGCTCGTGATCGGCGCGGGCGGCGGCTCGCTGACCTTGTTCGACGCCGTCCGCCGCCACGGCGGGCGTCCCGCCAACTACTGCGAGATCGGCGGCAACCCGAGCGTCTCGAAGGCGGCCAACCTGACGAAGCTCGTGCTCCAGAAGCCCGGCGTCGACAAGATCGCGGTCATGATGTCGATCGTCTCGAACACGCGCGTCGACATCGTCGCCCGCGGGGTCGTGAAGGCGTGCATCGAGCTTGGCTACGACCCCGCCGAGAAGATCGCCATCTTCCGCATCCCGGGCGCGTGGGAGGAAGAGGGCTTCAAGATCCTCGAGCGCTACGGCGTCGAGTACGTCGACCGCTCGGTGTCGATGCACGAGGCCGCGCGGGTCGCGGTGGAGAAGGTGGCCTCCCCGGACGGCGCGCGACCGCTTCCCGGCGAGCGCCCCGAGGACGAGGCGCCGCCGGCCGAGCGCCTGTCCGGCACCGGCGAGCGGGTGGAGGGCTGATGTCGATCCTCATCGACGAGTCGACGACCTTCATCGTCCAAGGGATCACCGGGCGCGAGGCGGTCAACCTCACGCGCGAGTGCCTCGACTACGGCTCGGAGATCATCGGGGGCGTCACCCCCGGCCGGCGCGGGCGCGAGGTCCACGGCGTGCCGGTGTTCGACTCGTGCGCCCAGCTCGTGCAGGAGGTGGGCCGGGTCCCCGACGGCTCCGTCGTCACCGTTCCTCCGGCGTTCACGCGCGACGCGGTGTTCGAGGCGATCGAGGCGGGCGTGAAGCTGGTCGTGATCGTGACCGAGCGGATCCCCCGCTACGACGTCGCCCAGATGGTCGAGCTCGCTGGCCTGCGCGGCGCACGCATCATCGGCCCGAACTGCCTCGGGGTCATCCGCCCGGGCGTGGCCAAGATGGGCGGCATCGGCGGGCCCGCGCGCGACGCGGCCAAGGCCTACCAGCCCGGCCCGGTCGGCGTGATGTCGCGCTCGGGTGGCATGACGACCGAGATCTCCTCGACGCTGACCGCCGCCGGGCTCGGCGTGTCGACGGCGATCTCGATCGGCGGCGACGCGATCATCGGGTCGACCTACGCCGAGCTCATGCCGCTGTTCGAGGCCGACGAGCAGACCGAGGCCATCGTCATCTACTCCGAGCCCGGAGGGCGCATGGAGGCCGAGCTCGCGCGCTGGGTCACTGAGAACCGTTCGCGCCTCCCGATCGTCGCCTTCATGGCCGGTCGCTTCATGGACGAGATGCCGGGCATGAGCTTTGGCCACGCGGGGACGATCGTCGAGGGCAGGGCCGACACCGCGGCCGAGAAGATCGCCCGCCTCGAGGCGGCGGCAATCGCGGTCGCGCAGGAGATCGCGGAGATCCCCGACATGGTCAAGGAGCGCCTCGCACAGCGCGCGGGCGCCGGGCAGGAGGCGGTGGCCTGATGGCCGGGCTGTTCATCGACGTCGAGGTCGACGACTCGATCCGCGACGACGCCGACCTCGCTCGGCGGCTCGAGGAGGCGTGCCCGGTCGACATCTACGCGAGCGCGGACGGGCGCGTCGAGGTCGTCGAGGACAACCTCGACGAGTGCGTCCTGTGCGAGCTGTGCGTACGGGCGGCGCTGGCGGGGACGCTCGCCGTCAAG
>DATHAL010000026.1:0-4485 GCA_035296705.1 Solirubrobacterales bacterium
TCCAGATCCTCAAGGCGATCGTGATCTTCCTGGTGATCCTCCAGATCGTGCCGATCGTGCTGTGGGCGGAGCGGCGCCTGCTCGGGCGCTTCCAGTCGCGCCTCGGGCCGAACCGGGTCGGGTTCGCCGGCCTCCTCCAGCCGCTCGCCGACGTGATCAAGCTCGTCTCCAAGGAGTCGTCGACGCCCGCCACCGCGGTGCCGTGGATGATGGCGATCGCCCCGGTGATCTCGATCGCCACCGCGGTGCTCACGCTCGCGGTGATCCCGTTCGGCGCGCCGGGCGCGTTCGGCGGCGAGGTCGCGCTCGTCGGCATCGACGTGTCGATCGGGCTGCTCTACTTCTTCGCGTTCGGGTCGATCGCCTTCTACGGGCTGATGCTCGGGGGCTGGGCCTCGGGCTCCAAGTACTCGTTCCTCGGCTCGATGCGCGCCGCCGCGCAGCTCGTCTCCTACGAGGTGGCGATCGGCCTCTCCCTGCTCGGCGTGGCGATGACCGCGGGCTCGCTGTCGCTCGTCGACATCGTCGAGGCCCAGGGCGACGTGTGGTTCGTCGTCCCCCAGATCGTCGGCTTCCTGGCCTTCATGGTCGCCGGCTTCGCCGAGGCGTCGCGCCCGCCGTTCGACCTCCCCGAGGCCGACGCCGAGCTCGTCGCCGGCTACAACACCGAGTTCGGCGGCATGCGCTTCGGCACGTTCTTCATGGCCGAGTACATGGAGGTCGTCGTCATATCGGGGATCGCCAGCGCGGTGTTCCTCGGGGGCTGGCACGGGCCGGGACCCGAGTGGCTCGGCCCGCTGTGGGTGCTGCTCAAGATGCTCGCGCTCATCTTCTTGTTCATCTGGGTGCGAGCCACCCTGCCGCGCTTCCGCTACGACCAGCTCATGTCGTTTGGCTGGAAGGTGCTGCTGCCGCTCGCCACGGTCAACGTGGTCGTGACCGCAATCGTCGTCGTCCTCGTCTGACCGCTCGGAGGTTCCACCGCAATGGCTGACACCGTGTCAAACAGCTCGTCGAACGGCTCGCCCGAGGGGCCGGCGAACGGCTCGGGGAACGGCCTCGCCGACGACGTGGTCGCCGTCCAGCGCGCTCCCTCGCCGAGCACGGCGAAGACGGTCTACCGCTCGTTCGGGGCCACGCTCAAGGGGCTGCGCACGACCTTCGGGCGCGTGCTCGAGAAGCCGACGACGATCGAGTACCCCGAGGAGAAGACCCCGGTCTACCCGCGCTTCCGCGGCCGCCACAAGCTCCACCGCTTCGAGGACACGGGGCTCGAGAAGTGCGTGGGCTGCTCGCTGTGCGCCGCGGCGTGCCCGGCGGAGTGCATCCGCGTGGTCGCCGCGGAGAACACGCCCGAGCATCAGGTCTCGGCGGGCGAGCGCTACGCCGCGATCTACGAGATCAACCTCACGCGCTGCATCTTCTGCGGCTACTGCGAGGTCGCGTGCCCGTTCGACGCGATCACCATGGGCAACGACTACGAGCTCTCGGACTACACGCGCTCGGACCTGATCTTCACGAAGGAGATGCTGCTCGCCGACCCCGTCGAGCGCACGCCGCTGCGGCGCGAGGGCGAGTAGGCGCCCGGCGGACGGCGGCGCGGCCATGCTGTTCGAGCAGATCCTGTTCTTTCTGGCCGCGGCCGGCGCGCTCGCCGGCGCGGTCGGCGTGGTCGCGCTGCGCAACCCGTTCTTCAGCGTGCTCGCGCTGGTCGGCCACCTGCTCGCGCTGGCGGTGCTCTTCCTCCTGCTGCGGGCGGAGTTCGTGGCGGCCGCGCAGGTCGTGGTCTACGCCGGCGCGGTGATGGTGCTGTACGTCTTCGTCGTCGCCTACTTGGGCGGCTCCGAGGAGCCGCTCGGGCCGTCGCTCGGCGCGGTGCGGGCGGTCGGCCCGCTGTTCGCGGTCGCGCTGCTCGCCGAGATCGCGATCGCCACCGTCGCGACCGGCCTCAAGGCCGCGGGCTCGCGCGGGCCGGAGGTCGCGGCCGGCTTCGGCTCGCCCCAGGCGATCGGCGCCCTGCTCATGGAGAAGTTCCTGATCGCCTTCGAGGCGGCGTCATTCCTGCTCCTGCTGGCCGCGGTGGCCGCGGTCGTGCTCGCGGGGCGCCGGCGCGGCCTCGAGGAGGCGGGCGGAGAGCGCGTGCTCCAGCTCGGACGCCGGCCCGAGACCGGCCCCCAGGCAACCGACCGCTCGGCGGGCGACCAGGGCGGCTACGGCGGGCGGGCGATCGACAAGCCGGCGAGCGCGGCGCGCGGGGGGCAGTCGGCGTGAGCGTGACCTGGTTCGTCGTCCTGTCGGCGTTCATCTTCTGCATCGGGGCGGCGGGGGTCCTCACCCGCCGCAACCCGCTCGTGATCCTGCTGTGCCTCGAGCTGATGCTGAACGCGGGGAACCTCGCGCTGCTCGCCTTCGCACGCGGCCACGGCGACGGCGCGGGTCAGGTGTTCGCGCTCGTCGTGATGGTGATCGCCGCGTGCGAGGTGGTGATCGGCCTCGGCCTGATCGTGGCGATGTATCGCCACAAGCTCCCGATCGACGCCGACGAGATGTCGGAGCTGCGCGGGTGACCCCGCACGCCGTCTCGTGGGCGTGGGTCGTGCTCGCCCTCCCGCTCGCGGGGACGGTCGGGATCGCGCTCGGGTGGCGTACGCTCGGAGGCCGGCTCGCGGGGTGGATCGGCTCGGGCACGATCGGGCTGTCGTTCCTCGCCGGGCTCGCCATGTACACGACGCTCGAGGAGGTTCCGCCGCCGGGCCGGCACCTCGTCGGCAGCGCGTGGGAGTACGTCGGCACGAGCGGCGTGCACGTTGACCTCGCGGTCCTCGTCGATCCCCTGTCGACGTTCATGGTGCTCGTGGTCACGGGCGTGTCGTTCCTGATCCACGTCTACTCGGTCGCCTACCTCGACTCCGACAGGGGCTACGCCCGCTTCTTCTCGTACCTCAACTTCTTCGTCTTCTCGATGCTGCTGCTGGTGCTGGCGGCCAACTTCGTCGTCCTCATCGTCGGATGGGCGTTCGTGGGGGCCGCCTCGTACCTCCTGATCTCGTTCTGGTACCGGCGCGACACCGCCACGCGCGCCGGCATCAAGGCGTTCGTGATCAACGTGATCGGCGACGTCGGGCTCGTGGTCGCGGCCTTCCTGATCCTCAGTCAGCTCGGGTCGCTCGACTACGCGGCGGCGTTCGCCGCGGTCAAGAGCGTCCCGCGCGACGACGGGGTCCTGATCGCCGCGTGCCTCCTGCTGCTCGTGGGCGCGTTCGCCAAGTCGGGCCAGCTCCCGCTGCACACCTGGCTGCCCGACGCGATGGAGGGCCCGACGCCCGTCTCCGCCCTGATCCACGCGGCGACGATGGTCACGGCTGGCGTGTACCTGATCGCGCGCTGCTACCCGCTGTTCGAGCACGCCCCGACCGCGGCGGCGATCGGGGCGATCGTCGGGACGCTCACGCTGCTGTTCGCGGCGACGGTCGCGCTCGTGGTCACCGACCTCAAGCGGATCATCGCGTACTCGACGATCTCGCAGATCGGCTACATGGTGCTCGGGGTGAGCGCGTCCGCGTACTCCGCCGGGCTCTTCCATCTCATGACGCACGCCTTCTTCAAGGCGCTCCTGTTCATGGGGGCCGGCTCGGTGGTGTCGGCGCTCGGGATGACGAACGAGTCGATCGACCGCATGAGCGGCTTCCGCAAGGCGATGCCGTTCACCTTCGCTACGTTCACGATCGGCGCGGCGGCGCTCGCGGGCTTTCCGCTCCTGTCGGGCTTCTTCTCGAAGGACGAGGTCCTCAGCTACACGCTCCACCGCGGCGGGCTGTACACGCTGCTCGCAGTGCTCGGGTACGCGGCCGCGCTCCTCACCGCCTTCTACGCCTTCCGCATGGTGTTCCGCGTCTTCTTCGGCGAGCCCGTCGAGGAGGCGGAGTCCCTGGAGCGGGGCGACCTGCACCACGCCGAGCCGCGCAACCCGCTGACCGGCGAGGAGGAGGACACCGACGTCGGCTTCCCGGGGCCCGAGCACCACATCGCCGAGCGCGCGTTCTCGATGAAGGCGCCGATGGCGGTCCTCGGGGTGCTGGCGGCGATCGGCGGCCTGATCGCCGTCCCCGGGCTCACCGCCGAGGTCGAGCATTTCCTCGAGCCGAGCTTCGCCGCCTCCGAGCACATCCAGGACCGCCCGCCCGAGTCCGAGCAGCTCCTGGGGCTGGTCATCGGAGGCGTGCTCTCCGTGCTCGGCATCGGGGCGGCGTACTTCGTCTACGTCCGACGGCCGGGGCTCGCCCGAGGCGCCCGCGAGCGCCTGCGGGTGGTTCACGCCTTCCTCGTCAACAAGTGGTACTTCGACGAGCTCTACGACCGCGCGTTCGTCCGACCCGGACGCGCGCTCGGCCGCTTCGGGCGCACCACGATCGAGCGGGTGTTCGTCCAGGGCGCGCTCGTGGGCGGGGCGACCGGCGTCGTGCGCGCGGGGACCGCGTTCGCGCG
>DATHAL010000027.1:0-33864 GCA_035296705.1 Solirubrobacterales bacterium
TTCTGGAACAACTTCAACTACTTCCTCCCGGCCTCCCGGGTGCAGACCGTCTCGAACGGACTCGGGACCATCCCCGGCACCGACCTGACGGTCCAGTTCCCGACCGGCGTCGGCGTCGTCCTGCTCGGCACCGACAGCTGGATCGTCCGCAACAACAACATCTTCGGCAACTTCAAGTGGGGGGCCGCGGTGTTGTCCGACCCGTTCAACGAGGGCGACCAGGCGATCAGCGTCAACAACCAGTTCATCGACAACCAGATGGGCCGGCAGGGCACTGACACGAACGCGGTCGACTTCTTCAGCCAGGGCTCCGGGAGCGGCAACTGCTTCTCGGGCAACGTGAGCTCGACGTTCGATCCGAGCTCGACAATGCCGGACGCGCAGCTGTACCCCGGCTGCCCGGCGCCCGCCGGGACCGGAGGCAACGGGAACAGCACCGGCGACGACACCCAGTTCGGCGACCTCGCTGGCTACGTGACCAGCGATCCGCCGCAGAAGCAGCAGTGCTCGTGGACGGTCCACGACCACCCATCGTTCAAGAAGTACAGGCCGCTCATGGTCGAGGGTGATCCCGGGTGCTAGCGCGCCGGGCCGTCCTCCTGGTCCTCGCGCTCGCGGCGCTCGCCGCGGCGACGATCGCGCTGCCGGCCGTGGGCGGCGCGACCGGGGACGCGAAGCGGGCCACGAAGACGACGAAGGTCGAGGACGACTTCTTCTCGCCCGACGAGCTGAAGATCCGGAAAGGCGACAGGGTGAAGTGGGTGTGGTCGAACTCGAACACCCAGACCCACAACGTCGTGCTCACGGCGAGGCACCCGAAGGGCGTCAAGGCGAGCGACTTCAGGTCGGGCTCCGCGTCGAGCGCCTACACGTTCAAGCGCAAGTTCAAGGCCGCGGGCAAGTACGGCTTCATCTGCACCTATCACCGCAAGGTGATGAAGCAGACCGTGACCGTGAAGCGCTGAGCCGGCCGCGCCGCTGATGGATCAGCATTCGTTCGGGCGCCGCGAGCTGTTCGCCGGCGGAGGTGGGCTCTTCCTGTGCACGCTCGCGGGTCAGCGCGTGCTGCGCGACGAGGGCGCGGACGTCGAGAAGCTCGCGGCGGATGTCCCGATCCCGCCGAAGGTGAGCGCGGCGGCGGGTGGCGCCGCCGCGACGGCCGCGCGGCCGACGCTCGCGCGCGCCGAGGGTGGTCGGCGCGAATACTGGATCAGGGCCGAGCCCGTGCGCTGGAACATCGTCCCCAGCGGACGCGACGCGATGATGGACCGAAAGATCAAGGGGAAGACGAAGTTCACGGCCTACGCCTATCGCGCCTACAGCCCCGGCTTCGCCGCTCCGCTCGGCCCCGCGACGATCCCGGGGCCGACGATCGAGGCGGAGGTCGGCGACACGGTGGTCGTCAACTTCCAGAACCTGATCGACGCCCCGATCACGGTGCACCCGCACGGGATCTTCTACTCGCAGGAGATGGACGGGGCCTACAAGGGCCGCCACACCGACCCCGGCGGCTTCGTGCAAAAGAAGCAGACCTTCCAGTACGTGTGGGAGGCGCGCCCGGGGACGGCTGGTGCGTGGCTTTATCACGACCACGGGCCGATGGACCCGCTGCCGGTCTACAAGGGGCTCTTCGGGCCGCTGATCATCCGCGAGCAGGGCGCGGGGGCTCCGAGCCGAGAGTTCTTCCTCGTCTTCCACACGTTCACGCCGACGGTCACGAACATCAACCGCAACTTCAGCTGCGTGAACGGCCGAGCCTACGCCGGCAACACGCCGAAGCTCGAGGCGAACGTCGGTGAGACCGTCGCGTTCCACGTGTTCGCGATCGACGACTTCTTCCACACGTTCCACCTCCACGGCCACCGCTGGGTCGACCCGAACGGCGGGCTCGTGATCGACAACCAGACGCTCGGCCCAGGCGACGTGATCACGGCGCAGTTCGTCGAGGACAACCCGGGCCGGTGGTTCTACCACTGCCACGTCTTCTCCCATCTGCATGAGGGGATGAACGGTTGGTACATCGTCCACTAGCCGTCTCGCCAATCGTCGCTGCGCTCGCCTGCCTCGCGCTCGCCGGCGCGGCGGACGCCGCCAACCGCCGGATCGCGATCTCCGACTACCGCTGGTCGGCGCAGGACGTGCAGATCGACCTCGGCGAACACATCACCTGGTACTGGACCGGGCCCGACACGATGCACTCGGTCACCGGCGACTCGCCCTCGAGCGCGGGACTCGACTCCGACGCGGGCACGAACATCCCCGACCACCCTGTGGGTGACAGCTTCCAGCTCAGCTTCGGCCGGCCCGGGACCTACTCGTTCACGTGCAAGCTGCACAGCTCGGTGCGCGGGACGGTGACCGTGTCCGGCGTGCCCGGCGACGCCGTCGCCGAGCCCGATCCGGTGCCCGCGAACCGGGTCGACCTGCGGGCGCCGCGTCCGCGGGACATGCGGCTCGCCGAGCGCCGGTTCAGCGGCCGCGGGACCCAGCTTCAATTCGACCTCGGCGAGCGCGCCAAACTCGACGCCGACTACTACCGCATCGACCGGCATGGCCGCTCGTTCGCCGGCTGGGCGCGGTGGAGCGCCTACATCGGCGAGAACGAGGTGCGCTTCGGCGCCCGCGGCAAACACTTCGACGCGGCGCCCGGCCGCTACGTCGCCGAGCTTCGGAGCACCGACCGCTCGCACAACACCGGCAAGCCGCGCCGGGTGCGCTTCGAGATCGTCCGGCACGGCTGAGGCAACGCCCGTACCGTACGCCCGCGATGGACGGGAGTCGGCGCACGCGAGCGATGGCGCTCGTCGGCGGGGGGATCGTCTCCGTCCAGCTCGGGGCCGCGGTCGCGTTCGAGCTCTTCGACCAATTGGGGGCCATCGGTACCGTCATGCTGCGGCTCGGGTTTGCGGCGCTCGTCCTCGCCGCGCTCTGGCGCCCCACGCTACGCGACCTCGCGGTCCGCGACGTGATCGCCTTCGGCGTTGTTTTCGCCGGGATGAACACGAGCTTCTATCTGGCGCTCGACCGGATCCCGCTTGGGATCGCGGTCACGTTCGAGTTCGTTGGCCCGCTCGGCGTCGCGCTCGCCGCTTCGCGACGGCGCCGCGACGTCGGCTGGGCGGTGCTCGCCGGCGCGGGCATCGTCCTGCTCTCGCCCGCCCCGGGCGGCAGCATCGACGCGCTCGGGATGGCCCTCGCGCTGCTGGCCGGCGCGTTCTGGGGGGCGTACATCGTGCTCTCCGCGCGGATCGGCCGTGCGTTCGCGGGCGGGCAGGGACTGGCGCTGGCGATGATCATCGCCGCGGCGCTCCTCCTCGCGCCGGGGATCGCGGTGGGCGGCTCGGATCTGCTCGACCTCGGAGTCCTCGCCGCGGGCTTCGGGATCGCGATGCTGAGCTCGGCGATCCCCTACTCACTCGAGCTCGAGGCGCTGCGCTGGCTGCCGCAGGGGGTCTTCGGCGTGCTGATGAGCCTCGAGCCCGCGGTTGCCGCGGCGATCGGCTTCATCGTCCTCGGCCAAGACCTCTCCGCGCTCGAGCTGGGGGGGATCGCGTTGGTGGTGCTCGCAAGTGCCGGGGCGCTGCGCAGCGCGCCGCCGCCCGTCGAGGGCTGAGCGGGCTCCGTTAGCCTGCCGCGCGTGTCAGTCGCGCTGAGCATGCGTCACTTGCCCTCCCGGCGCCGCTCCCAGCCGCGGCACTCGGTCACCGGCAGACGCGGGTAGCGCGGGAACGCGGCGTCGGTGCGGGAGCGCTCGCAGAGCGAGAAGCTCGAGCCGCGGGTGTTGCGCACGATCCGCTGATGCACGCAGGTGTCGCAGAGTCCGGCAGGCGGACGCGCCATGACGTGAGTATCGCGCTCCCCCGCCGCGCCGTACTTCACTTCGTATAGTCAAAGGATGGCCACCTTCCGCCGTTTGCTGGGCTATCTGCGGCCGTATCGCCGTGCGGTGATCGGCTCGCTCGTCTTCGCCTGGTTGGCGATGGGGATGACGGTGGCGATCCCGTGGCTGGTCGGCAACGCCGTCGACGCGATCGAGAGCGGCGACCGGCCGGACCTGATGCCGCTGGCGGTGGCGATCACCGCCGCCGGGCTGCTGCGGCTCGGGCTCACGCTCGTCCGGCGGCTGATCGCCGGGCGGGTCTCCGTCGACGTCGAGTTCGACCTTCGCCAGGGCGTGTACTCGCACCTGCAGGCGCTCGAGCTCGGTTTCTTCGACACCCAGCAGACCGGCCAGCTGATGTCGCGGGCGACGGTCGACCTGCAGTCGATCCGGTTCTTCCTCGGCTACGGGCTCATCTTCCTGACCCAGAACGCGCTCACGATCGCGCTCGCGAGCGTGGTGATGATCGCGATCAAGCCCTGGCTCGCGGTGCTCGCCCTGCTCCCGGTGCCGTTCGTCGTCCTCGGGGCGGCGCGCTTCAACCGGCTCTCGCGGCCGGCGGTGCAGGAGGTGCAGCAGCGGATCGCGGAGCTCACGGCCGAGGCCGAGGAGAGCATCTCCGGAATCCGGATCGTCAAGGCGTTCGCGCGCGAGGAGCACATGCTGGGGCGCTTCCGACGCTCGGTCGCGCGCGTGTTCGACCAGAACGTCTACTCGACCCGGCTGCGGGCCTTCTACTCGCCGATGCTGGGATTCATCCCAAGCCTCGGGCTCGCGGTGGTGCTCTACGTGGGCGGGCGCGCGGTGATCGCCGGCAATCTCTCGCTCGGCGACTTCACCGCCTTCTACACGTACCTGATCATGCTGATGGGGCCGATGCGGATGCTCGGCATGTCGCTCGGCATGGCGCAGCGCGCCGTGGCCTCCGGCAACCGGCTCTTCGAGATCCTCGACCGCGACCCGCAGATCACGAGCCCGCCCGGGGCGCCGCCGCTTCCGGAGGGACCGGGACGGGTCGAGTTCCGCGGCGTCGGCCTGCGCTATGACGGAGCGGAGCCGGCGCTCGCCGGGATCGACCTGGACGTGCCGGCCGGTCGCACCGTCGCGCTGGTGGGCCCTACCGGCTCGGGCAAGACGAGCCTGGTCGCGCTGATCGCGCGGCTCTATGACCCGACCGACGGCGCGGTGGTCGTCGATGGGGCCGATCTTCGCTCCGTAGACGTCTCCTCGCTTCGCGGCGAGGTCGCCTTCGTCGCCGACGAGAGCTTCCTGTTCTCGGCGACGGTGGCCGAGAACATCGCCTACGCGCGCCCGGACGCGAGCAGCGAGGAGATCGTCGAGGCGGCGCGGCGCGCGCAGGCGCACGAGTTCATCAGCCGGCTCCCGGACGGCTACGACACGATGGTCGGCGAGCGCGGCCTGACGCTCTCCGGCGGCCAGCGCCAGCGGGTCGCGATCGCCAGGGCGTTGATCGCCGACCCGCGGATCCTGATCCTCGACGACGCGACCTCCTCGGTCGACGCGCGCACGGAGGCGGCGATCAAGCGCGGGCTGCGCGAGGTGATGGAGGGTCGGACGACGTTCGTGGTCGCCCACCGGCTCTCGACGATCTCGCTCGCCGATGAGATCGTGGTCATGGAGGCGGGCCGGATCATCGACCGCGGCCAGCACGAGGAGCTCGTCGAGCGCTGCCCCCTCTACGCCGAGATCGCGGAGTTCGGCTGCGAGGACGTGCTCTTCCTCCAGAAGGACGCCGAGGAGCGCGAGGAGGTGGCAAGGCTGTGAGGCAGCGAGACCGCGATCCGGTGACCGAGCGCGATCCCGAGACGCAGGGCTCGGACGTCGCCTCCGACACCGAGGACCAGGCCAACCAGCCGGGACGCGTGGCGGGGACGCTGCTCATGCTGCGCGACCTGTGGCGACTCCTGCGCGGCGAGGATCAGCGCGGGCGGAAGGTGCGCTGGCTGCTCGGACTGCTGCGGCCGTACCGGCTCCAGGTGGCGCTGATGATGGTCGCGCTGCTCATCGCCACGGCCGCGGCACTCGCACCGCCGTATCTGGCTGGCCGGGCGATCGACTCGGGGATCCAGGCCGGCGATGTGGACGCGCTCACGATGATCGTCGCGATCTTCGTCGGCTCGGTGGCGCTCTACTGGGCGGCGTCGTACGCGCAGACCTTCCTGGTCGGCTGGGTCGGACAGCGGGCGCTCCAGGACCTGCGCGAACGGATCTACCGGCACCTCCAGGCGATGTCGATCGGCTTCTTCACCCGGCGCAAGCCCGGGGTGCTGATCTCGCGGCTCACCAACGACGTGCAGGCGCTCGACTCACTGGTCACCGACGGTGTGATCACGCTGTTCTCGAGCACGCTGACGCTCGCCGGGGTGGTCGTGATCATGCTCGCGCTCGACGTGCCGCTGGCGCTGGTCACCTTCCTCACCTTCCCAGTGCTGGCGGTGGGCAGCGTGATCTTCCGGATCGCCTCCTCCGACGCGTACAGGCGGACGCGGGAGCGGATCGCGGACATCACGGCGTACCTGCAGGAGACGCTCTCGGGCGTGCGCGTGGTGCGGACGTTCGGGCGCGAGCGCCAGCACGTCGAGCGGATGACCGAGCTCAACGACGCCAACCGTAAGGCGAACATGAAGACGGTCTATCTGAACGCGGCCTACTTCCCGGCCGTCGAGCTGCTCTCCGCGATCGGAACCGCGGCGATCATCGTCTACGGCGGTTATCAGGCGATCGACGGGAACATCGAGATCGGCGTCGTCGTCGCGTTCATCGGCTACCTGCAGCTCTTCTTCGATCCGATCCAGCAGATCTCCCAGCTCTACACGACCTACCAGCAGGGGATGGCGGCGCTCGACAAGATCTTCGACCTGCTCGACACTGAGCCGGACATGGTCGACCGGCCCGACGCGCTCGCCCCTGGCCAGCTGCGCGGCGAGATCGAGCTCGACGACGTCTGGTTCTCCTACGCGCGCGGCGGCGACGCATCGGCGGCTGAGCTGGCGGCGGCGGGGGACGGCGGAGGCAACGCGGGCTGGGCGCTCGCGGGGATCGACCTGCACGTCCCAGCGGGGCAGACGGTGGCGCTGGTCGGCGCGACGGGGGCGGGCAAGTCGACGCTCGCGAAGCTCGTGGCGCGCTTTTATGACCCGCAGCGCGGCCGGGTGCTCGTCGACGGCCACGACCTGCGCGAGCTGAGCGCGCGTGCGGTGCGCAGCCAGCTCGGGATCGTGCCCCAGGAGGGCTTCCTGTTCTCGGGGACGATCCGCGAGAACGTCGCGTTCGGGCGCCCGGAGGCGAGCGATGACGAGGTGATCGCCGCGGCGCGAGCCGTGGGCGCGGAGACGTTCGTCAGCCGCCTCCCGGACGGCTACGACACCGAGGTCGGCGAGCGCGGCGTGGCGCTTTCGGCCGGGCAGCGGCAGATCGTGTCGTTCGCGCGGGCGCTGCTCGCGCAGCCGCGCATCCTGATCCTCGACGAGGCGAGCTCGAACGTGGACGTGCGCACGGAGCGGGTGATCGAGGAGGCGCTGGAGCGGCTGTTGCACGGGCGCACGGCGATCGTGATCGCGCATCGCCTGTCGACGATCAGGCGCGCCGGCCGAATCGTGGTGCTCGAGCACGGGGCGATCGCCGAGTCGGGGACGCACGAGGAGCTGCTTGCCGCCGGCGGCAGGTACGCGGCGCTCTACGGCGACTGGGCGAGCTCGGCCGTGGCCTGAGCGCGGGCCGAGGCGGCGGCTAGGGCGTGACGCCGCCGGAGCTGCTCGCGTCGCCGCTGTCGGAGGGTGCGGGCGCCGGGGCGGCCGGGGTCGCGCCGCCCTCGTCGCTGGGCGCCGGCGCCGTCTCGGTCGGCGCGACCGGCGTGGTGGTGGTGACAGCGGGCGTCGTCGTGGTCGGCGCCACGGCTCCGGTGTCGCTCTCGGTGGCCTCCGTGTCGGTAGGCGTGGTCTCGGTCTCGTCGGTGGCGCTGCCCTCGTCGGTCTTCGACGTGTCGCCGCAGACCTCGAAGCCGTAGTCCTTGGCCGCGTTCTCGGCCTTCGACGCCTGCTTGGAGATCGTGGTGTCGAGCTCCGCGACGGTGGCGTCGTCTCCGCGCTCGGCGGCGGTCGCCTGGTCCTCGTAGGCCTTCACCTGCTTGTCGAGCGCGTCGAGGAACGAGTTCAGCGTGTTGGCGTCATCCTCTGGCGCGGAGAGGCTTTGGATCGCGCTCAGCTCGCCTGCCAGGATCTCGGCCTTGTCCGAGGCGGCCTGCTGCGCGTCGGCCTCGTCGACACCGACGAGCGACGTGTTCGCCTGCAGACAGGCGTCGTCGGCCTCGGAGGTGTACTGCTCCTTGGTCAGGACGCTGCCCTGCACGCCACTGGCGCCGCTGACGGGCCCGGCGAGCGGCGCCGGCTCCTCGTCATCGCCGCCGCAGCTACGGACCAGGAGCACGAGCAGAATGAAGACGGCAGCGAGCGCGCTGAGCGCCACTAGGCGCCTGCGCTGATAGACGTCCATAGAGTGCCCAAAGTAGCAAGCCGTTTGCGCGGAATAAGCAGGTCTTACTACCGGTGGGCGTCCGTTGTCATCACAACGGCATTCCTGCGCCGGTGTCCGTTGCGGCCACCGAACGTGTCGGTCTGCGAGTGGCAGTTCGGGCACAGGAACACGAGGTTCTCGAGTCGGTTGTCCTGACCGTCGCCGTTGACGTGATGGATAGCGATCGACAGCGGCCGCCCGCGCCATTCGGCCAACCCGCATTCCTCGCAGCGCGGCTCCTTAAGTCCCTCCGCGATCAGTCGGAGCTTCAGGTGCCCTCGCTGCGTGCGTCGACCGGTCACAAGTAGATCCTCGATCGGCATCGCTCGAGGTCGTGGGGTGATGTCGCCGCGCCGAACGGCGTCCGCCCAGGCAGCGCGTGTGCATCCGAATCGCTTCCTGCACTCCGTCGCTGACAGACCACTCTCATAGGCGGCCGCGATCACCGCCCAGTCGTACCGGCGGGCAAAGCGCTCATCGATGGGCTCGTCGAGTTTGCGCAAGTGGTAGACGACAGTCGCCCGGTTGACCCCGAGGCGGCGAGCGATCTCCACGCCGGTCAGACCCTGCTCGCGGAGGCCTCGGACAAGCGCTCGCGTTTCGCCTGGTCGTCGTTTCGGGCCTGAGCGCCGTATGCGAACATATGTTCGCATCACGTCCGGACGGAAATGGCGAGGCGGTGCCTTGGCTCGTTATCCTGAAACACCCTCGATGCGGGGTCGGATAATCGGCAATCCGCTCGGCTCTGGACCGAGAAATCGGGGTTCAAGTCCCTGCCCCGCAGCTCTTGTCTAGGTTCGAATCCGAGCGCCTCAGGCGCCCACCGAATCGAGCTCAGAATCGATGTCCGCGAGCGCCTCGCGCTGCCCCGAGATGTCCGCCCCGCTCTCGATCAGCCGGCGCGCATGGACGAGGTCCTCGGAGCGGCCGACGGCGAGCGTGCCGCGCACGACGCCGCCCTCCAGGTACCAGACGCTGAACTCGCCCGAGTCGGCCTCGCCGCGCCAGACGAGCTCGTCCCAGGACGTCGCCGGCCCAACGTACTCGAGCGAGGCCCAGTCGGCGAGGTCGCTGAAGAAGTACGGCACCTCGCGGTACGGCTCCGGGTCGCCGAGCATCGCGCGCGCCGCGTGGCGCCCCTGCTGGAGCGCCACGTCCCAGTGCTCGACCCGCAGCCGCCGCCCGTGCACGATGCTGTCGTAGGAGCACACGTCCCCGGCCGCGAAGACGCCTGGCGCCGATGTCTCGAGCCGGGCATCGCAGACGATCCCGTTCTCGACCTCCAGCCCGGAGCGCTCCGCGAGCATCGAATCCGGCCGCACGCCGGCGCCGACCACCACCAGATCGCCCTCGACCGTCCGCCCCCGCTTCGTCACGACCGCCGCGACCCTCCCCGACCCCTCGAACGCCTCGAGCTCCTCGCCGCCGAACACCTCCACCCCGTGCTCGCGCAGGATCGACTCGAAGTACCTCCCCGCGTCGGAGCCGAACGCCCGCGACAGCGCGACGTCCTCGATCATCACGATCGCCACGTCTTTGCCCATCGCCCGCAGCGACGCCGCGACCTCGCAGCCGATGTAGCTCCCGCCGATCATCACGACGCTCTCCGCGGCGGCCGCTTCGGAGCGGATCGCGTCCGCGTTTCCGAACGCGCGCAGGTAGTGGACGCCCTCGAGCTCCGCCCCCTCGACGCGGAGGATGTTCACGTTCGCGCCCGTGGCGATCAACGCGGTTTCGAACCGGACCTCCTCCCCGCCCTGGAGCCTCGCCGTCCGCTCACCCGGGTCGAGCGCCATCACGTTCGTGCGCGTCAGCAGCTCAACGCCGTTCTCCTCGTACCAGTCGGGCGGGTTCACGTAGGCGTCCTCGCGCTTCGACTCGCCCCGCAGGTACTCCTTCGAGAGCGGCGGGCGCTCGTACGGCGGCTCGGGCTCGCGCCCCGCCAACAGGACCGATCCGTCGGCGCCGCGGCGCCGGAGCTCCGAAGCACAGTAACCGCCGGCGAAGCCGCCGCCGACGATCAGATGGGCGACGTCGCGCACCCGCTCACACCGGCTGCCCGTCGGGGCCGAAGTACGAGGTCAGGTCCTCCTCGACGCGGGGGTCGAGCACGGCGAGGATCTCGTCGCCCGCCTGGAGCACCGTGTCGGAATTGGGCACGAAGCCCGTGCCCTCGCGCAGCACCGAGATCAGCAGGCTTCCCTCCGGCATCTGCAGGTCCCCGACCCGGCTGCCGGCGGCGCGGGAATCGTTCGGCAGCTCCATCTCGATGATCTCGAGCCGCTGCTCGGGGAGGTCGAGGAGGTGCACGAGCCCGTACTCGGGGACCTCGTGCTCGATCAGGCGCAGGATGAGGTCGGTCGCCGAGACCACTGGCTTGATCCCGAGAAGCTCGAAGTGCTCGCGGTTGCGGGGGTTGTTGACGCGGGCGATGATCCGGTCGACCAGGTACTTCTCCTTCGCCACCTGGCAGATCAGCATGTTGTCCTCGTCGTCGCCCGTCACCGCGATGACCATGTCGGCGCGCGGGATCCCGGCGCGCTCGAGCACCCAGAGCTCGGAGGCGTCGCCGTACTGGATGTTGTGCTCGAGCTCCTGCTCGACCGTGAGGTAGCGCTCGCGGTTGTTCTCGATCAGCGTCACCTCGTTGCCCTTCTCGAGCAGCTCGCGGGCGAGGTTCCAGCCGACCTTGCCCGCCCCGACGATGATGATGTACTGCCGTTCCGACATCCCGCTCGCTTAGAGGTCCGCGTCCTCGTGATCGACGGCGCCGACCGGAGGCCCGTGCTCGGCCGAGCGGTTCGCGGCGGCGCGCACCTCGTTCTCGAGCAGCTCGATCGCGACCTTGGTCGGGCAGATCGTGTGCAGCCCCTGCTCCGCGTACCACTTCGCCCGGTAGGGGTCGAGCACCCTCGCGATCACGGTCGGCACGTTGAAGCGCCGCTTCGCGAGCTGGGCGATGACGATGTTGGTGTTGTCGCCGTCGGTTGAGGCGACGAACACGTCGGCCCGCTCGATTCCCGCCGCCGTCAGCGCCTCGACCTCGAGCGCCGTGCCAACCGTGAAGTGCCCGCCGAGGTCCTCCCATGGCTTGTCGAGGCCGATCTCGAGCCGCGCGTGCGACTCCGGATCCTCGTCCAGGCAGGAGACCTCGTGCCCCTCTTCGAGCATCGTGCGCGCCAGGGAGGAGCCCACGCGCCCCGCTCCGACTATGACGACGAACATGCTCCTGATCTTATGGATTGTCAGCCCGCTGATCGGGCTCGGCGGCCTCGGGGGCGGCCTCCTCGGCGGCCCTGTCGCGTTGAGCGCCGTCGCTGCGCGGAGCCGTGATCAGGACCCGGCACGGCGCGCGGCGCAGCACGTACTCCGTCACCGGGCCGATCTCGGCCGGCCGTGAGCCCCCGATCCCGCCCAGCACCGCACCGCCCCGGATCCGCGTCGGCGGCTCGCCGCCCATCACGATCATCTGCACGTTGCGCTCGCGCGCGGCCTCGACGATCCCGGCGCCCAGAGTCCGCGCGCGAACGACCGACGGCAGCACCTCGACCGTCTCGTACTCCTCGCCGACGTGCTGGGCGCGCTCGAGCGCCGCGTTCGCGCTCTCGGCCTGCTCGGGCGGCGGCGGCGAATCGAGTGGCACCGTGAGCGGCACCTCGACCACGTAGATCACCTCGAGCCGCGGCGACTCCTCGCCGGGCATGTCCGCCGCGTCGGCGAGCCGCCCCGCGGTCCCGATGATGTCGTCGTCGAGCTTCGTCCCGAACACCGGCACGAGGATGTCGCCGGATTCGACCGGCGGAACCTCCTTGACGAGCGCCTCCGCGGGCACCTCGATCCGCTTCGTCAGCGGCGTGCCCTCCACCCCCTTGCGGTAGATCACATAGGCGCTGATCCCGAAGACCATCCAGCCGAGGCCGACCCACCGGGCGCTGTCGTGGTAGAGGACGACGCTCAGCCAGGCGAGCGCGGTCAACAGCGCCGCCAGGACAGCCGGGGCCGGGAGGAGCGCGCCGCGGAAGCGGATGTCGAGCGGGATCCGGAACGGCCGCGGGCGGTCCGGCTCCGTCATCCGCATCCTGATCACCGAGAGGTGGGCGATCGTGAACGCGATCGTGCTGCCGAAGGCGAACAGCCCACCGAGCAGCGCGACATCCGTCGGCAGCACGAGCCCGAACGCGATCACGGCGGCGACCAAGATCGCGACGTGCGGCGTCTCGTGGCCGCGGTTGAGCTTGCCGAGCCAGCTGGGAATCTGCCGGTTCGTCGCCAGCACGTAGACGTGCCGCGAGAGGCCGAGCATCGCCGTGTTCGCCGCCCAGATCAGCGCCACGGGCGCGACCGCCACCACCGCCACCTGCATCACGTCGGAGACCCATTGCGGGTCGAAGCTCTGCACGACGCCGAGCACGGGGTTCTCGATGTAGGTCGTCCCGAGCGCCGTCTCCGGCCCGTCCGGCGTCGCCGTCACCGGAACCGCCATCAAGGCGATCACCGAGACGCCCACGTAGATCAGCGGCACCAGCGTCGCAGCGACCGCGAGCAGCTTGCGCAGCTCGACCTGCCGGAACTCCAGGTCCGGCGCCAGGTTCGCCTCGGCCTCGATCCCCGCGTAGGCGACGGTCGCGATCACCCCCGCGTAGATCGCGTCCTCGAGGGTCGGACTCTGGAACAGGTCGAGCTCCGCCGTCAGCGCGCCGAGGTCGAACGAGGTCACCGCGCCGACCAGGATCACCGCGATCAGGAGCATCACGCCGGCGACGGCGACCACGGTCAGGAGGCGCTGACGGGCGCTGCCGGTGAAGCCCATGATCGCAAGGAAGGAGACCAACGCGATCACAGCCCCAGCGGTGATCACCTCGCCGCCCGCATGGGTGAACGACGAGGAGATCGGCGTCAGGTAGTGCGGCACCGAGATCGCCGCCAGGGCGATCACGATCACGTAGTCGATCAAGATCGCCCAGCCGGCCACGAAGCTGACCAGCTCGTTCTTGAACGCGGCCCGGGCGAAGGTCGCCGACCCCCCGCGCTCCGGCAGCATCGCCTCGCCCTCCACGTAGGTCAGCGCGTTGAGCAGGAAGATCAGCCCGACGCCGAGGAAGATGAGCGGGGTGAGCGCGAGCCCGCGGTCGGCGACCAGCCCGAGCGAGAAGTAGAGCGAGAAGCCGACCGCCGAGTAGGAGACGGCGAACAGCAGTGGCACGCCGACCCAGCGGCGGGTGATCGGGCCGTGGTCGCCCCCGGATCGGAACGGGTCGATCAATCTCGCGAGCGCAGGGCCAGGTACAGCCTTCCCGCGCCGAGGCCGGTGAAGATCAGGCCGAGCCAGATGCCGCTCGACGCCACGCCGCCCCCGTTGGCGAGCGTGACGACGATGATCGTGAGGCCGAAGCCGAGGATGATCGCCGCGAAGATCCGCGTGACGCCGCGGTAGGCCTCGTCGAGCGGCGGCGGCGAGCTCACCCCGCGACCCCCGCCGCGAGCGGCCGCGGATGAGCGGTCTCGACCTGCTCGGCCGGGTTCGCCTCGACGATCACGCGGCACGGCCGCTTCGCGAGCACGGTCTGGAGCGTCTTGCCGTAGAGCGGCAGACCGTTGCGGTACCGCAGCGGCATCACGATGGCGGCCGCATCGATCTGCTTCGCCTCGTCGACGATCGCGTGTCCCCCGCCCCCCGTGCGCACATGGACGACGCTGCCCGAGACCCGCTGGCCGAGCACGAGCTTCGAACGCTCGATCTTCGTCCGCGCCTCGGCCTCCTGCGCCTCGAGGGGCGCGTCGAGCGGCAGGTTCGCGGGCACGGCGACGAGGGCGACGACGTGAATCGCGCGACGCCGGGTCGTCGCCAGCCGCTTCGCGACCGCGACCGCCTCCTCGGAGAACGGATCGTCCTCGTCGAAGGCGATCAGCACGCTTCGGTACTCGACCTCCTCGACCCCGAGCGGCGTCAGGCTCTCGATCTTGACGGTCCGCGCCAGCGGCAGCCCGCGGTAGCGCCGGTAGCCGATGTAGGCGAGCGTCCCGACCACCATCCACCCCCCGCCGGTCGCCAGCACGACGGGGTCGAGCACCATCGCGACCACGAAGGCGCCGAAGGTTCCGATCCCGCCGAGGATCGCCGGCATCGGCACGTCGATGCCGCGCAACCTGACGTTGCCGGGGATCCGCCAGAGCCGGGTCCCGTCCGGCGTCTTCGGCCTCGTGTCCAGCGGTCGCAGCTTCCTCAGCTTCACCACCGAGATGTGCGCGACGGTGAACGAGAGGGTTGCGCCGAAGGCGTAGATCGAGCCCAGGAAGGTGGTCTCGCCCGGCGCCATCACGACCGCCGCGACGCCCGAGAACACGATGATCGCGATCCACGGCGTCTTGAAGCGCGGATGGACCGAGCGCAGGAACTCCGGGAGCTGCCGGTGCTGGCCCATCGAGAAGGTGAGGCGCGAGAGCCCGATCAGCGCCGCGTTGGTCGCGATCAGGAGGATCACCCCCGCCAGCACGCCGACGTAGACCCGCAGGACGTCCGTCAGTCCCGCCGAGAGGCCGATGTTCTCGACGATGCCAAGCACCGGATCGTCCGCGAAGGTGGTGCCCAGGGTGGTCGTGAAGTTCCCGGCCGCGTCCTGGGTGACCGGCATCGCCGAGAGCGCGATCGCCGGCAGCAGCGCGTAGAGCACGACCACGGCGAGCACGACCATCCCGGTTCCCCGCGGCACGGTGAGCCACGAGTCGCGGGCCTCCTCCGACATGTTCGAGATCGTCTCGATCCCGGTGTAGGCGACCATTCCGACGGCGATCCCGAGCGCGAAGTCCGTCCACGTCGGCGCCGTGCCGAGGTCGATCTGGGAGACGAGCAGGTCCGGGTCGAAGACGAGCACGAGGCCGATCCCGACGAGGACGATCTGCGTGGCGAGGTCGGCGAGCGCGAGGACGAGGTTGAGGCGCGCCGATTCCTCGGTGCCCTTGACGTTGATCGCCGCGAGCACGGCCACCAGCGCGATCCCGAAGAACACGTCGGCCGGCCCGTGCCCGAGCGGCTCCCAGAACACCGCCAGGTAGTGCGGCACGAAGAAGGCCGAGATCGCGACCGTGACGATGTAGGTGAGCATCTGCGCCCAGGCGGCGAGGAAGGAGGCGAACTCGTTGAACGCGTGTCTGGCGAAGCTCGAGGAGCCGCCGGCCTCCGGGTAGAGCACCGTCGCCTCGACGTAGGTGGCGGCCGTGAACGCGAAGATCAGCCCTGCGATCATGAACGTGATCGGCGTCAGGCCGAGGGCGTAGAGGGCCACCAGGCCCAGCGCGTAGTAGATCGAGGAGCCGACGTTCCCGTATGCGGCGGCGAACAGCGCGCTCGACCCGTGGACCCGCCTCAGGGCCGCCTCACGTGGGTGTCGTTCCGCCATTTGGGTTCGACTATACGGCGGGCGCGGGACCGTCCACGAGGTGTTGCGGGCCCACCTCCGAGGGGCTTCGGCAGCCGAGCAGGACGAGCGCCAGCTCGATCTCCTCGCGCAGGATCTCGAGCACGCGCAGGGCGCCGGCCTCGCCGCCCACGGCGAGCCCCCAAAGCGGCGCCCGACCGGCGAGCAGGGCGTCGGCGCCGAGCGCCAGCGCGATCAGGACGTCCGTGCCGCGGCGTACCCCGCCGTCGAGCAGCACCGGGCGGCGACCGCCAACCGCCTCGACCACCTCGGGGAGCATGTCGAGGGCCGGCGGGACGCAGTCGAGCTGCCGGCCGCCATGGTTGGAGACGACGACGCCAGCCGCCCCGTGCTCGACCGCGAGCGCGGCGTCCTCGGCGGTCTGCACGCCCTTCAACAGGATCGGCAGCGAGCAGTCCGAGGCCAGCCCCTCGAAGTCGGCCCAGCCGAGCGTCGGGTCGACGAGGTCGAAGACCTCCTTCGGCGTCACCGGCCGCTCCCCGCCGACCGCGGCCGCGACCGCGGGCGCGGTGAGCCCGGGCGGGATCACGAAGCCCGTGCGGAAATCGCGCTCGCGCCGCCCGGCACGGGGCGCGTCGACGGTGAGCACGATCGCGTCGAAGCCGGAATCGACCGCCTCGTCGATCAGCGCGTGGGTGACGCCGCGGTCGCTGAAGCAGTAGAGCTGAAACCAGCGCGGGGCCGGAGGTGCCTCGGCCGCGATCTCGCCCGGGTGCGAGGAGGCGAGCGTCGACAGGCACATGATCGTCCCGGCAGCGGCCGCCGCTCGCGCCATCGCGACCTCCCCGTCGGGGTCCACTAGCCGTTGGAAGGCGACGGGCGCGATCAGCAGCGGCATCGAGAGCTCGGTTCCGAGCAGCGTCGTCCGCGTCGTCACGTCGCCCACGTCGACGAGCACCCTCGGCCGCAGCCGCCGGCGGGCGAACGCGGCCATGTTCTCGCGCAGCGTCCGCTCGTCGGCGGCGCCGCCGGCGAAGTACCCGTGAACGCCGGGGTCGAGCCGCTCCTCCGCGAGCCGCTCGTAGTCGCGGACGTTGATCGGTTCGCCGACCGGCACGGGCCGACGATAATCGAGTGCGTGTCGGCGCCGGCTGGCGGGTCTGGTTCGAGTTTGACGTTGTATATGAATGTCAATCCCGAATCAGACGCACGGCCGCGTATCGTCTGCCCGATGAGCGAACTGATCCACACCTGCTACCGCGTGCTCGACCTGGACCGCTCCGTCGACTTCTACGAGAAGCTCGGCTTCGAGGAGCGCCGCCGGGTGCCGATCCGCGACGAGGCGACCAACGTGTTCATGGGCATGCCCGGTGACGGCGACCGCCTGGAGCTCACCCACAACCACGGCCGCGCCGAGCCGTACGAGATCGGCTCCGGCTACGGCCACATCGCGATCACCACCGATGACCTGGACGGGACGCTCGAGCGCCTCGCCGAGGTCGGGATCGAGCCGGAGAAGCCGCCCTACCGCGTCCGCGAGGGCGGCTCGCGGATCTGCTTCGTGCGCGACCCGGACGACTACCGGGTCGAGCTCATCGAGCGCGGCTAGGCAACCCGCTCGAGCCGCGGATTGGGCCGCTCCTCGCGCCCGACCTTGGCGCACGGGCGGCCCTCGACCCGGACGACGTCGGCGGTGAAGTCGTTCTCGCCGCGGATCAGCGAGGAGCCGACGCCGTAGGAGTCCACCGGCGCGCCGGCCTCCTCGAAGCGGGTGATCTTCTCGGCGTCGAACCCCCCCGAGACGACGATCTTCACGCGCTCGTGGCCGGCGGCGTCGAGGCGCTCGCGCACGTGCTCCGCCAGGGGGATGCTGACACCCCGGCCCGCGCGCTCGCCGAGCTGCTCGATCCCGCGGTCGACCAGCGCCTCGGAGGTGTCGAGGCGGACGCCCCAGAGCTGCTCACCGAGGGCGTCGGCGACCTCCACCGCGGTGCGCGCTGAGTCGTTTTCGAAGTCGACGAGGACGGTGACGTTCATCTCGTCCGCGAAGCGGTCGGCGAAGGCGCTCGCCGCGGCCACCGTGTCGCCCCCGTAGGCCGCGATCAGCCCGTGCGGCACCGTCCCGACCCCGCGCCCTCCCCACCACGAGGCCTGAGCGTCGGTCGAGACCCCGATCGCGCCTGCGATGTGAGCCGACCACCCGTCGCCGGTCTGCACGAGCCAGTGGTCGTGGCGCGCCGGGAAGAAGAGGATCGGCTTGCCGGCGGCGGCATCGACAACCGCGCGCACGTTCCGCATCACCAGCGAACGCCGTGCGAGGCAGCCCAGGTAGACCGTCTCCAGGTGCGCGAACAGCGAGTAGTCGCCCTCAATCGTCATCACCGTCTCGCGCGCCTCGATCGGGTCGCCGTCGTGGAGCGCCCTGACCTCGAGCTCCTCCCAGCCGTCGCGCCACTCGCCGCCCTCGCCCTCGGCGCCCGAGCCCAGCTTCAGCACCGCGATCGCCTCGTCGATCCCGCCCAGGATCGACTCCTTCTTCTGGAACACCTGCATCAGCACCCCGGGATGCCGTTCGTCGGCCTCCAGGAGCTCCTTCGTGTAGTTGAAGTAGGCGTCGCTGTAATAGCCGCGGCGCAGGCGGCCGACCGGCAGGTTGAAGACGGCGGGATCGAGGCGGGCACGGCTCTCCATGCCCGCCTCGTACCAGATCGTGGCCGGCGGCGCCTAGAGGTGGACGATCGGGATGATCAGGATCGCGACGATGTTCGCGACCTTGATCATCGGGTTGATCGCCGGGCCGGCGGTGTCTTTGTAGGGGTCGCCCACGGTGTCGCCGGTGACCGAGGCGGCGTGCGCCTCGGATCCCTTGCCGCCGAAGGCGCCGTCCTCGATCAGCTTCTTCGCGTTGTCCCAGGCGCCGCCGCCGGCGGTCATCGAGAGCGCCATGAAGAGTCCGACGACGATCACCCCGATCAGCAGGCCGCCGAGCGCCTTGGCGCTGATGATCCCGACGATCACGGGGACGACGATCGGGATCAGCGACGGCGCGATCATCTCGCGCTGCGCCGCCGCGGTGACGATGCTGACGGTGGTCCCGTACTCGGGTTTCTCCGTTCCCTCCATGATCCCGGGCCGTTCGCGGAACTGCTTGCGGACCTGCTCGACGACCTGGCCACCGGCGCGGCCCACGGCCTCGATCGCGAACGCCGCGAACAGGTAGACCATCATGCCGCCGACGAGGAGCCCGATCAGCACCGCCGGGTCGGCGATCGAGAAGACGAGGTCGCCGCCGCCCTCCTCGGCGCCAAGCTCGATCTCGAAGGCGTTGAAGAGCACGAGGGCGGCGAGCGCCGCGGAGCCGATCGCATAGCCCTTGGTGACCGCCTTGGTCGTGTTGCCCACCGCGTCGAGCGGGTCGGTCACGTTGCGGACGTCCTCCGGCAGCTCGGCCATCTCGGCGATTCCGCCCGCGTTGTCGGTGATCGGGCCGAAGGCGTCGAGCGCGACGATCAGGCCGCACAGCGAGAGCTGCGCCATCACGGCGATCCCGATCCCGTAGATGCCCGCGAGCTCGTTGGCGCCGAAGATCGCGAGCGCGATCAACAGCGCCGGGGCGACCGCCGACTGAAAGCCCTGGGCGAGCCCCTGGATGATGTTCGTCGCGTGGCCCGTGATCGACGCCTGGCTGATCGTCTTCACCGGCCGGAAGCGCGTCGAGGTGTAGTAGTCGGTGATCACGAAGAGGCCGCCGGTGACGACGAGCCCGATGAGGCCGCAGAGCCACAGCTCGCCGACCGACGTCCCGAACAGCGAGCTGCCCGGATCGCCGACCCCAAGCGAGAGCGGGTCGCTCATCAGCCACTCGGTGATCGGGTAGAACAGCGCCGCCGAGATCACGGCCGAGATGATCAGGCCGCGGTAGAGCGCCCCCTCGACCCTGTCGGTCGTCGTGCGCACCGCGAGCGCGCCGACGATCGAGGCGAGGATCGCGGCGCCGCCGAGCACGAGCGGGTAGATCGCCGCCTCCCGCGTGAAGTCGCCCGTGAACGTGAGCACGCCAAGCAGCATCACGGCGACCGACGTGACCGCGTAGGTCTCGAACAGGTCCGCCGCCATCCCGGCGCAGTCGCCGACGTTGTCGCCGACGTTGTCCGCGATCACGGCCGGATTCCGTGGGTCGTCCTCGGGGATGCCGGCCTCGACCTTGCCGACGAGGTCGGCGCCGACGTCGGCTGCCTTCGTGAAGATGCCGCCGCCGAGCCGCGCGAACACGGAGATCAGCGAGCCGCCGAACCCGAGCCCGATCAGCGCGTCGACGGCCTCCTTGTCGGTTTCGTCGGCGATCACCAGGATCCCGAAGTAGCCGGCGACGCCGAGCAGCGCCATGCCGACGACGAGCAGGCCGGTGACCGAGCCGCCCTTGAAGGCGACGTCGAGCGCCGGCGGCACTCCGCCGCGCGCCGCCTCGGCGACCCGCGCGTTCGCGCGCACCGAGAGGTTCATGCCGATGAAGCCCGCGGCGCCCGACAGCGCACCGCCGAGCACGAAGCCGATTCCCGTCGTGACGTCCTGGAGGATCGCGATCAGGATGGCCAGCGGCAGCGCGACGATCGCGATGATCGTGTACTGCCGGTTGAGGTAGGCCTTGGCCCCCTCCTGCACGGCACCGGAGATCTCCTGCATCCGCTCGTTGCCGGCGGAGCGGCCGAGCAGGCGCTGCGTGACCAGGGCGCCGTACAGCACGGCGGCGCCGGCGCAGACGAGCGCGATGACGACGCCGTAATCGGTCAGGAAGTCGGTCAAGAGAGGTCCTCCGTCAGGGGCTTATCAGTCAGAAGCGGGCGGAGGCGTTCCGGCCGCGAGGCGCGCGCAGTGTAACGAGGTGACCCGGTTTATGAGCTGCCGGGAGGCGTCCAGAGACCCGACGGGCGCGGGGCCTTCGGCTGCTCGGCGCCGCCGCTCTCGGGCTTCTCCTCCGGCGCCGCCTCGGCCTCTCCGCCACCGCCTCCTGCCTCGCGCGCGTAGAGCACCTGCACCTGCGAGAGCGCCTCGCGGAGCTGCTCGCGCGGCTCGGGCTCGACCAGGTCGAGAAGGGCGCGGACGGCCTCGATCCCGATGCGGCCCTGCTCGAGGTCGCGCTCGTCCTCCTTGGTGATCCGCCGCGCCGAGAGGTTGAGGACGCTGACGGCGCTCTCGAGCAGGAGGTCTTGGACGCGGAGCTTTCGCACCTGCTCCTCGAGCCGGCGCTGAAGCTCCTCCTGCTCGGCGCCGCCTGGGCCGGCCGGCCCGCCGCTCTGCTCCTCTGCGCTCATCACCTCAAGCCTAGTTCAGCCGGCGACGAGGTCGGGGGCGTAGGTGCGTCGCGTCTCGTCGACCGCCGCCCGGTATACGTCCGCGAGCGGCGTCCCCTCCTCGAGCGCCGCCCGCATCCGCTGGGTCCCGTTCTCCTCGGGCAGCTCGAACTCGAGCCCAAGCTGCCCGCGCGCCGGAGCCGTCCATGCAAGGAGGCGCTCGATCGCCGCCCGCGTGGTGATCACCTCGCCGGCCGCGAAGTCGATCTGGGTGCCGTCGAGCCCCCAGCGGATCGCGCGCCACAGGTTCTCCTCGATCTCGCGGTGCCCGAGCGGATCTGAGAGGCGCCCCTCGTCGTAGTCGAGCGCGGACTGCGCGATGCAGGCCGTGATCAGCGCCGCGAGGTTGAACGAGTCGCCGCCGCTCGTCTGCGCGTCGCAGATCCGCAGCTCGACCGTGCCGAAGGAGTGGTGAGGCCGGACGCTCCACCAGAGCTGCGTCGCCTCGACGATCGCCCCCGTCCGCGTCAGCAGGCCGATGAAGTCGGCATAGGTGCGCCAGTCCCGAAACGGCTCGTGAACGCCGCAGCGCGGGAACGTGCGGGTGAAGATCTCGGTGCGAACCGAGGCGAGGCCGGTGTCATGGCCGTCGAGAAAGGGCGAGTTCGCCGACAGCGCGAGCAGCGGCGGCAGCACCTCGCGGAGGCGGTCGCAGACGGCGATCGCCCGATCCGCGTCGCGGATCCCGACGTGGACATGGAGGCTCCACGTGTTGTTGCGCTGCGCGACCCAGCGCAGCTCCTCGCGCAGCCGCCGGTAGTGCTCGGTCTCGATGATCCGCTGGTCCAGATAGCTCGCCCACGGGTGCGTGCCCATGGCCGCGAGCCCGATCCCCAAAGACTCGGCGCGCTCGAACAACCGCGCGCGGTGCTCGACCTGGAGCGAGCGCGCCTCGGCGAAGGTCGCCGCGCGGCCCGACCGGATCTCGATCTCGGTGTCGATCAGCTCGCCGGCGACCGAGGCGGCGAGGCGCGGATCCTCGCGACAGCTCTCGAACAGCTCCTCGAAGCGGTGGACGAGCTCGAGGCTGTGCGGGTCCACGATCGCGAACTCCTCCTCGAGGCCGATCGTGAAGTCCTCGGAGGCGGCGAAGATCTCGCGCGTCCGCTCGAGGTCGAGGGTGGGCTCGGTCCTGCCCGCGGCCAAGGTCAGGCGAGGTAGAAGTAGAGCGCGTAGAGCAGGTCGACCGCGGGGCTCGAGGTGTGGACGGTGACCTCGGGCGGCACCTGGAGGAGCTGCTCGGAGTAGTTGAAGATGATCTTGACGCCGGCCTCGACGAGCTGGTCGGCGACGTCCTGAGCCGCGTTCGCCGGCACCGCCAGCACCCCGACCACCACCTCCTCCGTCCGGACGACTCCCTCGAGGTCGTCGAGCGGGCGCACCGGGACGCCGCCGAACGACTCGCCGACCAGCGCCGGGTCGGCGTCGAAGATCGCCACGATCCGGAAGCCGTGGTCGGCGAAGATGTCCGAGCTCGCGATCGCCTGCCCCAGGTGGCCGGCGCCGAACAGCGCGATGTTGTGCTGCCCGGAGGTGTGGAGGATCTTCCGGATCTCCGAGACCAGCGAGTCGACCCGGTAGCCGACGCCGCGCTTGCCGAACTTGCCGAACCCAGAGAGGTCGCGGCGGATCTGGGTCGAGTTGATGTGCGTGTACTCGGCGAGCTCCTGCGAGGAGATCGTCTCCCGGCCCATCTTCCGCGCCTGGATCAGCACCTGCAGGTAACGCGAGAGGCGCGCCGCGACGCCGAGCGAGAGCCGATCGACGTCGCCGAGTCCCCCCGCGGTCTCCGCCTGCGCGGCGGTCCGTTCGCTCACCGGCGGGTCGCTCACGGCTCGACAGTATGAAGCGCGCGCGCGAACGCGTCGCGGTCGAAGACGAGCTCCGAGACTTCGCGGCCGGCGACCTCGACCACCGGGATCCGCTCCAGATAGGTCGCGAGCAGGCCGTCGTCGGATTCGATGTCGACCTCGCGGAGCTCGATCGAGCGGCTCGCACCGAGCTCGTGGATCGCCTCGCGCGCCTCGTCGCAGAGGTGGCACCCCGGCCGTCCGTAGAGCTTCACCGGGAGCGGCGAACCGCGGCTCACGCCCGCGCGTCCCAGTCGAGGTAGCGCGGATACGGGACCGCCTCGACGTACCGGGCCGCCGACGCGATCATCGCCGCGTTGTCGGTGCAGAGCTCCAGCGGGACGAGCTTCAGCTCGAGGTCCTCGCGCTCGCAGAGCCCCGCGACGCGGTCGCGAAGCAGCGAGTTGGCCGCCACGCCGCCGCCGAGGGCGACGGCTCGCCAGCCGCCGCCCGGCAGCTTGCGGCGCTTGCTCCCCCCGCGCGCGGCGCGCCTCAGCTTGACCACGAGCTGGTCGACGACGGCGGCCTGGTAGCTCGCCGCGAGGTCGGCACGGAGCTCGCGCGCCCGCTCCTCGCCCAGGTCGCGCACCGTGTAGAGAAGCGCCGTCTTCAGGCCGCTGAAGCTGAAGTCAAGGCTGGGGTCGTCGCGCATCGCGATCGGGAACTCGAACGCCTCGGGGTCACCGTTCTGCGCCTCGCGCTGAATCGCCGGGCCGCCGGGGTAGCCGAGACCGAGCAGCCGCGCACCCTTGTCGAGCGCCTCCCCCGCCGCATCGTCGAGCGTCTGGCCGAGCACCTCGTATGAGTCGTGGGAGGTGACGCCGGCGAGCAGCGTGTGGCCGCCGCTTGCGATCAGGCACAGAAAGGGCGGCTCGAGCGGATCGGGCTCGAGGAAGTTGGCGGCGACGTGGCCGTGAAGGTGGTCGATTCCGGCGAGTGGCATGCGCGCGGCGGCGGCGAGCGCCTTCGCGGTGCTGACCCCCACCAGCAGGGCCCCGATCAGGCCCGGCCCGCGCGTGACCGCCATCGACTCGACGTCGCCGAGCTCGGCGCCGGCATCGGCCAGCGCCGCGTCGACGATCGGATTCACGAGCTCGAGGTGGTGGCGCGAGGCGACCTCCGGGACGACGCCACCGAAGCGCGCGTGCGCGTCCGCCTGCGAGGAGATCACGTTCGAGAGCACCAGGGCGCCGTCGACGACCGCGGCGCAGGTGTCGTCGCAGGAGGTCTCTATCGCGAGGATGCTCACCCGGCGTCCGCAGCGCCGGCGCTGGGCAGCTCGAGCCACATGATGAGGGCGTCCTCGCCGTTGTCGTGGTAGTAGCGGCGCCGGCGGCCCGCGCGCCGGAACCCGAACCGGTCGTACATCGTGATCGCGCCGCGGTTCGAGGTTCGCACCTCGAGCGTGAACCGCGCGCCCGGACCGGCCGCATCGAACAGCTCCCTCATCAGGCGCGTCGCGATGCCCTCGCGGCGCCGGTCGGGGTCGACCGCGATGTTCATCAGGTGCCAGACGTCCGCGTAGCGCGAGCAGACGAGGTACCCGACCAACTCGTCGCGGTCGGTGATCCCGAGGCAGATCCCCGATGGCTTCGAGAGCTCGAGCACGAACATCGCGAGCGACCAGGGCGTCTTGAACGCGCGCCGCTCGATCGCCAGCACCGCGGGCAGATCGCCGTAGACCAGGGGGCGGACGTCGAGCTCGGCGGCGGCCCCGCGCTCGGGTTCGAGCGCGGTGGCGCTAGGAGTCGGGGTCTCGTTGCTCACGCCAGACCTCTGCATCGGGCCTTCTCAGGTACATGGGCGTCACCGCCTCCGGCCGCCCCGGCTCGACCTTGCCGCCTAGCGCGCAGACGTGGCGCGCCGCCAGCCGGTGAGCCGGATCCGCGTCGGGAAGGACTTCGATCCCTGCGGCCTCGAGCTGTGCCCGGAATCGTAGCGAGCCGTCCCCGGCCGCCAGTGGGGTGGCGGACAGCGCCGCGACCCGCGCGGCGAGCTCGTCGGTGCCGATCACCATCGGCTGCCAGCCGTCGGCGACGCCGTCGCTGAGCGCCGCGAACACCTCGCCGCGGCGGGCGTCGATGAGCGGCAGGCGCGCGCGGTCGCCGCCGCCGTCCGACTCGGAGATCCCGCGGGCGAGCGCGTCGAGGGAGACGACCGGCGCCACCTCCAACCCCCGTCCCTGCGCGAGCCCGCGCACGGTCGCGATCCCGATCCGCAGCCCGGTGAAGGTGCCCGGTCCGACGCCCACGGCGAGCAGTCTCACGGTCTCCCAGCCACCCGCCGCCTGCGCCGCCGCCTCGACCGACTCGAGTAGGGTCGCCGCGTGCCGGGGCCGGCCGCCGGGCTCCGGCTCCGCCCACGACTCGTGCACGACCTCCTCGCCGCGCGTTGCGGCGACGGCGGCGACGTCGGTCGCGGTGTCGACGCCGAGCACGACGCCGGGATCCTGCGCGCTCACATGCCCGAGGGTACGCTGCGCACCTCGCCCACGATTCAGGAAGGACCTTGATGATCAGACTCGATCGACGCCGGGCGCTCTCAGGATTGGGAGTGCTCGCGATCGCTGCCACGGGCGCGGTCACGTCCGGCTGCGGCGATTCGAGGGAGGACCAGGTAAACGACGCTGTCAACGAGGCGCAGGAGAGCGCCGAGGAGATCCAGAGCACCGTCCAGGAGCAGGCTGACGAGGCGAGCCAGGACGTCCAGCAGCAGGCGGAGGACCTTCAGAACGAGATCGAGGACCAGGTCGACGAGGCGACGCAGGACTCGCAGGACGGCGGCTAGAGAGGCGCCGACTCCGCGGCGGCCGGGGCGACGATCTCGACTTCGCGCCGGTCGCCGCCGGCGTGGCGGAGCTCGATCCGCAGCGCGACCGCCACGCCCTCCGGGAGCGGCGCGTCGACCGCGACCTCCGGCCACTCGACGAACGAGATCGCATCGGGCGTGAGGTAGTCGTCGAGCATCCCCGGCTCCTCGCCGGCGAGGTCGACGAGCCGGTAGAGGTCGAGGTGCGACACCGGGATGCGGCCGCGGTAGCGCCGGCCGATCGTGAAGGTCGGTGAGACCACGGGCTCGGTCACGCCGAGCTCCCGGCATGCCCCCCGCACCAGCGTCGTCTTGCCGCTGCCGAGCTCGCCCGCGATGAGCACGATGTCGCCGGGCTCGAGGCCGGCCGCGATCCGCGCCCCCAGCGCCTCGGTGGCCGCCGGCGCGTCGGTCACCTCGAGGCTCAAGCGAACAGGTCGAGCTGGTCGGCCGGCACGGCGTGGTCCTCGGCGTCCTCGATCTGGAGCGCCTCCTGCTCGTCCGGGAGCGGCTCGGCGAGCAGCGCGGGGATCCGCGAGAAGTCCTCGCGCAGCCGCTCGAGGACCGAGGGCGTCCTCAGCGCCGCCGCCGGATGGAAGAGCGGATAGATGAAGACGGTGCGGCCGGCCAGCTCGTGGACCTGGGGGGTGCCGCAGCAGCGCGTGATCCCCGTCGGGCTGCCGGTGAGCTTCTTGGTCGCGAAGTTGCCGAGGGTCGCGACCACGCGCGGCTCGATGAGCTGGATCTGGCTCTCCAGGTACGGCCAGCAGGCCTCGATCTCGTCCGGCTGCGGATCGCGGTTGCCCGGCGGCCTGCTCTTCAGGGTGTTCGCGATGAAGACGTCCTCGCGCCTCATCCCGATCTCGGCCAGGAGCTGGTTGAGGAGCTGCCCGGCGCGCCCCACGAACGGCAGGCCCTGGCGGTCCTCCTCGGCGCCGGGCGCCTCGCCGACGAACATCAGGTCCGCGTTCGCGTTGCCGGAACCGAAGACGGCCCTGGTCCGCGTCTCGTTAAGGCGGCAGCGCGTGCAGGTCGAGACGTCGCGGTAGAGCTGGATCAGCCTCTCGCGCCGCACGTCGGAGCTGTCGCTCACCCTCCTGACCCACCCTTCGGCCGCCGCTCGCGGGCCCGCCGGCGCGCCGACGTGAACTCCGCCCTCGTGCGCTCGCGCAGCTGCGCGTTCTTTACCTCCTGCTTTCGCGTGTCGCCGGGCGTCTTCACAATGTGCATCGGCGGCGCCTGCGCGGAGAGCACGCGCGCCGTCCGTCCGGAACCGCAACGCCGGCACTCGACCGAATCCGTCCCGGCCGCGACCAGCGCCTCGAACCGCTCGCCGCAGGCCTCGCACCGGAACTCGTAGATCGGCACGCGGCCGATGGTAACCCGGCGCGACCCGGAAACCGGTGGCCAGGCCGCCGCTAACATCCGCGGCACGCCGCGACCCGATGCTTCGGGCGGGGACGGCCGGCGAAGCCGGCAAACCGGAAGAAGCGATTTCGACACGCCGTCTGGTATCTCGATGAGGGAACTGGAACGGGACCTCCCGACCCCTGCAGCCGAGCTGCCGTCGTTGGCGATCGTCGGCGCCGGGCGCATGGGCCGCTCGATCGCCGCCGCGGCCACCGCTTCCGGGCTCCCCGCACGGCTCGCCGGACGCGACGACGCCCTCGGGGCCACCCGCGACGCCGCCGTGGCGCTGCTCTGCGTCCCGGATGACGCGATCCAGAAGGTCGCCGCCGGCCTGGCGAGCGCGGAGCCGCCTCCTCGCTTCGCCGGCCACACGAGCGGCGCCACCACGCTCGCGGCGCTCCAGCCGCTGGGCGACGCAGGCGCCGAGCTCTTCTCCCTTCACCCACTCCAGACGATCCCGGACTCGAGCGCCGACTTCACCGGCTGCCCGGCGGCGATCGCAGGATCGAGCCAGGCGGCGCTCGAGCTCGCGCGCGGCCTCGCCGTGCGCCTCGGGATGCGCCCGTTCGAGGTGCCCGAGGAGCGGCGCGCCGGCTATCACGCGGCCGCGAGCATGGCCTCGAACCTCCTCGTCGCGCTCGAGGAGTCGGCCGCCGAGCTGCTCGAATCGATCGGGCTCGACGCGGGGCGGGAGCTGCTCGCGCCGCTCGTCCTTCGCACCGCCGCGAACTGGGCGGACCGCGGCGCCGGGGCGCTCACGGGCCCGATCGCGCGCGGCGACGAGGCGACCGTCGCACGCCACCTCGAGGCGCTGCGCGAAACCGCGCCCGAGCTCGTGCCGCTTTATGAGGCGCTGGCCGAGCGCGCCCGCGAGGTGGCGCCGTGAGGGTCGTGCGGACGAAGGCCGAGCTGCGCGCCGCGCTTGCGCCGGAGCGCCTGCCCGGCCGGTCGGTCGGCTTCGTGCCGACGATGGGCGCGCTCCACGACGGGCACCTGGCGCTCCTCGCCGCCGCCCGCGAGCGCTGCGACGTGGTCGTCATGAGCGTGTTCGTGAACCCGACGCAGTTCGGGCCCGGCGAGGACCTCGACGCGTATCCGCGCGACGAGCGCCGCGACCTCGAGCTGGCGGAGCGCGCCGGCGTCGACGTCGCCTACGCGCCCAGTGCGGACGAGGTGTATCCGCAGGGCTTCTCGACCTTCGTCGAGGTGACCGGGGACATGGTCCGGGTGCTCGACGGGGATCGGCAGCGCCGCGGCCCGACCCATTTCCGGGGCGTGACGACCGTCGTCGCGAAGCTCTTCAACGCCGTCGGGCCGGACATCGCCTTCGTCGGCCAGAAGGACGCCCAGCAGGCGGCGATCATCAGGCGGATGGTCCGCGACCTCGACTTCCCGGTCGAGATCGTCGTCGTGCCCACGGTGCGCGAGGAGAGCGGGCTGGCGCTGAGCTCGCGGAACGCGTACCTCGACGCGGCCGAGCGCGAGCGCGCCGCCGCGCTCAACCGCGCACTCGGCGCGGCGGCGCGCGCAGCGGAGGAGGGCGCCCGCTCGACGGCCGAGGCGCTGGCGGCGGCGCGAGCGGAGCTCGATGCGGCGGGAATCGAGCCCGAGTACCTGGAGGCGCGCGACGCCGAGGACCTGAGCGCGGCAGAGAGTTTCGACGGCAGGCCGGTGCTGGTCGCCGTCGCCGCTCGCATCGGCCGCGCGCGGTTGATCGACAACGTGGTGATCGGAGGGCTCGCGGGTACCGCGCGGGACACCTAGAGAGGAAACGAATGCAGAGACAGATTCCGAAAATGACGCTTCCGCGGCTCGCGGAGATGAAGCTCGGCTCCGAGCCGATCGTGATGGTGACGGCCTACGACTTCCCCTCGGCGGAAATCGCCGAGGCGGCGAGCGTCGACCTGGTGCTCGTCGGGGACACGGCGGCGATGACGATGCTCGGCCACTCCTCGACGACGCCGGTGAGCATGGACGAGATGTTGGTCCTCGCGCGCGCCGTGCGGCGCGGCATGCGAACGCCGCTCCTGGTCGGCGACCTGCCATTCGGAAGCTACGAGCGCTCGAACGAACAGGCGATCGAGAACGCGACCCGCTACGTGAAGGAGGCCGGCTGCGACGTCGTCAAGCTCGAGCGCGGCGGGATGTCCGTCGAGCGCGCCCGCGCGATCATCCGCGCCGGGATCCCGGTGATGGGGCATGTGGGCCTGACGCCGCAGACGGCGACGGCGCTCGGCGGCTTCAAGGCCCAGGGCAAGACCGCGGATGGCGCGACGCAGATCGCCGAGGAGGCGCTGGCGCTCGAGGCCGCCGGCTGCTTCGCGATCGTCTTCGAGGCGATTCCGGCCGAGATCAGCGAGGTCCTGGTCCCGAAGCTCGGCGTTCCCGTGATCGGGATCGGAGCGGGCGCGGCGACCGACGGGCAGGTGCTCGTCTGGCACGACCTGCTCGGGATCTACGGCGGTCACAAGCCGAAGTTCGTGAAGCGCTACGCCAACCTGCGCGACGAGATGACGCGGGCCGTCACCCAGTACGCGAGCGAGGTCCGCAGCCGCTCCTTCCCGGCGCCCGAGCACACCTACGCGATCGAGGCCGAGGAGCTGGAGGCGTTTCGCCGGTACATGGAGCAGCAGAGCCTCGCCGGAGCCGACCCGTTCGGGGGTGACTGGTCCGCAACTGAAATCTGAGGCGTACTACGGTGCCGGCGTGAGCGTTCGCACGAGCGAGATCCGCGTCTCAACCCGCGGCGACACCGACGTCATCGACATCACCGGCGAGGTCTCGCGCGCGGTGGCCGAGAGCGGCGTCGCCGAAGGTCAGGCGAGCGCGTTCGTGCGCGGCTCGACCGCGGCGGTGACGACGATGGAGCACGAGCCGGGCGGAGTCCACGACCTCCAGGTGGCGCTCGAGCGCCTCATCCCCCAGCGCGGCGATTACGAGCACAACCGCCTCAACCACGACAGCAACAGCCACGCCCACCAGCGGGCCTCGATCGTCGGGCCGTCCGAGGTCGTACCGGTCAGCGGCGGCCGCCTCGCACTCGGGACCTGGCAGCAGCTCGTGCTGCTCGACTTCGACGACCGCGCGCGCGAGCGGACGATCGTCATCCAGGTGATCGACTGACGCCGAGCGCCTCCCGCACCGCCTCGGAGCCGGGCGCGATCTCCGGATCGAGCCGGGCGAGGAGCTCCCGCCAGCCCTCGTGCGCCGCGAGTGCGGCCGCGACCCGCTCGGCGCCCACGGCGACGTCACCGGACGCGGCGATGCCGAGCCCGGCCCAGAAGCTGAGCTCGACGTTGGCGGGAGCCGCCTCAGCCGCGCGCCGGTAGATCCGCGCCGCGAGCTCATGCCGTCCCTCGCCGGCGAGCGTGTCGGCTCGATCGGCGAGCGCGTACGCCTCGTGGAGGTCGAGCAGGCGCCGGAGCTCGCCGAGCGGGTCGACATGGTCCTCGACCCGCAGCTCGACGTTCGCCCGCCACGGCTCGCCCTCGGCGGCGACGACGAGGAGCGCCGCCGACTGGCGGCCCCGGATGTCGCCGCCGGCGGCCTCGCCGGCGGCGAGCCCCGCCAGCAGCCGGCGCGCCAACTGACCCTCGGCCGCCTCGAAGACGGACGCCATCGCCGGCCACACGTCGGCGGTCGACATCATGTTCGCCTGGGCGCTGAAACCGTCGCCGCCGACGTCACCTGCGTAAGGAATGCAGCCGCGGCCGGTGTGCGCGGCGACCGCCCCGCGCGCATCCACGACGGCGACCTGGCGGAAGCGGGCGAGCTCGTCGCCCTCGAGCTCGGTCGCGAGCGCCTCGACCGGCCCCTCCCCGGCCTCCAGGCGATCGAGCAGCCGGGGCCCATAGGCGGGCTCCGCGATCGACTGCGTCGCAACGGCGCCGATCCCGGCCCGCGCCCAGCTCACGATCGAGCCGACCGAGAACCAGTGCGACTGGACCGCGACGCCGAGCTCGCCGCTCGCGGGATCGCGGGCGACGAGCGAGTAGGTGCCGCGACGCGGGCTCACGGGCCCGCGGGCACGTGGGCGACGAGCCGATCGACGCGGAAGGTGCCGTCCTGCTCCGCGACGTCGACCTCGACCCTGTGGCCGTCGTAAGGCCCGCCGTCCGGCACGACGACGAGCTGGTCCGGGTTCTCCGTCGTGCCGGGCGCGAACGCGATCGAGCGCGCGAGCGCTTGGCCTCGACGCGCCGCGATGCAGTTCTGCTCGCCGCCGTAGGAGGTGCGGATGAACGCCGCGGTCACGAAGCTGCCGCAGGCCTCCTCGACGGTCCCATCCGCGGTCAGCACGACCTCCGCCGCGGCGAGCGGGCTCCGCGCGCCGGCGCCGGCGCCGGGCTGCGGGGCCCCCGCGCCGGCCGCCGGCGCCGCCTGGGGCTCGTCGGCGTTGGTCTCGGTCGCGGTCGCCGTCTCGCCGCCGGTCGGCACCGTCACGGTCGTCGCGATCTTTGCCGCCTCGTCGCCGTCGGAGCCGCAGCCCGCCAGGAGCGCGCTGACCACAACGCCGGCTGCGAGAAGGAGCCGCACGGCAGGCGAGGCTACCCGCCGTCGCCGCGGCAGAACTCGATCTCGCGGATCACGCGCGCAGGGGCCCCGGCGGCGATCGTCGCCGGCGGCACGTCCTCGGTGACGACCGAGTTCGCGCCGATGACGGCGCGGTCGCCGATCTCGACCCCACCGGTGACCACGCAGTTCACGCCGAACCAGACGTTTGAGCCGATCCTCACGGGGCCGCGCGGGACGAAGCCCTGCCAGGGGACCGGGAGCTCGGGATCGTCGTGGCGGTGGTCGGCATCGCCGACGAAACAGCCGTTCGCGAACATCACGTGGTCGCCGATCTCGATCCGCTCGAGCGCCGCGAGCATCGTGCCGCGATTGAGAAAGCAGCCCTCACCGATGCTGATCCGGGCGCGCGCGTCGAGCGTCAGCCAGCAGCCGGGCTCGAGCACGGTGCCCGCCCCGATCTCCAGGCGGTGCTCGTCCAGCGCCTCGAGCGCCTCGCCCTCGATCGGATACCTGACGTAGAAGCCTCCGCGTGCCGCGTGCCGGTTGATCCGCCAGCGGCGCCGCAGGCGCCGGTTGCGGTCGTACCAGCGCCGCTTCACCCACCAGGTGCGCCACTCGGCGAGCTCGCCCATCGTCGGCAGCCTGTCAGACGGTGCAGTAGGGTCGCACCGCCACCGCTCAACGGACTGAGGAGTCGAGACGGGGATGTTCGACGGAAGCGAACGGGACTTCGCGAAGTGCACCGACGGCTTCGGCACGGGGGCGGTCTGATTGGCGGAGCGGATCAAGCCGCTCATCGACCGACCCGATGACCTCATCCGGGCCCTGGACGACGCGGGCTGGCTGTCCGAGCAGGTGACGGCGGCGGCGGTGCTGCGCCAGGGGCATTCGCCTTCGATGGCGTCGGCGATGATGGGGCACGGCCTCGTCTCGCTGCTCAAGCCACGAGCGGCCAAGGAGCTGCCGCGCACGTTCGTTCTCGCCGTCACCCCCGGCGTCGTCGCAGCATTCAAGGCCAGGGGAGTCACCCACGGCGAGGGCTCCGACGAGGAGTACTACGTGACCGTCTGGCCCGAGCCCGTCGCGAAATGGTCCCCCGACACGGTCCGAATCGAGCCGGCGAAGAAGGGGATCGACGCGAACGCCACGCTCCGCCTCGAGGGGACGCGGGAGATCCCGGTGAGCGAGCAGGTCGACGGGAGTCTCGATCGGCTCGCCGCCGAGCTCGGCGGCGGCGCGCCGCCAAGCTAGACCACCCGGTCAGGCGGCGACGGGCTCGGCGGCGCGGCGCGCCCGCCGCGGCTTCGGCGCCGGCTCCTCGGCCTCGACGAGGCCGCGGAGGAAGCGGCCCGTGTAGGACGTCGGCGATCCGGCGACCTGCTCCGGGGTGCCGGCGACAATGATCTCTCCGCCCGCCTCGCCGCCCTCCGGACCGAGGTCGATCAGGTGGTCGGCGGACTTGATCACGTCGAGGTTGTGCTCGATCACGACCACGGTGTTGCCCTGCTCCACCAGGCGGTCGAGCACCTCGAGCAGGCGCTCGACATCGGCGAAGTGGAGGCCCGTGGTCGGCTCGTCGAGGATGTAGAGCGTGGCGCCCGTCGCGATCTTGGAGAGCTCGGTCGCGAGCTTCACGCGCTGCGCCTCGCCGCCCGAGAGCTGGGTCGCCGGCTGCCCGAGGCGGATGTAGTCGAGCCCGACGTCGTGGAGGGTCTGCAACCGCCGCTTGATCTTGGGGATCGCGGAGAAGAACTCCACCGCCTCGCCCACCGACATCTCGAGCACGTCGGCGATCGACTTGCCCTTGAACCGGACCTCGAGCGTCTCGCGGTTGTAGCGGCGGCCGTGACACTGCTCGCAGGGGACGTAGACGTCCGGGAGGAAGTGCATCTCGATCTTGATCTGGCCGTCGCCCCGGCACACCTCGCAGCGCCCGCCCTTGACGTTGAAGCTGAAGCGGCCCGGCTTGTAGCCCCTGGCCCGCGCCTCGCGCGTCTGCGAGTAGAGCTGGCGGATGTGGTCGAAGACGTTGGTATAGGTCGCCGGGTTCGATCGCGGCGTCCGCCCGATCGGCGACTGGTCGATGTTGATGATCTTGTCGACCTGCTCGATGCCCTCGATACGGTCGTGCGAGCCCGGCC